>JBCBEP010000204.1:0-4583 GCA_038528605.1 Pseudomonadota bacterium
CGAGTGGCACAACCCTGCGCGCCGAGTGATCCGGCTTGCGGCGATGACCGGGGGCCAGGCTCTCCGCGCAGCGATCTCGTTTCCGATCTCGTGACAGCAGAGGGTGCGGCCGCCTCATCGGTACCCGCGCCCGCGGAACCGGCGGATGACTCCGCTCGGCCCCCACAGCATAGCGCTGCGCACATCACGCGGCTGGAGACCTTGGCGGCGGAGATCCACGGCATCGGCCTGCGGCTCGAAGCCTATCGCGAGGGCGCGGACCGGCGCGCTGCTCACTGCTTCGCGGCAGCGGCCGAAAGCTGCCTGCCAGCCATTGCGCAGGTGGGCTTTGCGGAAGAGGTCGCCCATGCCTGCCTCACCATCGCACGCGAGGGACGGGGGGATACGCTGGTACTCAGCCTTTCACCGTTGGAGGTCCGGGCAGTTGCTGCCGCCCTCGAGGCCCGGGCTCCCGAGATCGGCTTCCAGCTTATCGCCGACGAGACGCTCGATCCCGGCAGGGCGCGAATCGCCTGGCCGGAGGGCGGCGCCGACGTCATCGCGGACCGCCTCGCGGCCGCTGCACTATCGCTCATGAACCGGCGGCTCGGCACGCACGGGGCGCTCAACGCGCCAACCAAACCTGGCGCAGAGGCCCCGCCCCGCCCCGATCAATCAGGAGAAGAACAATGACGACCGACACCACAGGCCCCGCGGCATCGCCCGAGGAAACAGGCCCCGGCGCAACCGCCCAGGCGCCCGATGCGACACCCGCTGTCGACGACACGCTAGGCGATAGTGCCTACCGGCGCGCCATCTACTCCGTGCCGATCGACGTGGTGGTCGCCGTCGGCCAGGCCCAGCCGGTGATCGGCGAACTCCTCGCCATGCGGCGCGACACGGTGCTGCCTCTCTCGGCGCGGGTGGACGATCCGGTCCAGATCATGGTCGGCGACCGGGTGATCGCGCGCGGCGAACTCGAGGAACTGGGCGAAGACGGCGGCCGCCTTGGCGTTCGGCTCACGGAAGTGGTGGATGTCAGCGATCTGTTCTGAGCGATGGGGAGGCGTGACGCCGCTGATCGTCGCCTCCCTCGCGGCGATCTGCATGCTCTGCGTCACTGGCCATGCCGGCGCTCAGAGCCTGACGCTCGACCTCGGCTCACAGCCCGACGGAGCGGAGACGGGCACGCTCTCGGGCCGCATCATTCAACTCTTCCTGATCGTCACGGTGCTCAGCCTCGCACCGGGCATCGCCATCATGGTCACGTGCTTTCCCTTCATGATCACAGTGCTTTCGATCCTGCGCCAGGGCCTCGGCCTGCAGGCTTCTCCACCCAACATGCTGCTGGTGAGCCTCGCCCTCTTTCTCACCTGGTTCGTGATGGAACCTGTCTTCACCGAGGCGTGGGACACCGCCATCGCCCCGCTGCTCGACGGGCGCATGGAAGCGGAGGCGGCGATGGAAAGCGGGGCCGCCCCCTTCCGCCGCTTCATGGCGGCCCGTATCGATGCGCAGACCCTGGCCGATCTCGCCGCGGTAGCCCCCGGCCGCCCGCTCGGCGAAGCGCCATCGGCGGAAAGCGTCGACCCCGGCGCCGCCCCGCTCTCGCTTCTGGTGCCCGCCTTCATGCTGTCTGAGATCGCGCGCGCCTTCACCATCGGCTTCATGCTGTTCCTGCCCTTCGTGATCATCGATCTCGTGGTCGCGTCGATCCTCATGTCGATGGGCATGATGATGGTGCCGCCCGTCGTGGTCTCGCTGCCGCTCAAACTGGCGTTCTTCGTGGTGGCGGATGGCTGGTCCCTCGTGGCCAGCGCCTTGGTGAGGGGATACGCATGAGCGAAGAACGTCGCGCCGCGGAGGACGCGCTGGCCGAAGCCACCGCCCGCAGCCGCCTGCCCAGCACTGCGCCGGACGACCTCACAGGCGCCGAGAAGGCGGCCATCGTCATCGGCGCGCTCGGCACGGAAGCGGCGGGCCCCATTCTCGAGATGCTCGACGAAAGCGCGCTCCGCGCCTTCACCGCCGCGATGGTGCGCCTCCGCCGGGTCGAGCCCTCGGTGGTCCGCAACGTCATCGCGGAGTTTCTCGACGCGCTCCGGGAGCAGGACACCATTGTGCGCGGCGGCCTCAGCCGCACCCGCGAGGTGCTGCAACCCTACGTGAATGACGGGCTTCTCACCCGCCTCCTCGACGATATCGACAGCCCGTCCACCAGCAATGTGTGGAAGAAGCTCGGCAAGGTGAACGAGGAGGCGCTGGCGGATTTCCTCGCGCGCGAGCATAGCCAGACCGCCGCGGTCATCCTCTCGAAGCTCTCCTCCGAACACGCCGCCAAGGTCCTCAACCGCTTCGAGCCCGAACGCGCCCGCGAGGTCGTGCTCGGCATCACCCGCACCCAGTCGCTCGACCCCAACGTGATCGAGGCCATCGGTGTCTCCGTCAGCCGGGATTTCCTCGCCACCAACATGCACGCCACGCCACGACGCAACCCGGCCGAACGCGTAGGCGCCATCATGAACTTTGTCACCGCCGAGACCCGGGACAACGTGCTCGGCCATTTCGAGGACACCCAGCCAGAATTCGCCGAGGAGATCCGGCGTAAGATGTTCACTTTCGACGATATCCCCAAGCGCATCGCACCGCGGGACATCGCGATGGTGGTGCGGGAGACGGAGCGCGACCAGCTCCTCCGCGCCCTCCGCCACGCGCAGGACCTCGGCTCGGAGGCGGGCGAGTTCATCCTCTCCAACATCGCCTCGCGCATCGCCGACCAGCTGCGCGGAGAGCTTACCGAGATCGACAAGGTGCGCCGAAAGGATGGCGAGCAGGCCGAGGCCGCGGTGGTCGCCGCCATCCGCGCCCTCGAACAGCGCGGGGAGCTGCGCATGCTCGCCATCGAGGAGGATGTCTGACATCCGCCAACGCTCCCGCCCCGCTGCGGCCCGGCCGGCCGGCGCCGGGGTGGGCGGGTGGGGGCGGCGGCCGGCCGGGCCGTGGCGGGGCGGGGCGGGGCACTCCGCGGCAACCGCCCACCCGGCGAAAGCCGCCACGAACGACGCCCCAGCCCGCACCGGCCGCCTAGGATGCGAGCAGCACCCCCGCACTCAGATCCCAGCTCAGCGTCACCGGCTCTTCCCAGGTGATCTCGCCCTCCTCGCCGCGCACCCTGTTCGTCCGCGTCGCCTTCACGATCCCCGCCCCGGGCAGGCGCACATGGTAGACCGAGACGTCGCCAAGATACGCAATATCCTCCACCACGCCGGTCAGCCGGTTCTCCCCGACGCCCTCCGCATCGCCGCGCGCAATCGAGATCTTCTCCGGGCGAATGGCGACGGCCGCCTCTGCGCCCTGGGCCAGACCCTCGGTGCCGCGCGCCCGGACGCTCGCTCCCCCGCCGAGCTGCAGGGCCCCGCCCCCCGCTGCCCCTTCGAAGATGTTCACATCGCCAATGAACTCCGCCACATAACGATCCACGGGCTTCTCGTAGACCTCGCGCGGCTCGCCCAGCTGCGCGACCTGCCCCTCGCGCATCACGGCAATCCGGGTGGAGACCGTCATCGCCTCCTCCTGATCATGCGTCACGATCACGAAGGTGAGGCCGAGCTCTTCCTGGATGGTCACAAGCTCGAACTGCGTCGCCTCACGCAACTTGCGGTCGAGCGCGCCGAGCGGCTCGTCCAGCAACAGCAGCTTCGGCTTCTTGGCCAGCGCCCGGGCCAGCGCCACCCGCTGGCGCTGCCCGCCGGAAAGCTGGTCCGGCTTGCGGCGGGCAAAGCGCTCGAGATGCGTAAGCGAGAGCATCTCCTCGACCCGCGCCTTGCGCGCCGCCTTGTCCATGCCCTCCATCTCCAGCCCGAAGGCGATGTTCCGCTCCACGGTCATGTGCGGAAAGAGCGCGTAGGACTGGAACATCATGTTCACGGGCCGCTCGAAGGGCGGAATGCGCGAGAGGTCCTCGCCATCCAGCAGGATCCGTCCCGCATCCGGCGTCTCGAAGCCGGCCAGCATGCGCAGGAGCGTGGTCTTCCCGCAGCCCGAGGGCCCGAGCAGCGCGAAGAACTCGCTCCCGTAGATGTCGAGCGACACGTGATCCACCGCGGTGGTATCGCCGAACCGCTTCACCACATCGACGATGCGCAGATGCGGCGCGGCCGCCCCGTCGCGCCACGGCTTCGCCGCTGCCGCCAGCGGGTGATCCTGCCGGGGGCGACGGCGCTCGGCCGTCTGACCGCCGGCCGCCGCCGCCTCCGTCACGCTCAGGAACCCGTCTTGATGCGGGTCCACGCGCGGGTGACAACCCGCTGAACCTTCGGCGGGTAGGGCACGGCGCTCCAGGTGTTCGCAATCGTCTCCTCGGGCGGGTAGATCGCCGGATCGCCGATCACGTCCTCGACCAGGAACTCCTTCGAGGCCGCGTTGCCGTTGGCGTAATAAACGTAGTTCGACGCCTTCGCGATCACCTCGGGCCGCTGCAGATAGTCGAGGAAGGCATGCGCCGCCTCGGGGTTCGGCGCGTCCGACGGGATCGCCATCTGGTCGAACCACATGAGCGCGCCCTCCTTCGGGATCGCGTATTCGACCGAGACACCGTTATCGGC
>JBCBEP010000205.1:0-4583 GCA_038528605.1 Pseudomonadota bacterium
CATCGGGCGCATCCAATACTTCGACGCTTCGCATCTCCCCTGCCAGATCGCTGGCGAGATCCCGCTCGGCGACGGGTCGGACGGCACGTACAACATGGACGACTGGGTGGCCGCGAAGGACCGCCGGAAGTTCGACCGCTTCATCACCTATGCGCTGACCGCGGCCGAGCAGGCCGTGAAGGACAGCGGCTGGACGCCCGAGGATGACGAGGCGCGGGAGCGCACGGGCGTGCTCATCGGCTCCGGCATCGGCGGCATCGAGTTCATCGCGGAGACAGCCGTGACCCTGAAGGAGAAGGGGCCGCGCCGCGTCTCTCCCTTCTTCATTCCGGGCGCGCTCATCAATCTCTGCTCCGGCCAGGTCAGCATCAAATATGGCTTCAAGGGGCCGAACCACGCGGTGGTGACCGCCTGCTCCACGGGCGCGCACGCGGTGGGGGATGCCGCGCGGCTGATCATGCTGGGCGATGCGGATGTGATGCTGGCGGGGGGCTCCGAGTCGCCCGTATGCGAGCTCTCGGTGGCGGGCTTTGCCGCCTGCAAGGCGCTCTCCACCAACTGGAACGAGACGCCCGAGAAGGCCAGCCGGCCCTACGACAAAGGGCGGGACGGCTTCGTGATGGGCGAGGGCTCGGGCGTTCTGGTGCTCGAGGAGTACGAGCATGCCAAGGCCCGCGGCGCCAAGATCTATGCAGAGGTGCTGGGCTACGGGCTTTCGGGCGATGCCTACCACATCACCGCGCCTGCGTCGGATGGCGATGGCGGTTTCCGGTCGATGAAGGCGGCGCTGCGGAATGCGGGGCTCGAAGCCTCGGCCATCGACTATGTGAACGCCCATGGCACCTCCACACCGCTTGGTGACGAGATCGAGCTTGGTGCTGTGACCCGGCTTCTGGGCAATCACGGCGCGAATGTCTCGATGTCCTCCACCAAATCCGCCACGGGGCACCTGCTGGGCGCGGCCGGGGCGATCGAGGCGATCTTCTCGGTGCTCGCGATCCGCGACCAGGTGGCGCCGCCCACGATCAATCTCGACGATCCGAGCGTTGCGACGCCGATCGACCTCGTGCCGCACGAGAAGCGCGCCCGCGAGATCAACGTGGCGCTCTCCAACAGCTTCGGTTTCGGGGGCACCAACGCCTCCGTGATCTTTGGGCGGGTGGATGCCTGAGACGCTTTAGCGGCGCAAAATCAGCGGGTTAGCCCATGAAGCACATCGCGGCGAATGTTCTCGGGCTCCTGATCGTGGCCGGCGTGGCGCTGGGCATTGCGATCAACTGGGGCAAGGCGCGGGTGGAGGGGCCGGGCCCGCTGACCGAGACCACCGTGGTGCAGGTGCCGAAGGGCGCGGGGCTGAACGAGATCTCGGACGTGCTGGCCGAGGCGGGCGTGGTCGAGGACCCGCTCCTGTTCCGCCTCGCCGCAAAGTATTCGGGCGAGGCACGTGCGCTGAAGTTCGGCGAGTACGAGATCGAGGCCGGCGCTTCGGTGATGGATGTGGTGGCCAAGCTCTCCCGCGGCGACGTCATCAGCTACCGCGTTACCGTCGCCGAAGGGCTCTCGAGCGCAGAGGTCGTGGCGTTGCTCGAGGACATGACCGTGCTCGAGGGCGAGATCGGGGAGCCGCCGGCGGAGGGATCGCTCGCGCCGGACACCTATTTCGTGGCGCGGGGCGATACGCGCGAGCAGGTGATCGGCCGGATGCAGGCGGCGCAGGAGGCCATCCTGGAGGAGGCCTGGGCCGGGCGCGCCGCCGGCCTGCCGCTCGCGAGCCCCGAGGAGGCGCTGATCCTCGCCTCGGTCGTTGAGAAGGAGACGGGGCTCGACGGGGAGCGCGGCAAGGTCGCCAGCGTGTTCGTCAATCGCCTTACGCGCGGCATGCCGCTTCAGTCCGACCCCACGGTGATCTACGGCATCACGAAGGGTGTGGCGCCCCTCGGCCGCGGCCTCAGACGAAGTGAACTTCGGACGCGAACCCCGTGGAATACCTACACGATCCCCGGCCTGCCGCCCACGCCCATCGCGAACCCTGGCAAGGCGGCGATCGAGGCGGTGCTGCAGCCCGAGACCACGCCCTTCATCTATTTCGTCGCGGACGGCACGGGCGGGCACGCCTTCGCCTCGACGCTGGACGAGCATAACCGCAACGTCGCCCGCTGGCGCGAAATCGAACGCGCCCGCCGCGACGGGGAAGCCGCCAGCGGGAATTGAGGGTGCTAGCAGCGCTGTCGATGAGTGTTGGTTACCGGCCCCGCCGGGACGTCGGATTTGTTTCCTAAACTTGAAGGCGGGAAGATGGAAGAAGGCGAGCACTGGCGGCGTTACCTCGCGGGGAACGAGCGCATACTTTGGCGCGGCAGGCCCAGCCAGCGACTTTTTATCTTCCGCCCGGTCGAATTATTGCTGGTACCATTTTCAGCTGTATGGCTCTTAGTCGTGCTCTGGATGGCCTCGGCCGGGGGCTTTGGTGCCGATCCGATTTCCTTGGTCATGATCTTGTTCGTATTTGTAGGAATTTATTTCCTGATCGGTAGGTTCTTCGCCGACCGGTACATCCGCCGGCGGACGTACTACGCAATAACTGACAAGAGGGCGCTGATCCTAGGCCTGTCTTGGGGGCGGAAACTGCGCGATCTGCCGATTGCCGAGGATCTCGAGGTCGCGTTCGACGATGCGCCGCGGGGCTCGGTGCGGCTCGGCCGCCGGTCCGACAGAGGCTTGCCATTCCACGGTTTGGGTGTTTGGCACGGAGACGACGGCAGTTTCACCTTCAGAGAGGTTGACGCCCCGGGCGACGTGTACAACCTGATCGACCGGGTGAAGCGTCGGCAGGTTTGACGATGCTGCAGTCCCGCACAGTTCTATATCGCGCGCTGCGCAAAGGCTCGCACACTCGCAGCCTCCTTGCCAGTCTGGGTGTCGCGGCTGACCGTGAGCGCCGGCATGCCAGGCGCTGACGGCCCGAAGCTGCAACGATCCCGTATCCTTCGGCAGTTGTTCACGCCTTGCGGCGCATGCTGACATTAGAGAGCGCGGGAGCAGACTGGGAACGACCGTTGCGTGTGAAGTACGGGTAGCGCGCGTTGGGGTGTTGCGCGCCCCCTGTCGGCGCGCTTGACCCACCGCGCGCTCTCTGGCAACTCTATTGGCACGCTGGAATACTTGGGTCGAGAGGCGGGATACACCGCTGCGACTTTTGGCAAAGGGCAGTCTTCGGGCTGCCCTTTTGCGTGTCCGGCGTCAATGACTGGACGTGACTTGCCTCTACCGAACAACAACAAGAACGGAAGGCGACGACCATGACCATGGACAAGACGACGACACGAAAGGCGAAAACCTGCGCGGCCATGGACCGGGCGGAACGCAGACGCGCGGCCGAACGGCTGAAGGCGGCAGAGGAGAGCTTTCACCGCGTGATGCGCCGGCTCGATGCCGCGACCATCAAGCTCGAGATGGCGGTCGAGGCGGCGGGCGGGCCCGAGAGCTGTCCGAAGCCGATCCTGCAACACCTGCAGGACGCGGACCGGGCGCTGAGGACCGTGCTCGACCTGCAGGAGAAGATCGACGCCCGGCTCGAGGCCGCGCGGGCGGCGAACGGTGCGGCGGTGATCGATATCGAGGAGGCCCGGCGCGAGATCGCCGCCCGGCTCGACCGTCTTGCGGCCTGAGGACGAGAACGCGGCAGAGGCCCGCCCCGTGGCGGCGCGCCCTGTGGCGGCGCGGCTTGCCGCGCTGCCGGAGGCCGAGCGCTACGTCTTCCTCCGGGGGCTGAGCGACAATGCGCTGGCGGCGATGCCCCATCTCTGGGCGCTCTGGGGCCATCCCGGCCACCAGCTCGCGCCAGGCGGCGACTGGTCGACCTGGGTGATCATGGGCGGCCGGGGGGCAGGCAAGACGCGGGCGGGTGCCGAATGGGTGCGGAGCCTGGTGGAGGGGGCCACGCCCTTGGCCCCCGGCACGGCCCGCCGCTTCTGCCTGCTGGCGGAGACGGGCGACGAGGCGCGGGCGGTGATGGTGGAGGGGGAGAGCGGCATCCTCGCCGCCTCCCCGCCCGATCGCCGCCCGGTTTTCAAGGCCGAACGCGGGCTCCTGATCTGGCCGAACGGGGCGGAGGCACGCATCGCCTCCGCCGCCAACCCGGAGGCGCTGCGGGGCCCGCAATTCGATGCGGCCTGGTCGGACGAGCTCGCCAAATGGCGGCGCTGCCGGGAGGCCTGGGAGATGCTGCAGTTCTGCCTCCGCCTCGGGCAGCGGCCGCGCCAGCTGGTGACGACGACGCCGCGGGACAACCCGGTGCTGAAGGAGATCCTGGAGAGCCCGGGCACGGTGGTGACGCGGGCGGGCACGCGGGCGAACGCCGCGAACCTCGCCCCGGGTTTCATCGAGCGGCTGGAGGCGGCCCATGGCGGCACGGCGCTCGGCCGGCAGGAGCTGGAGGGCGAGCTGATCGAAGGCCGCGAGGGCGCGCTCTGGCGGCCCGCGGAGATCGAGGCGGCACGGATCGCGGCGGCGCCCCCGCTCGACCGGATCGTGGTGGCGGTGGACCCGCCGGCGACGAGCGGCGCGAAGGCGGATGACTGCGG
>JBCBEP010000206.1:0-4522 GCA_038528605.1 Pseudomonadota bacterium
GGTGGCACCCGAACCCCTTGGGAACGCGGCTCAGGCCGCTTCGCTCTCCGCGCCGCCATCGTCGCCGTCGGCGTCCATATCCGCCTTCTTCGTGCGAGTCTTCTTGAGCATGTGCTCCGGCACCGGACGCAGGAGGAAGGCGGGCACGTGGTCCCCGAGGCCGATCACCGGCTTGTCGTCGTCCCGGCCGCGGCCGCCGCGCCCGCGGTTGCGACCGCCCCGCTCGCGCCGGTCTGATCCGCGGTCGTCCTCGCGGCTGCGGCGCTCGCGCGGCGCTTCCGGTGCGACGGTCTCCGCGGTTTCCGCCTCAACGCTCTCGGTCGCGTCCTTGCTGCGCGCACCACGACGGCTCCTGCTGCTGCGCGCGGGCTTCTCGTCCTCTGCGGTCTCGCTCGCGGGCGTGCTGACAGCGCCTTCGGGTACGGCGACCTCGGGGATGGGCTTGCCGATCAGCTCCTCGATGCGCGCAAGATACTTCTCGTCCGACGGCGTGTGGATCGAGAAGGCCGTGCCGTCCCGACCCGCACGGCCCGTACGCCCGATGCGGTGGACGTAGTCCTCCGGATGCGTCGGCACGTCGTAGTTCACCACATGGCTCACATTCGGAATGTCGAGCCCGCGGGCGGCAACGTCGGACGCCACCAGGATCTTGATCGTGCCGTTCCGGAAGCCGTCCAGCGTCGCCATGCGGACCGACTGGTCGAGATCGCCATGGAGCGCGCCGCAGTTGTAGCCGTGCTTGTCGAGGCTCTTGTAGAGCACGCCCACATCGCGCTTGCGGTTGCAGAAGACGATGGCGTTCCGGAACGCTTCGCCCTCGGCGTCGAGCAGCCCACGCAGCACCGCACGCTTCTCGGCATCCGTACGGTCGCGGCGCGAGGGGCGGAACTTGGCGATGCCCTGGCGCACCGTCTCAGCCGTGTTGCCCTGCTTTGCTACCTCCACGCGCACGGGCGTGTGCAGGAAGGTGTCGGTGATCCGCGCGATCTCCGGCGCCATGGTGGCGGAGAAGAACAGCGTCTGACGGCTGAGGGCGTTGGTCAGGTTGAAGATGCGCTCGATGTCCGGAATGAAGCCCATATCGAGCATCCGGTCCGCTTCATCGACCACCATCACCTGAATGCCGGTTAACATGAGCTTGCCACGCTCGAAATGGTCGAGGAGGCGGCCGGGCGTGGCGATCAGCACATCCACGCCGCGGTCGATCAGCTTGTCCTGCTGGGCGAAGTTCACACCGCCGATGAGCAGCGCCATCGAGAGCTTGGTATACTTTCCATAGGTCTCGAAGTTCTCGGACACCTGGGCGGCAAGCTCGCGCGTGGGGCAGAGGATGAGGCTGCGCGGCATGCGCGCCCGGGCCCGGCCCTTCTGGAGCATCGTGATGAGCGGCAGGGTGAAAGACGCGGTCTTGCCCGTGCCGGTCTGCGCGATGCCGATGACGTCGCGGCCCTTCAGCGCTTCCGGAATGGCCTGCGCCTGGATGGGGGTGGGGCTTTCGTAGCCCGCTTCCTCGACCGCCTTGAGCACCTTGGGGTCGAGTTCGAGATCAGCAAATTTCATAGAGTTCCTGTAAGTAGCCAGCGACGGGTTTGGCGGTTTTCGGGTGGCCGCCAAGCTCGCGCGGCCCGGGTGCCCGTATTGGCGCCCTGCGTTTACGCGCGCCTCATGCGCTTTCACGGGGCAGATGTCAATGAAATCCGTTGCATGGCGGGATCGCGCGGGCGGGGAGCGCGCGCTGGGGCGGCGTTTCACGCAACATGGTAACCGGGGTCTTTACCGTTTCTTGGCAACTGAGGGCGTATGTCAGCGGTCGTTGTTCGCGTTCCGGTGGTGTCTGCGCCGGGCTTTTGGTGGGAGTGGTGTTTATGGTTACTCGTGTTGCCGTGCCGGAACCGGCGATTGATGGTGGGGCGCAGGTCGCGGCCTTGCTCACAGCGCTGCAGACGCAGGAGGCGCTGCTTCTGGGCGCCTTCGTCGTGGCGGTAGGGGCATTTCTGCTGGGTGTGGAGGCCGCGCAGCGGAACGCCGCCCGCCGTCGTCGCCACCGGGGCGCGGACCGCACGGCCGAGATCAGGGCGCTCCGCCGCGCCCGCAGCCAGCGCCTCGCGGACACGACCTTTCACTGAAGCCGCCGCTGGTCTCGCGCGCCCTCTGCCCGAAGGAATGAGCCTAAGCTTCCGGTGTTGCCGCTACGATGCAAGGCGCCGGTCGAGTTCATCTGCCAGGCGGAGGGATAGCTGGACGATCGTGATGGTGGGATTGTTGGCGCCGCCGGATGGAAAGACGGAGGCGGAGCTAACATAGAGGTTGTCGATCCTGTGAAGCTTCAGGGACGGATCCACGATACCGTCCTGGGGGCTGGAACTCATTGGCGTGCCGCCCATGTGGTGGTGCCCAGCGATGAAGTCCCACTCCGGCATCGGCTCGTCATTCACTATCCAGTCCGCCAATCGCACACGGCCGACATCGTGCTCGGCGAGAAGCTCCGAAGCGCGGGTCACCGTCTTGACGATGGTCTGCCGCTCCTCCTCGCCGCGCTCCCAGTGCAGCACCGTCCTAGGAACGCCGAAAGCGTCTTTCTCGGTCTCGTCCAGGACTACGCGGTTCTGCCATTTAGGTGCCTGCTCCCATTCTGTGATGAGCTTGAAACCACAAACCAGATTCCTTGCCATGAGTTCGACCGCGTAACTCGCAAGGTCCGGCGCAATGCAGGCCAAGTCGCGAATTAGTCCCTTGGTGCCACTCCTGTTGACAGGCAGCCCGACGAGATTGGCGTTGAGCACGCCGGTCTTTGCGCGCTCTTCGGGCGTGAGACCGAAAACGAATGCTTCATCGCCTTCCGGCAGGGGCTCGGTGGCGGCGGGCATGAGGGCATCGCCGAGCTGTCCATGTGGATGCTCGATCCAGTAGCGACCGATGCGGTCCCCATCGGCAACGAGGGCGCCGTTCGATTGCTCGTTGAACCAGCGCAGCATCCGGGGTGTCTCGATCCCGCCCATGGCCATTACGAAATAGTCCGCCTCGACAAAGAACGAGGTGCCATCCAGACGGGTTACGCGGGCGCGGTGGATGCGGTCGTTAGTTATCTCAACGTCAGTTACGGCGCTGTGCAGATAGAGGGAGATCAGCTGGCTTTCCGAAAAGAGCTTCGCGTAGGTCTCGGAGATCGGCGCCCGGCTCCAACGGAACGTCAGTCGGCGCAAGCCTGGCACGATCGGTTCGCTATCAAAACCGGACTCGATCTCGAGGAACGCGCAAGCCGGCGCGAGGTAGGGATCGAGATCCTCGATGCCGATCGGCCAGTCGACGGTATCCACGCCGTGGGCCGTCATGTCCTCGGGTTCAAGGCGGCGCGTCCAGCCGCCCCAGTGATTAACGCTGCCACCGAACATCCGGAGCCTCGTCACATCGAGATCGTAATACCGATCGCCGACCACCCGACCCTTGTAGACGTCCTGCACCTCATTGATGAACTCGAACCCGCCTGCTTCGAGCAGCGCAACGCGATGTCCCAGTTTCCCGAGCCGGTCCGCCAGGGCAATGCCTGCGGGCCCAGCACCGATGATGCAGATCGAGGTGCGCTCAACGCTTTCGGGCGCGATTGCTGATACGTCAACGAGCATCAGCTGTCATCCTTCCGAAGCACCCAGCCGTTGCTCGAGCGCGCTCGGCTAAGCGTCGGCAAGATGGAGGTGATCGCCAAGCTCATCGTCATCCGGACGCAGAAAGCGCGCCGCGTAAGCCCTGGCGTCCAGTGAAAAACCCCCCTGCGATGCATCAGGCTCTCCAGTTTGTCTTCGGCCTTAACCGGCTCTGACCCGGGCGAAAGCTATACCGCACTTGCACAGCCGCGCTAGAAGAGTTTCAGCTGCCCGGACACTCCGCCAACGCGGCATCCTCAGGCCAGTGTTTCCTTGGTGGCGGTGAGCTTCACGTCGGGGTGGTCGCGTTCTGCGCGGTCGATGTCGAACTGGATACGGGTGAGGAAGACCGGGTCGCCGTCGTGATCCGTGGCCATCTGGCCGCGATAGGCCTTCTGGAAGGCTTCCACCGCGTCGTCCTCCCCGCTCACCCAGCGGGCCGAGCTGTACTGGGTTGGCTCGAAGCGCACGGGCAGGCCGTATTCGATCTCGATGCGGCTCGCGAGCACCTCGAACTGCAGCTGGCCGACGACGCCGACGATGAAGCCCGAGCCTATGGCGGGCTTGAAAAGCTTGGCGGCCCCCTCCTCCGCGAACTGCGTGAGCGCCTTGTCGAGGTGCTTGGCCTTCATCGGGTCGCCCGCGCGGCAGGCCTGCAGCAGCTCCGGGGCGAAGGAGGGGATGCCGGCGAAGCGCAGGTCTTCGCCCTCCGTCAGCGCATCGCCGATGCGCAGCTGGCCGTGGTTCGGGATACCGATGATGTCGCCCGCCCAAGCGTCCTCCGCCAGCTCGCGGTCCGACGCGAGGAAGAGCACGGGGTTCGAGATCGCCATCGGCTTGCCCGCGCGCACATGCTTGAGCTTCATGCCGCGCTGGAAGTG
>JBCBEP010000207.1:0-4506 GCA_038528605.1 Pseudomonadota bacterium
GCCGCCTGGGCCGCGAGGTGCCGCGGGACCTGAGCGTCACCGGCTTCGACGGCATCGCGGTGGGCAATGTCGTGAGCCCCAGCATCGCGACCATCGCCACCGCCTGCAACGCCATGGGCCGGAGCGCCGCCGCACGGCTCATCGACGTTGCCGAAGGTGAGGCCGAGCCGAAGGATACCACGGACCTCCTCACCTACACCTTTCGCCCGGGCACCAGCCTCGCCGAGGCGCCGACCGCGCCACGGGCCACGCCAAGCGCCGGGCCGGGAGCGGCAACTCCCGGCCCGGCATCGCCCCCCGAAACCCCGTGACCACGGACCCACCGGAGAACGATCATGACAGTTATGCGTCACCTTGCCCCCGCCGCAACCGCCCTCGCGCTTCTGATCTCCACGGCGCCCGCCAGCGATGCGGCCGAGGCCGTCTGCTACAACTGCCCCCCGCAATGGGCGGACTGGGCGTCGATGCTGGAAGCCATCGAGGCCGAGCTCGGCATCAAGATGCCGCATGACAACAAGAACTCGGGTCAGACGCTCTCCCAGCTCCTCGCCGAGAAGGACGCTCCGGTGGCCGACATCGCGTATTACGGCGTCACCTTCGGCATCAAGGCGGGCAATGAGGGCGTGGTCGAGCCCTACAAGCCGGCCGGCTTCGGCGACGTCGCGGACGGTCTGAAGGACCCCGAGGGCAAGTGGTTCACCATCCACCAGGGCACCCTCGGTCTGTTCGTGAATGTCGACGCGCTCGGCGGCGCGCCGGTCCCCGCCTGCTGGGCCGATCTCACGAAGCCGGAATACGAGGGCATGGTCGGCTATCTCGACCCGTCCTCCGCCTTCGTCGGCTATGCCGGTGCGGTGGCCATCAACCGTGCCATGGGCGGCACGCTCGACAATTTCGACCCGGCCATCGAGTACTTCCAGAAGCTCGGCGAGAACGACCCGATCGTGCCGAAGCAGACCTCCTATGCCCGCGTCGTCTCCGGCGAGATCCCGATCCTCTTCGACTACGACTTCAACGCTTACCGCGGTAAGTACACCGAGGACGGCAACTTCGAGTTCGTGCTCCCCTGCGAGGGCTCGGTCGTGGTGCCCTACGTGATGAGCAAGGTCGCCAACTCGCCGAACCCCGAGCTCGCGGAGAAGATGCTGGACTTCATCATGTCGGACCAGGGCCAGGCGATCTGGACCAACGCCTATCTCCGCCCTGCCCGCCCGATCGACCTGCCGGAAGAGGTCTCGAGCCGCTTCCTGCCGGCCAGCGACTATGAGCGCGCGACGCCGGTGGACTACGCCAAGATGGAAGCGGTGCAGGCCGGCTTCGGCGAGCGCTACCTCGCCGAGGTCGAGTAACGACCACCGCGGCATCCGGGACCGCCCGGGTGCCGCACCCCTTCCGAGGAGTGCCGCGATGCGGTCCGCCACCCCCACCATCGGCCTGAGCGCCTGGCTGGCGCTGCCCATGGCCGTGTTCACCCTCGCCTTCCTGCTCCTGCCCATCGCGCGCCTTGTGGCCGCGTCGGGGGAGACGGAGGCGGGCTGGGGGCTCTATCTCGACGTGCTTTCGAACCGCCGATACCTCCAGGCGCTGCTCGACACGGTGCTGGTGTCCCTCGCCGTCAGCCTCGCGGCCCTCGCGGTCGCCACCACCGCGGCGCTCTACCTGCAGCCTCGCCGGTTCTATGGCCGCTCGGCGCTGATCGGCTGCCTCACCTTCCCGCTGGCCTTCCCGGGCGTGGTCATCGGCTTTCTCATCATCCTCATCGGCGGCCGCCAGGGCCTCGCCAACAGCATCGGGCGGGAGCTTCTCGGCACGCGCATCGTGTTTGCCTATTCGATGGTGGGCCTCTTCCTCGGCTATCTCTACTTCTCGATCCCGAGGGTGCTGCTGACCGTGATGGCCGCGGCGGAGAAGCTCGACCCGGCGCTGACCGAGGCGGCCCGCTCGCTCGGTGCGAGCCCTTTCGCCGTGCTGCGGGACGTGACGCTGCCGGGCCTCGCGCCTGCACTCGCGGCCTCCGGCGCCATCGCCTTCGCCACCGCGATGGGCGCCTTCGGCACCGCCTTCACGCTGGCGACCGATATCGATGTGCTGCCGATGGTGATCTACACCGAGTTCACCCTCTCGGCGAACATCGCCACGGCCTGCGCCCTTTCCGTGGTGCTCGGCGCCGTCACCTGGGTGCTCCTCCTCATCGCCCGCCGGTTCTCCGGCGGGGCCGTGGCGGCGGCGGGCTGATGCGGCGCGCCCTCGGCATCGCGCAGCTGGCCGTCACGCTGCTGGCGGCCGCGTTCCTGCTCGTGCCGGCGCTCATGTCAATCGGCGCGGGCCTCACGGTGAACTACTTCCGCGGGCTCTCCTCCGGCCTCACCACGAAATGGCTGTTCGAGGTCTGGGCGCTCTATGCGGACAGTATCTGGCTCTCGCTCCTTATCGCGCTCGCCTGCCTCCTCTGCACGCTCATCATCGGCGTGCCGGCGGCCTATGTGCTCGCGAAGAACCCCGGCCGCCTCTCCCGCGCCATCGAGGAGGTCGTCTCCCTCCCCCTCGCCATCCCCGGCCTCGCCCTCGCCCTCGCGCTCCTGCAGCTCTACGGCACGTTCCAGGGCTTCCGGCTTTCCTGGACCTTCATCCTCGCGGGCCACGTGCTCTACACGCTGCCCTTCATGATCCGCTCCGTCCTCGCCGTCTTCACGGTGATCGATCTGCGGACGCTGGAGGAAGGCGCTGCGTCGCTCGGCGCGACCCCCTGGCAGCGCTTCACCCAGATCGCCGTGCCGAACGCCATGCCGGGCATCCTCGCGGGCGCGCTCACGGTCGTCACGCTCTCCATCGGCGAGTTCAACCTCACCTGGATGCTGCACACGCCGTTCCTGAAGACCCTGCCCGTGGGGCTGGCGGACAGCTACGCATCGATGCGGCTCGAGATCGCCTCCGCCTATACGCTGGTGTTCTTCGTCATGATCCTGCCGCTCCTCGTGGCCCTGCAGCTCGCCGCCGCCCGCGCCCAGCGCATCGGGGAGACGGGGGCATGAGCGCTCTAGCCGACAGCGGTGCCGAGATCGCGCTCGACGGCGTTGCCAAGCATTTTGGCAGCACGCGCGCGCTCGCCCCCACGCGGCTCGCCATCGAGCGTGGAGCGATCCTCGCCCTCCTCGGCCCCTCGGGCTGCGGGAAGACCACGCTCCTCCGCCTGATCGCGGGCCTCGAGGTGCCGGACGCGGGCGGCACCATCCGCTTCGACGGCGCGGATGTGACGCCCGACCCCATCGAGCGCCGCCGCGTCGGTATGGTCTTCCAGTCCTACGCCCTCTTCCCGAATATGAGCGTCGCCCAGAATGTCGGCTACGCTCTCCGCGTCCGCGGCCGACCGAAGGCCGAGATCGCGGTACGGGTGGAGGAGGTGCTTACGCTCTGCCGCATATCCGAGCTCAGCAACCGCCCGGTCCAGGCGCTCTCCGGCGGGCAGCGCCAGCGCGTCGCCCTCGCGCGCGCCGTTGTCATGCGCCCCCGCGCGCTCCTGCTCGATGAGCCGCTCTCCGCCCTCGACGCCGCCCTGCGCGAGGCTCTGCGCGACGAGCTTGCAGCCCTCCTCCGCGCCCTCGGCATCACGGCGGTCTTCGTGACCCACGACCAGACCGAGGCCATGGCGATCGCGGACCGGGTGGCGGTCATGCGCGCCGGCCGCATCCACCAGCTCGACACGCCGCGCACCGTCTACGAGCGCCCGTCGGACGCCTTCGTGGCCAGCTTCGTCGGCGGCGCCAACCGTCTTGAAGGCCGCGTGGAGGGCGACCACCTCCACCTGCCCGGCGGCGCCCTGCCCCTGCCCGCATCGCGGCCCGAGAACCCGGTCTTCCTGATCCGTCCCGCCGGGCTCCTCCCCGCCGGCGCGGATGCCCCGCTCGAGGGCCGCCTCGAGCGCAGCATCTTCCTCGGCGAGCGCCTTCGCCTCCTCGTCTCCGGCATCGCCGCCGAACCGCTCACGGTCGACGCGCCGGCCGGCTTCGAGCCGCCGGCCGATGGCCGCCTCCGCCTCACCCTCCGCCCCGGCGCCCTCCTCGCCGTGCCCGAAGCCGACGACCACGCCACAGAAGGGCCAACGTCATGACCCTCATCGTCCAGCTCACCGATACGCATGTGACCGCGCCGGGCCGCCTCGCCTATCGCAAGGTCGACACCCACAAGGCCCTCGCCCGTGCCGTCGCCCATATCAACGCCCTGCCCGCGCGCGTCGGCCCCATCGACGCGGTGGTGCTGACCGGCGACCTGACCGACCTCGCCGAGCCGGTGGAGTACGACGCCTTCCGCGAGATCATGGCGCCGCTCGAGCCGCCGCTCTTCGCGATCCCCGGCAACCACGACGCCCGCGCCCCGATGCGCGAAGGCCTCGGCGCGCCGGGCTACCTGCCGCCGGCGGGCCCGCTGAACTGGAGCCGCCGGATCGGTGCGCTCCTCGCCATCGGGCTCGACACCACCGTGCCCGGCAAGCCCCACGGCCACCTCGAG
>JBCBEP010000208.1:0-4503 GCA_038528605.1 Pseudomonadota bacterium
TGCCTGGCTGCCCGGCGGCTACCCCGAACTCCATGCCGGCACCCTCTCTGCCGCCGAGACTTTCCAGGCGGGCCTGCGCCGCCATGCCGAGACACGGCCCGTGCATGGTGAATGCGGGGGCTACATGGCACTCGGCGAGGCGCTGATCGACAAGGAGGGGACACGCCACGCGATGGCAGGCCTCCTCGGCCTCGTCACCTCCTTCGAGAAGCGCAAGTTTCACCTTGGGTATCGCCGTGCGGCGTTGCGCGAGCCGCTGCTGGGCCATGCCCCCGGCACGGCGCTGCGCGGGCATGAGTTCCATTACACCACCGTGCTCGACCAGCCCGACGCACCGCTTGCCGACGTGACCGATGCCGATGGCGTGCTCACGCCCGAGACAGGGTCCCGCCGCGGCCATGCGAGCGGCACCTTCTTCCACCTCATCGGCGAGGCGCGGGCATGAACGGGCGCGGCAAGACCGGCTTCGTCAGCTTCGTGGGATCCGGCCCCGGCGACCCCGAGCTGCTGACCCTGAAAGCGGTCGACCGGCTCAGCCGCGCGGACGCCGTGCTCTTCGACGACCTCTCCTCCGGCCCCCTCCTCACCCATGTGCGCAAGGGCGCGGATCTTGTGGGGGTGGGCAAGCGGGCGGGCCGCCCCTCCCCGAAGCAGGGTCATGTGAGCCGCCTTCTGGTCGACTATGCCGCCACGGGCGCGCGCGTGGTCCGCCTCAAATCCGGCGACCCAACGCTTTTCGGCCGCCTCGAGGAAGAGATTGTGGCGCTCCGCGCAGCGGGGATCGGGTTCGAGATCATCCCCGGCGTGACCTCCGCCACCGCCGCCGCCGCTGCCGCCGGCATCCCCCTCACGCGGCGGGAGACGGCCCGGCGCGTCCAGTTCGTGACGGGGCATGACGTTGCCGGCGCCCTGCCAGAGGATATCGACCTCGCCGCCCTCGCCGATGCCAAGGCCACGACCGTGGTCTTCATGCCGATGCGCACCTTCGCAGCGCTCGCGGCACGGCTTATCGAGGCGGGCCTGCCGGCGGAGACGCCCGCGCTTTTCGCCGAGAATGTGAGCCATCCGGACGAGACGATCACGCGCCTCTCCGTCGGTGCGCTAGCGAGGAGGCTGGCGGAGGCTGTCTCGAGCCGCCCGGCCCTCGTGGTCTACGGCCCCCTCGCCGAGGGTGCAGCGGCCGAAGCGACGGTCGCGGGCACCGCCGATGCATGAGATCGCGCTCGTCGGCGTCGGCAGCGCCCATCCCGACCATCTGACGCCCGCTGCCCGCCAGGCGCTCCTCGATGCCGCGTTGATCCTGGTGCCGCATAAGGGCTCGGAGAAGGCGGACCTTGCCGCGCTTCGCCACGCGCTCCTCGCGGCTATCGGCGCGACGGCGACCGTTGCGGCATTCGAGATGCCCGCGCGCGAGCGCGAAGGGGCGGACTACCTCGCGGATGTGGAGGACTGGCACGACCGTGTCGCCGCCGCCTGGGCCGTGCCACTGAAGGAGAAGCTGCCGGAAGGCGGCCGCGCGGCGCTGATGATCTGGGGCGATCCCTCGCTCTACGACAGCAGCCTGCGCATCGCCGAGCGCCTCTCAGGCCTCGGCCTCGAGACAAGAATTCGGGTGGTGCCCGGGCTCACGAGCATGCAGCTCCTGACCGCGGCGCACGCCATCCCGCTCAACGCCCTCGGCGCCCCGGTGCTGGTAACCACCGGGCGACGGCTGCGCGAGGAAGGCTGGCCGCCGGGCGTGGCGCGCGCGGTCGTGATGCTGGATGGCGCCTGCAGCTTCCGCCACCTGGCCGAGCCCGAGCGCTTTCACATCTGGTGGGGCGCCTATCTCGGCATGGCGGAGGAGATGCTGGAGAGCGGCCCTCTGCCCACCGCCGGGCCCCGCATCGAGCACGAAAGAGCCGCAGCGCGGGAGCGCCACGGCTGGATCATGGACGTCTACCTGCTGGAGCGGGAACCATCCTGAGACAGGGGCTTGGAGGGGCGACAACAGCACCCTCAAGAGCGTCGCGCTTAGGGAAGACGCCCATGGCCAGCACCACCGCGCGGTTGCCGGCTACGCCACCCCATGAGCCACGGCCGCAGCCAACGATGTTATACGAATGCACCTCGCCTCAAAGAGAAGGCGAACCTCAACATAATGCGCCTACCCGCCCATGCAGCCGGCCCGGGTGCGGCGCGAGAAGCCACGCGTCTCGGCTTTCACGTCGGTCGAGATCGCCGCCGGCGCAATGCGCGCATTGCCTGCCCGACAACGTTCATGGAACTGAGGCGAATTCTAAGTATACTGCATCGCAACAACGATAGGCGACTTGCAGCATGGCCGACTCAATTCTCCTCCATACCCGCGTTATTTCGATTATCGGGGATATGTTGCAGATTGCACTGCCCGAGGGTGAGGGCGGCGATGGAAAGCGGCCAAGCTTCGGCGATCTGGCCGAGGTGCGCGACGACCAGGACCGGCCCCGCATCGCCCAGGTGGTGAAGCTGGACGACGGCGTGGCCTCGCTGCAGATCTTTTCGGGCTCGAAGGGCATCTCCACGAAGGCGCGGGTCCGCTTTCTCGGTCACCCGCCCTCCGTGGTGTTCTCGCCCAACATCCTCGGCCGCGTTTTCAACGGTACCGGCAGCCCGGCCGATGGCGGGCCGGATCTCGACCTCGATGAGCGTGTCGAGATCGCTGGGCCCTCGGCGAACCCGGCGCGCCGGCGTCTCGCCTCGAAGATGATCCGAACGGACATCCCGATGATCGACGTCTTCAACTCGCTGGTGGAGAGCCAGAAGATCCCGATCTTCTCCGTCTCGGGCGAGCCCTTCAACGCCCTGCTCGCCCGCGTGGGTATTCAGGCGGACGCCGATATCATCGTCTTCGGCGGGCTCGGCCTGCTGTTCGACGACTACTGGACCTTCCGGAAGAGCTTCGAGGATAGCGGCATCTTCTCGCGCACCGTGATGTTCGTGAACGAAGCGTCCGACCCCATCGTGGAGCGCATCCTGGTGCCGGACATGGCACTCGCCGTGGCCGAGCGCTTCGCGGTGGAGGAGAAGAAGCGCGTCCTCGTGCTGCTGACCGACATGACAGCCTATGCGGACGCGCTGAAGGAGATCGGCATCTCCATGGAGCGCGTGCCCTCCAACCGAGGGTACATCGGGGACCTCTACAGCCAGCTTGCCCGCCGCTACGAGAAGGCCGCCGACTTTGTTGCCGGCGGCTCGGTCACCATCCTGACCGTGACCACCATGCCCGGCGGTGACGTGACCCACCCGGTGCCGGACAACACCGGCTACATCACCGAGGGGCAGTTCTACCTGCATAGCGGCGTGCTCGACCCCTTCGGCTCGCTCTCGCGCCTGAAGCAGCACGTGATCGGCAAGGAGACGCGGGAGGACCATGGCGCGGTGATGAACACCATGGTGCGCCTCTACTCCGAGGCGCGCGACGCCCAGCAGAAGCAGGCCATGGCCTTCGACCTCTCGGACTATGACGAGCAGCTGCTCAGGTTCGGCGCGCTCTTCCGCGAACGCTTCATGGCCATCGACGTCTCGATGCCGCTTGAGGAGGCGCTCGACCTCGGCTGGCGGACGATGGCGGAGTGCTTCTCGGCGGACCAGCTCCTCATGAAGCAGAACCTCATCGACAAGTACTACCCGTCAAAGGCGGCCGGGTAGATCATGGCCCGCCTGTCGCTCAGCAAGGCGCAGCTGGCGCACGAGAAGGCAAACCTCGTGATGTTCCGGCGCTACCTGCCCTCGCTCGACCTCAAGCGAAAGCAGCTGATGGCGGAGCGCAAGAAGATCGAGGCGCGCCAGGCCGAGGTAGCCACCGCCATTGCCGAGCGGATCGAGCAGGTCGGTGCCGAAATCCCCATGCTCGCCAACACGGATATCGATCTCGACGGGTTGGCGACGCTCCGCAGCGTGCGGCTCGGCGAGCGGAACCTCGTGGGCCAGCGACTGCCGGTGGTCGAAGCGATCGAGGTGGAGATCGCGCCCTATGGCTACCTCAACCGGCCGCATTGGGTTGATTTGGTGGCGGAGCGCCTTCGCGAGGTGCTGCGCCTGCGTGTCGAGGCGCGGGTGCTCGCGCAGCAGGTGCAGTTGCTGAACGAGGCGGTCACGACCGTGACCCAACGGGTCAACCTCTTCGACAAGGTGCTGATCCCGCGCGCGCAGGCCAATATCCGCCGTATCCAGATCGCGCTCAGCGACCAGGAACGCTCGGCCGTCGTCACCTCCAAAATCGCCAAGCGCAAGCGTGAGGAGGCGGAGGCATGAGCATCGTGCCGATGCAGCGCGTCGTCCTCTGCGGCATGGCGCATGAGCGCGACGCGGTGCTGAAGGTGCTGCAGCAGGTCGGCTGCCTGCATCTTATCCCGCTCAAAGCCTCCCAGCCGCTAGAGCCCGAAGCCGATCCGCGGCGCCGCCGGGCTACGGCCGCGTTCCAGCACCTGGCGGATGCACCGGTTATGCGCCGGCCCTGGCCGGCGCGGCGGCAGATCGACA
>JBCBEP010000209.1:0-4483 GCA_038528605.1 Pseudomonadota bacterium
TGGCTGGTGAAGACGATGATCGGTGCCTGGATGCGCTTGAGGTCGATCGGCCGGCCGGGTTCCAGCTGGGCCATGTTGCGCGTCAGCTTGTTGCCGACGAAGAGCTGTTCCACGATCCAGTGGATCTCCGCCTCGTTCAGCAGGAAAAACCCGCCCCACCAGCGCTCGAACTCGAGGAAGCGCTTGCGGCCCGCGGGGTCAGGCGCTGCGTAGAGGTCGAAATACTTGCGGAAGAAGTTCCGGCTCGGGTTCAGCATCTCGAAATTCATGACGAGATGCGCGCCGTCGAAGACCCCGCCGCCGAGATCGGACCAGAACATCGGCTGCCAGGTGCCGCCGAGCACGCCGCCGTTGTAGCGCATGGGGTTTATGCCAACCTCACCCGACCATGTGGCCACCGGCGCGCCGTTGATCACGAGGGGGCCTGTGAGGTCGGGGTTGGTGGCCGCGAGCAGCAGCGTCGCCCAGCCGCCCTGGCAGTTGCCGGCGACGACGGGCTTGGGGCTCTCGGGATGGCGGCGCATCACTTCGCGCACGAAAGCGGCCTCGGCGCGTGTCACATCCGCCAGCGTCTGGCCCGGCTCGGGGTCGCGGCGGAAATTGACGAAATAGACCGGGTGACCGTCGGAGAGGGCGACGCCTACCTGGCTGTCCGGCTTGAAGCCGCCGATGCCGCCGCCATGGCCTGCCCGTGGGTCGATGATGATGTAGGGGCGCTTCCAGGGATGCACCTCCAGCCCATCAGGCGGCAGGATGCGCAGAAGCTCGTAATTGCAGGGATGCGGCAGGTCCGCCCCGTCGAGCACCTTCTCGTAGGCGTAGGCCAGCACCGGCGGGCAGCCCGCCCCCTCGTGCTCGAGGAAAATGTCGCCGCGTTCGCGCAGCGCATCGAGCGCGAGAACGAAGCGCTCGGCCGCATCGCGCAGATAGGCGGCCAGATCGTCGGCCCGCGGATTGTCGGGGCCGGCCGTGGGCGAGGGGAGCGCCGCCAGCGTCGACTGCAGCTCGTCGAGGATGTGCCGCGTCCGTGCGCGGTGGGTGTCGGAGATCGCTGCGGCATGCCGGCTGCCCGCGCGCAGCATCAGGTCCGCAGCGTCCGACGCCGCGGCGAGCTGTGCGGCGAAATCGGCCATCCGCTCGGCCTCCGCCCTTGCCGTGCCGTCCAGAATTGCCGCCGCGCCGGTGGTGGTGGTGGTCATGGTGTCCATGGGTCGCCGTCCTCAGCCGATGATGCCGTAGCCGCCGTCGATAGGATGAACGCCGCCGGTGACGTTGAAGGCCTCCCGGCTGGCGAGGAACGCCGCATAGGCGCCCACGTCTTCGATGGTCGCGAGATGGTGCGTCGGCGCCCGCTCTGCCGCCGCTTCCAGCAGCTTGTCGAACGCGTCGATGCCCGAGGCCGCGCGGGTGCGCAGCGGGCCGGGGGAAAGCGCGTGCACCGAGATGCCCTTGGGGCCAAGCTCGGCCGCTGCGTAGCGCACCGTCGCCTCGAGCGCCGCCTTCACGGGGCCCATCATGTTGTAGTGGTCCACCACCTTGACCGATCCTTGAAAGGACACGGTCATGCAGGTGCCGCCATGGGGCATCAGCGGCTCGGAGCGGCGGATGAGGCGGAGGAAGGAATGGACCGAGATGTCCATGGCCAGCCCGAACCCCTCGGCCGAGCAGTCCACCACCCGGCCGTGCAGATCGTCCCGCGGGGCGAAGGCGATGGAGTGGAGCAGCGTGTCGAGCTTGCCCCAGCGCTGCGTGATCTCGGCGAAGAGCGCGTCAGCCTGCGCCTCGTCCCGCACGTCGAGCGGCATGATGATCTCGGCGCCGAGTTCCTCCGCCAGTGGCCGGACATAGGGCTCGGCCTTCGCGTTCAGGTATGTCATGGCGAGCGTCGCGCCCTGCGCGCGGAGCGCCTTGGCGCACCCCCAGGCAATCGAATTGTCGTTGGCAACGCCGATGATGAGCGCGTGCTGGTGGGAGAGGTCGAACATCATGGGCCTCTGACGCTGATTGTCGCCAGAAGGTGTCATAGCTCTGTGACATCTGCATGTCGCAGTGCAGCATGAAGTCTCGGTACGTGGTGGTGCGCACAACGGCGCGCGAGGCGCCGCTGCCTCAGAAGCGGTAGGCGACGCCCACAAGGGGGCCCTGCGTGATGGTGTCGTATTCGAAGAATGACGGTGTGCCGCGCGTGCCGCTATCGAAGTCCACGCTCAGTGCGCGATAGAGCAGGAAGATCGAGGTCTGGTCCCATCCGTCATACGCCACGCCGCCCATCACGTTCCAACTGAACTCCGATGCGCCGCCGATGCCGAACCCGCCGATATCCGCCTGCGCCTGCAGCCGCCATTTGGGCGCCACGCGCTGCTGGACGCGGAAGCCGATAACCGGGTCGACCCACGTGTCTCCGCTATCGACGGAGCCTGTGAGCGGGCCGATCGCGACATCGATATCGGTGTCGATGTCCCAGACGCGCGCGCCTGCGTACGCGTCGAGCTTGGTGTCGTCGAAGTCGAACCGGTATGTCCCATAGAGCTCGAAGATGCCCTGGAAGATGTCCACATCGACGCTGGTGATGCCGCGCCGGCCGGTGGCGTCGTCACCCAGGAACATGAAGGCGGTGTCGAACATCGCGCCGAACCCGCTCACGTGCCGAGCTTCCGCGTGGAACATGCCGCCGAATTGCAGTGTGCTGAAGATATCGCCCGGGTCGACGGACACATCGCCGCCCAAACGACCGATGGACGTGGTCCCATCAATCGAGGGGAGCAGCAGGTATGGGGCAACAACGAAATCCCAGTCCTCGACCAACGATCCGCCCGCCTCATCCGCCGCTGCGGGCGGGGAGATGGGAAGCGCAACCAGAAGTGCCGCGGCGAGGCCGAGGGGCACCGGCATTCCGGGACGTGCAAGGCAGGCGAGGAGCCCACCCGTCAGCCGCGCCCAAGTCCCGTTCGCCCTGGCGTTCCACGACATCGCTGCTCTCCCCAAAAAGCTCAGACTATCGCTGCTCTTAGCCACTTTCGCTAACAGCTTCCCCACCGCTGTAAGAAAAACGTCTCGCGATCTTTCCTTGCGCGGTGTCACGGTATCCTGTCACGCTCTCGTGAGGCTATAAAGAGGGAGAGTGATCATGCTATCGATCAAAGAATGTGTGACAAAACGCATACATAGTCTGTTCTACGCCGCCGCAGCGATTGTCCTGAGCACCGCCGCTCATGCGCAGGACAGGCCCAATATTCTGGTTATCTGGGGCGACGATATCGGGCAGTCGAACATTTCCGCCTATACTCTGGGACTGGTGGGCTACCGAACGCCGAATATCGACCGTATCGCTCGCGAAGGCATGATGTTCACCGACTACTACGGCGAACAGTCGTGCACGGCCGGACGGGCGAGCTTCATCATGGGCCAGAGCGTGTTCCGCACCGGGCTCTCGAAGGTCGGCCTGCCGGGCGCCGATCTCGGCATGCAGGAAGAGGACCCGACGATCGCCGGCCTCCTCAAGGATCTCGGCTACGCCACGGGCCAGTTCGGCAAAAACCACCTTGGCGACAAGGACGAGCACCTGCCGACGAACCACGGCTTCGACCAGTTCTATGGCAACCTCTACCACCTCAACGCCGAGGAAGAGCCCGAGAACGAGGACTATCCGCGCGACCTGGTGCTCGATGACGGGCGCACCTTCCACGAAGCCTATGGCCCCCGCGGCGTGATCCGCTCGAGCGCCAGCTACGAGGGCGGCGTGACACAGGAGATCGAGGACACCGGCCCGCTCACCAAGAAGCGCATGGAGACGGTCGACGACGATACCTCCGACACCGCCATCGCCTTCATCCGCGAGGCGCATGAGGCCGGCACGCCCTGGTTCGTCTGGTGGTCGGGCACCCGCATGCACTTCCGCACACATGTGAAGGACGAGCTGCGCGGTATCTCGGGGCAGGACGAGTATGCGGACGGCATGGTCGAGCACGACATGCATGTCGGCAAATTCCTCGACCTGCTGGACGAGCTTGGCATCGCCGACGACACGATGGTGTTCTACTCGACCGATAACGGGCCGCACTACAACACCTGGCCGGACGCCGCAGCGACGCCCTTCTTCGGCGAGAAGAACACGAACTGGGAGGGCGGCTGGCGCGTGCCCGCCATGGTGCGCTGGCCGGGCCAGATCGAGGCCGGTTCGGTGTCGAACGAGCTCGTCCACCACATGGACTGGCTGCCCACCTTCCTGGCCGCCGCCGGTGAGACGGATATCAAGGAGCGGCTCCTCGACGGGGTCAGCAACGAAACGCTGGGCCGGGACTACCGCGTCCATCTAGACGGCTACAACATCCTGCCGATGCTCACGGGCGCGACCGATGAGAGCCCGCGCAAGGAGATCTTCTACTTCACCGATGACGGCGATCTCTCGGCACTGCGCTGGACTGACTGGAAGATCATCTTCCTCGAGCAGCGCATCTACACCACGCTCGAGGCCTGGGCGAAC
>JBCBEP010000210.1:0-4479 GCA_038528605.1 Pseudomonadota bacterium
TTTCGATCCGCGCACCGTGCTGATCGCGCAGGCCATCTTCCTCTTCTCGCTCGCGGTGATGATCCATCTCGTCGTGCTTTCGACGGACCGTTTCGACTGGCTCGACGGACCGACGACTGCCGCCGTGGAGATGGCCGCACCGGTGACGATGCTGGGCTGACGCCCCGCAAAGACCAAGGCCGCGGGCGGTGCGCTGCCCGCGGCGAACCCGAACCGCGCGCTGCCGCATCCCCCACGCGGCCGCCTCAACGGGACCCGAGAGGACAACCTAATGGCCTTGCTCCACTTTGAAAAAAAATACCGCGTAAGAGGCGGTACTCTCATCGGGGGAGATATGTTCGACTTCTGGTTAGGCCCCTTCTACGTGGGCTTTTTCGGGGTCACGACGATCTTCTTTTCGGTGATCGGCACGCTCATGATCTTCGTGGGCGCCGCCTGGCAGGGGACCTTCAACCCCTGGACGATCAATATCGCACCGCCGGCGCTGGACTACGGTCTGGCGATCGCACCGCTCCGCGAGGGCGGCCTCTGGCAGATGATCACGGTATGCGCCATCGGCGCCTTCGTGAGCTGGGCGCTGAGACAGGTTGAGATCAGCCGCAAGCTCGGCATGGGACTCCATGTGCCCGTGGCCTTCAGCTTCGCGATCCTCGCCTATGTGACGCTGGTGGTGATCCGGCCGCTCCTGATGGGCGCCTGGGGGCACGGCTTCCCCTATGGCATCTTCAGCCATCTCGATTGGGTGTCGAATGTCGGGTACCAGTACCTGCACTTCCACTACAATCCGGCCCACATGCTGGCCATCACCTTCTTCTTCACCACTACGATGTTCCTGGCGCTTCACGGTGCGCTGGTGCTCTCGGCGGTGAACCCGGAGAAGGGCACGCCCGTGAAGACGCCGGAATACGAGGATACGTATTTCCGGGACTTCATCGGCTATTCGGTCGGCACCCTCGGCATTCACCGCGTCGGTCTGTTCCTGGCTCTCAATGCCGGGTTCTGGTCCGCCGTTTGTATCGTGATCTCAGGGCCTTACTGGACCCAAGGCTGGCCGGCCTGGTGGAACTGGTGGCTCGAGCTCGGCATCTGGCCGTGAGCTGAGGAGGGACATTCCATGGCAATGGTCGAATACCAAAACCTCTTCACGCAAACCCAGGTGCGGGGCCACCCCGAGGCGGGCATCCCCTCGGAGAAGAACACGTGGAGCCGGGCTGGCAGAGGCGGGTTCTCCTACCTCGTCGGCGTCATCGGCAACGCGCAGATCGGCCCGATCTATATCGGTGGCCTGGGCTTCGCCTCCATCGTGACCGGCGTGCTGGCGATCAACATCATCGGCTTCAACATGCTGGCGAGCGTTGATTGGGACATCTTCGAGTTCGTGCGCCAGGGCTTCTGGCTCGCGCTCGAGCCGCCCCCGCCGGAATACGGGCTCTCCTTCCCGCCGCTGAACGAGGGCGGGTGGTGGATGATCTCCTCGCTCTTCCTGCTGATCAGCGTGCTGCTCTGGTGGGTACGCTCCTGGGAGCGGGCCAATGCGCTGGGAATGGGCAAGCACGTCGCCTACGCCTTCGCCTCCGCCATCTGGCTCTTCCTGGTGCTGGGCCTCTTCCGCCCGATCTTGATGGGCAGCTGGTCCGAGGGCGTGCCCTACGGCGTCTTCCCCCATCTCGATTGGACGGCGGCGCTTTCGATCCGGTACGGGAACCTCTTCTACAACCCGTTCCACGCGCTCTCGATCGTGTTCCTTTACGGCTCGACCCTGCTCTGGGCGATGCACGGGGCGACGATCCTGGCCACCACGCGGCTGGGCGGCGAGCGTGAGATCGAGCAGATCGTGGACCGCGGCACGGCGTCGGAGCGCGCGGCGCTCTTCTGGCGCTGGACCATGGGCTTCAACGCCACGATGGAATCGATCCACCGCTGGATCTGGTGGTTCGCGGTGCTGACGACGCTTACGGGTGGCATCGGCATCCTGCTCACGGGCACCGTGGTCGACAACTGGTTCATCTGGGCCCAGGACCACAACTTCGCGCCTTCCTATCCGGAGGCCTATCCGCCCGCACCGATCCCTGACGGGGCCAACGATCCTTCCTGGAACCCGGCGACACTGCCGGGCATGGGCGGGGCCGAGCTGCCGGCGGCGGATGCGGTCATGCAAGGGGAGAGCAACTGATGAAACGCCAGATTTTCGTTGGCGCTGCCGTCTTCATCGGTTTCTGGACGCTGATGTTCGTCGCTTGGAACCTCACGCTCCGGACGCCCCTGGTGCAGCAGCAGATCGGCTACGACGGCGTGGCCATGACGCAGGTGGACTTCGCGGACGATCTTGCTGCGAAGGAGAACGACCCGATCCACGTCGCTCCCGAGGAAGTCTATCCGCTTGGCGATGGCGACCTCGAGGGCGAGCGAGCCGGGGATATCTACGAGAACGTCCAGGTGCTCGGCCATCTCTCGGATGCGCAGTTCAACCGGTTCATGGCCCAGATCACCGAGTGGGTGAGCCCCGAGCAGGGCTGCGCCTACTGCCACGGTGAGGACGGGAACTTCGCCCACGACGCCTACTACCAGAAGATCGTGGCGCGCTGGATGATCCGGATGACGCAGAACATCAACGGCAACTGGGGCGACCATGTCGCGCCGGCCGGGGTGAACTGCTACACCTGCCATCGCGGCAAGAACAATCCCGACTACCGCTGGTACACGGATGTCTCGGCCGTCGAGAGCTCGGGCAAGCTCGGCTGGAAGGGCGGGGGCAACGAGCCGGGCATCGGCCTCGCCACCCTGCCGAAGGACCCCTACACCCCCTTCCTGCTCGGCGACGCGCAGATCTGGGGCGTGTCGGACTATGTCCATCCGGGCCAGGAGGGCACCAAGGGCACCAAGCACACCGAGTGGACCTATGCGCTCATGAACCATATGAGCATCGGGCTCGGCGTGAACTGCACCTACTGCCACAACTCCCGGAACTTCGGGTCGTGGGAGCAGAGCCCGCCGACGCGGACGAAGGCTTGGTACGGCATCCGCATGGTGCGGGACGCCAATGCCAACTACGTGGCGCCGACGGTGGCGGTGAACCCGGCCGACCAGCTCGGCCCCACCGGCGATGTCTCAAAGATCTACTGCACGACCTGCCACTACAACATCGCGAAGCCGCTCTACGGCGCGGATATGATCTCGGCCTATCCCTCGCTCCAGGCTCCGGGCCCCCAGCCCTGGCCGACGGAGGATGCGCTGATGCTCGATCCGAAGCCCGAAGAGGCGAGCCTCGAGACCGGCACCGCCGTGCAATGACCTGACGCTCCGGCGCCCCCTTCCTGGGGACGCCGGCCAAAGCAAGGCCTTCAAGGGGAGCTTCGCGCTCCCCTTTTTTCTTTCTCCTGGAGCGCCGGACATGACGTAGCGCCGCCGCGGCCGAAGCGCCGGGTCGTCCTGTGTTGGCGGTGGGTTGGCGGTGTCAGCCCTCGAGGACCGGGTGGCCGTTCCAGCGGCCCTCGGCGTCGAGGACAGCGAAGCGCGCGAAGAGTTCCTCGCTGAACCAGTCCCCCTGGCGAACGGCGGCGATGGCGGTGCGGTGGCCCTCGCCCTCATAGGCGAAGGCGCGCATGGCGGCAGCGTCGCGCCAGACACTGAAGGTCACCTGATGGAGGAGCGGTACCTCGCCCATGCCGAGCCGGAAGAGCATGCCGGGCCCCGCTGCGATCTGGCGATTGATGGCCGGCACCCGGCGCCAGAAGGCGACGGCGTGGCGGGGCTTCACGGTCGCGCGCGTCAGCACCGCAAGCGGCAGGCCGGCGGGCGCCTCAGCCGCGCATTCGAAGGGGGCGAACCCGCCCCAGCGGCCCGTGCTGGTGAGGGGGCGCATGGTAAGGGTGCAGTGTTCGCCCGCGCGTGCGGCCCTGGCGGCGAAGGGGCGTGCCCTGAGGCCCCTGCGCGCGGCTTCCCGGCTCTCCCACGCGGCCAGCACGGTCCAGACCGCGGTGTTGGGCGCGGGATCGAAGCCCTCACCGGTGCCTGTGCCCATCATCCGCGCGAAGCCGCAGCCGGGCAGGCGGCCGAGCGCCCGGGGGCCGAGCGCCATGGTGGAGAGCTGGCGGAGGCGGGCGAGCGTGCTCTCGAAGCGGTAGCAGGTGAGGGTGACGACCTGTGCGCCCGCCGCATGGCCGGTGCGCGCCGCGTCATGCGCGTAGCGGAGGCGGCTGCGCGGGGCGTGGGCCGCGGCGGTCGCGGCCCCGCGGGCATGGTCGAGATCGAGCGGGGGCGCGGTCATCCCGGCCTCGCCCCCCAAGGCGCCTTACTGCGCGGCCCGCGGCATGCGCGCGAGCTTGCACTCTTCCCAGAGCGAGGAGAGCGCCTCGGTCAGCCGGTCGATATCCTCCGGCGTGTGGAGGGGGCCCGGGGTGAAGCGCAGCCGTTCCGTCCCGCGCGGCACGGTGGGGTAGTTGATCGGCTGGACGTAGATGCCCCATTCGTCGAGCAGCC
>JBCBEP010000211.1:0-4456 GCA_038528605.1 Pseudomonadota bacterium
CCGATGCGCGCGGAGGAGATGAACTGTTTCGAGCCGTTGATCTTCCAGCCCGCATTCGTGCGCTCCGCCTTCGACTTCAACGCCGCCGCGTCCGAGCCCGCCTGCGGCTCGGTCAGCGCGAAGGACCCCACGGCGCCTTTGGTAAGCGGCGTCAGCCAGCGCTCGCGCTGCGCGTCCGTGCCGAAGCGCTCCAGCACCGTGCAAACGGGCGCGTTATGCACGCTCACCAACGTGCTGACCGAACCATCGCCCGCCGCAAGCTCGATCAGCGCGAGCGCGTAGGAGGTGTAATCCGACCCGGCACCGCCCCAGCGCTCATCCACCGTCATGCCGAGGAAGCCAAGCTCCGCGAGCTCGACCACGATCTCCGGCTCGATCGCCCCTGCCTTCTCCCGCGCTGAAGCGCTCGGCGCGAGGCGGCCTTGCGCAAAGTCCCGCGCCATGTCGCGGATCATGATCTGCTCTTCCGTCAGCATCGCGCTCTCCCATGCTTTTCCCGAGAAGTAGCGCGGCTCGCGACCGCCCGGCAATTCGTCTCCACCGCCGCAGGCAAGACGCGTCAGAGCGTTCGGCGCATGACGGTGGCCGATCGGAAACCCAGCACCGACGAAAGGATGCCCACCTCGTTTGTCTCCGCCGCTTCGAAGCCGAGCCGCTCGTAGAGCGCTCGGGCGCGCGGGTTGCCGTCGATGACGTCGAGACGGATCGCTCGTGCTCCCCTCGCCCGCCCCTCCTCCGCCACGCGGGCGAGCAGTGCGCTGCCGATCCCCTGCCCCCGCGCCGCTTCGGCCACGGCGATCCCGTCCATGAGCAGGATGCCCGGCTCCAGCGGCCGTTCAAGCGCGGCAAGCAGCGGTGCGCGCCAGAGCGCGCCAAAGGGGCCGTAGACCACCGTGAGCGCCCCGAGCCCGCCGCCGATAAGCGCGCCGCTTTCCGTCTTGAACCCAGCGATCCCGAGCAGCCGGCCGTTGGCATCCACCGCCGTGATGGCGTGTGCGGGGTCAAGCCCCCGTTCGATGAAGTCCATCCCCAGCCGCTCCGGCCCGAGGATGCGCCCGAGCTTCCCCTTGAAGGCCGCCCAGTAGAGCACTGCCGCCTGCCGGCGCGTGCCTGTGGGCAAACCCCGCTGGAGCCGCACGCCGCTCATGCCCGCCTGCCCGCCACCCGGCGCATCGGCGCGAACCAGCGGGGCTCAGCGCCCCCCGGCAGCGGCTCGCCGAGGATCTCCGCCATGGTCGCCGCCACCACGCCGTCGCCATTCCAGCGCTCGGCCTCCGCGGCCACATCCGCTTCCGTGCCCCCGCCGCACAGCTCGGCGAGGGCGTGCAGCGCGGCTGTATCCAGAGCGCGCTGCGCCGCCATGGCAACCGACACCGCGTAGAGCAGCTCCGTGCGCCTGCGGTTCATCAGGAACGCGTAGCCGAGGCGGGGCGCCACCGGGATGCGCAGCGCTTCACCCTCACCGGGCGGGCCCGCCTGCACCTCGAACCACAGCTGCCCCTGCTCGCGCCACATCGCGTAGCGGCCGGGCCAGTGGAAATGCGTCTCGCTCACTTCTTCGGTTCAACGGCCTCGATGGGGCCCTCGGCCTTCTTCCAGCCGCCGAAACCGTCCTCGATATGCGCCACGCCGGCCAGGCCCATTTCCTGCGCCGCCCGCGCCGCGAGAGCCGAGCGTTGGCCGCCCGCACAGTAGAACACGAACTTTTTGCCTTCCTGCTGGAAGATGTCCTTGGCGTAGGGGCTCTCGGGGTCGATCCAGAACTCCAGCATCCCGCGCGGGCAGTGATAGGCACCGGGCACCTTGCCCTCGCGCCAAAGCTCCCGGATATCGCGCAGGTCGATGAACACGACCTCGCCCTGCCCGTGCAGCCCCTTCGCCGTCTCGGCCGGGAAGTGCTCCACCAGGGTGTTGGCTTCGGCCACCATGTCCTTGACGTGTTTCATGCGCGCCTCCCCAGCGTCGTTTTCTGAACGCTGCGCAAGGTGTCACTCGCGCCGCTTCCGGACAATCCCGCATATCCAGCGACCTTCGCTGAAAGCTCGGACGCACGATTACGGTCAGTAGGTGCGGCCGCCGTCATGCAAAGTTGCCGAAGAACCGAGCCGATCTTTTCAAAGATTTCTCACTTTTACGGGCTCTTCACCCCCTGTGTCGCACGACACAGTTCAGTGATGAAGTTGACTTGAACGTCAACTCGCCCTTCACCATTTTGACCACGCGGTCAGGAGGATTTGACCGAGCGGTCAAGGCAGGCGCTACGGCCGCACCACCATGAAACGCAAGACCTGAAGGAGGCTGCCATGGGGAGGGCGACTGCAATGACCGTGCCGATCTTTGACCCGTTTGACGCCGTGGCGGAGGCGTCGACCGTGATGCTCGTGGGCGCCGATACGCCTTATCGCAAGCTCCTTACAGCCCTTGTGGAGTACATCGGTTTCGTCCCCTACGCCGTAGAACCCGGCCGCGAAGCCGTGGGCTTTGCCCGGGACGGCTGCCCCGCTCTCATTCTGATGGCGCTGAACGACGCGGAGGATCCGCTGATCGACACCGCAACCGTCATCCGCGCCCATCTGCGGGAGCGCACGCCCCCGATCGTGGCGCTCGTCGATTTCGCCCATCCCAAACGCCGCGCCGCCCTCGAACGCCACTGCTTCGACATGGTCGAGCCGAAGTTCTTCGACATCGCAAGCCTCGAGGACCTCCTCGACGGCCTGATCTGTGCGAGCGACCTGCCCCGCCACTGAGCGAGACGGGCACGACAACCAACGGCCGCTGCTGAGATGCGCCCCGGAAACATCAGGGTCCGGCCGAAAAGCGAAAGCCCCGGGCAACCATGGCCCGGGGCTCTCATCTCACAAGCTCTGCCGGTGGTCAGACCGGATCAGGAGCCCTTGCGCTGGTAGGCAGTGCCCCAGCCCCAGGCGCCGGAGCCGAAGCCGCGGCTCACCACGCGCTCGCGGTAGACGGCGGAGACATCGTCCCCGTCGCCCGCCAGGAGCGCCTTGGTGGCGCACATCTCGGCGCAGATGGGCAGCTTGCCCTCGGCAATCCGGTTCCGGCCGTACTTGTTGAACTCGGCCTTCGAGTGCGTCTCTTCCGGGCCACCGGCGCAGAAGGTGCACTTGTCCATCTTGCCACGGCTGCCGAAGTTGCCCGCCTGCGGGTACTGAGGCGCACCGAACGGGCAGGCATAGAAGCAGTAGCCGCACCCGATGCAGAGGTCCTTGGAGTGCAGGACCGTGCCGTCCGAGGTCTGGTAGAAGCAGTCCACCGGACACACCGCCATGCAGGGCGCGTCCGAGCAGTGCATGCAGGCCACCGAGATCGAGCGCTCGCCGGGCACGCCGTCACTGATCGTGACGACGCGGCGGCGGTTGATGCCCCAGGGCACCTCGTGCTCGTTCTTGCAGGCCGTGACGCAGGCGTTGCACTCGATGCAGCGCTCGGCGTCGCAGAGGAAAGTTACGCGTGCCATTGGTTCGTGTTCCTCCTCAGGCCTTCATGATCTTGCAGAGTGTGGCCTTCGTCTCCTGCATCTGCGTGACGGAGTCGTAGCCATAGGTCTGCGCGGTGTTCGTGCTCTCGCCGAGCACATACGGATCGGCACCCTCGGGGTAGTGGGAGCGCCGGTCCTCGCCCTGGTAGAAGCCGCCGAAGTGGAAGGGCATGAAGGCGACACCCTCGCCGACACGCTCGGTAACCATCGCGGCCACCTTCACCTTGCCGCCCTCGGGACCTTCGACCCACACCTGCTCCCCGTTCTTGAAGCCCAGGTTGTTGGCGTCCCGCGGGTTCACCTCGATGAACATCTCCTGCTGCAGCTCGGCGAGCCACGGGTTGGAGCGGGTCTCGTCACCGCCGCCCTCGTACTCCACCAGACGCCCCGAGGTCAGGATGATCGGGTAGTCCTTGGAGTAGTCGTCCTTCTGGATCGACGCGTAGAGCGTGGGCAGACGGTAGGCCTGGCGGTCGTCATATGTCGGGTAGTCCGCCACCAGGTCGTAGCGCGAGGTGTAGAGCGGCTCGCGGTGGAGCGGGATCGGATCCGGGAAGGTCCAGACCACGGCCCGCGCCTTGGCGTTACCGAAGGGCGCACACTCGTGCTTGATGGCGACGCGCTGGATGCCGCCCGAAAGGTCGGTCTTCCAGTTCGTCTTCGGACCCGCGGTGGCATCGATCGCCGCCCGCTCATCGTCGGTCAGCTCACCATCCCAGCCGAGATCCATCAGCATCTGCATGGTGAACTCGGGGTAGCCGTCCTGGATCTCCGAGCCTGCGGAATAGACGCCCTCGGCCAGCAGGTTGTCGCCGTCCCGCTCCACGCCGAAGCGCGCACGGAAGGTGAGACCACCCTTCGAGACCGGCTTCGACATGTCGTAGAGGTTCGGCGTACCCGGATGCTTCATCTCCGCGGTGCCCCAGCACGGCCACGGCATGCCGTAGTAGTCGCCGT
>JBCBEP010000212.1:0-4443 GCA_038528605.1 Pseudomonadota bacterium
CAGCGTCCAGAGGCCGATCGCCCCGTCCCACCCCGCCGTCGCCACCTGCTGGCGGTCGGGCGAGACGGCGAGGCCGATCACCTTGCCCCGGTGCCCCTCGAGCCGCCGGAGGAGAGAGCCCTGCTCGAGATCCCAGAGCAGGAGATCGAAATCGTCCCCCACCGAGAGGGCCCGCCCGTCGCCCAGGAAGCGCACGGCGTTGGCGCCCGCTTCATGCCCCTCTAGCCAGCGCAGGTGCTCGCCTGCCGGCAGCGACCATAGGCCGAGCGATGTGTCGAAGCTTGCCGAGAGTGCGAGGCGCCCATCGGGCGAGACGGCGAGCCCCTTCACAGGCCCGCCATGGCCCTCCAGCCGGGCATAGCCCTTATCGTCCTCGGCCGCGGCGGGCAGCATCATGGTCAGGATAAGGGCCCCGGCGGCCATGGCGCCGGAACCCCTGAAGCGCGCCATCGTCACTCGGCCGGGGTGCCTGCGCCCGGCAGCGCCCCCGGCGCCGCCTTCTTGCCCTCGAGCGCCTTGTTCATCTCCTCCTGCACCCAGAGGCTGTGGTGCTCCAGCGCCCAGTTCCGGTCCACCTGGCCCGAGCCCATGGCGTCGAACGCACCCTGCATGCCCACCGAGCCGATATAGATATGCGCCACGATGAACACGATCATCGCGATGGAGACGATGGTGTGCCAGATCTGCGCGTATTGCATCTCCTGGATCACCGAGAGCTCCGTGGGCAGCGCCTCGCCATAGACCGCCTGCGAAAGCCCGAGATCGTTCAGCACCGCAAAGGTCTTCGCGAACATCGGCAGCTCATAGGGGAAGAGCAGCGAGAGCCCCGAGAGCGAGATCGACCCGCCAAACACGATCGTCCCCCAGAAGATCAGCTTCTGGCCCGCGTTGAACTTGCGCGCCGGCGGGTGGAGGTTCTTCGAGAAGAGGCCACCGCCCTGCAGGATCCACTTGATGTCGGTCTTATGCGGCAGGTTGTGCAGCACCCACATGAAGAAGATCAGCACGAGGCCGAGCATGAAGGCCCAGGCTACGTTGTTGTGGATCCATTTACCCGCGATCGAGATCTCCGCGAAGGCTTCCTTGCCGATAAGCGGCATCAGGAACTCCTTGCCGAGCAGCACGTTCAGCCCCGTCAGCGCCAGCAGGATGAAGCTCGAGGCGAGCAGCCAGTGCCCGAAGCGCTCCAGGAACTTGAAGCGCTCGATGGTCACCCCCGCGAGCCCATGCTCCACGCGGATGCGCCCGCGCAGCAGGTAGAAGAGCACCAGCACGGCAAAGATGCCGCCGAGGCCGTAGAGCGCCCCCTTGATCAGCGGCCCGTCCGCTTCCCGCCAGTCGATCCAGTAGGCGCCCGGGCTCTGGATCAGGATGCCTGCCTGCTGGTTCGGGATGCTGACGGTGTGCCCCTGCCCCGAGCGGACCTCGCGCCATTTCGCGGCCGAGGAGCTCACGCCTTGTGTGTCGAGCACCGAGCCTGCGGTGTTCGCATCGGGCGCCGGCGCAAAGTCGTTATCCGCGCGCTCCCCGGGGGCGGCCGGCGCGTTCGAGACAGCGCTTTCGGGCGGCCTGACGCTCTGGGCCGAGGCATCGGCCACCGGCAGCAGCCAGACGGCCAGAAAGGCGACCAGCATGAAGCTTGTCATAAGGCTGGCGAAGGCACCGCCAAGAGCACGCATCGCGGGCATGGATCACTCCCTGATTGTTCTTTGGTTCAAAAGGCGCCGGTCGGGAGAGGCTGTCAAGAACAGGGGTACCCGTCCGCCCCCCGCAATGCCGCCTCGCGGAAGCATGCGCTGAACCGTCGCGCTCAGGGCCCGTCTCCCGGCTCCTGAAGATGGCTGAGAACGGCAGGGGGCAGCGGCCGCACTGCGCCCCGCCAACCACCACCCGTGGCAGAACCGGGCGACCCCGCAAAAAACCGATCGCGGCGACCAGCCGCGATTCCGCTCGGTCCGATGCCTCAGACGCGCTCCAGCGCCACCGCCGTTCCCTCGCCGCCGCCGATGCAGAGGCTCGCAACACCCTTCGCAAGATCCGCCGTCTCCATCGCATGCAGCAGCGTGACGATGATGCGGGCGCCGGACGCCCCGATCGGATGGCCGAGCGCGCAGGCCCCGCCAAAAACCGATCGCGGCGACCAGCCGCGATTCCGCTCGGTCCGATGCCTCAGACGCGCTCCAGCGCCACCGCCGTTCCCTCGCCGCCGCCGATGCAGAGGCTCGCAACACCCTTCGCAAGATCCGCCGTCTCCATCGCATGCAGCAGCGTGACGATGATGCGGGCGCCGGACGCCCCGATCGGATGGCCGAGCGCGCAGGCCCCGCCATTGACGTTCAGCTTCCCGCGATCGAGCCCGAGCTCCCGCTCCGCCGCCATCGGCACCACCGCAAAGGCCTCGTTGATCTCCCAGAGATCCACATCCCCCACCTGCCAGCCTGCCCGCGCCAGCACCTTCTCCATGGCCGGCACCGGCGCGGTGGTGAACCAACCGGGCGCCTGAGCATGGCTAGCATGCGCGAGAAGCCGGGCGCGCACCGGCAGCCCCGCCGCCTTCGCATCGCTCTCCCGCATCAGCACCAGCGCCGCGGCACCGTCGGAGATGCTGGAGGCGTTCGCCGGGGTCACCGTGCCCTCTTTCCGGAAGGCGGGTTTCAGCGTCGGGATCTTGTCGGGCCGCGCCGTACGCGGCTGCTCGTCGCTGCTGACCGTGACCGACCCCTTGCGTGTGGCGATCTCCACGGGCGCGACTTCCGCATCGAAGCGCCCTTCGTTCTGGGCGGCGAGCGCGCTCTCCAGGGAACGAATGGCGTAGGCGTCCTGCTCCTCGCGCGTGAACTGGTAGTGCCCCGCACAGTCCTCGGCGAAGGTGCCCATCAGGCGGCCCTTGTCGTAGGCGTCCTCCAGGCCATCGAGGAACATGTGGTCCTTCACCTCCGCATGGCCGAGGCGGGCGCCACCCCGCATCTTCGGCAGGATGTACGGTGCATTCGTCATGCTCTCCATACCGCCGGCCACGATCGCGCGCCCTTCGCCCGCGCGCAGCGCGTCCATGGCCAGCATCGCAGCCTTCATGCCCGAGCCGCACATCTTGTTGAGCGTCGTGCAGGGCACGCTCTCGGGCAGGCCCGCGCCGAAGGCCGCCTGGCGGGCGGGTGCCTGCCCTTGCCCGGCGGGCAGCACGCAGCCCATCAGCACCTCGTCGACCTCGGCCGCCGGCAGGCTAGCGCGCTCGAGCGCCGCCTTGATGGCCGCGGCCCCCAGCTCGGCAGCGGTTGCCCCGGAGAGCTCCCCCTGAAAGCCGCCCATGGGCGTGCGCTGCGCCCCGACGATCACGATTGGGTCCGACATCTCCGCTCCTCCTCCGCTTCCTATCCCGCTGCGATCGCGTCCAGCCGGGCGCGAATGGCGCGATTTGCATCGAGCCCGATCCGATACGCGACAGCAGTGTCGTCGAGCCCGCCGAGCGCGGCAGACAGCCCCGCCGCTTCGGCCGGCGCCAGGGCACCGACCGGCGTGACCGACGACTTGATGCCGAAGACCACCGCGCCCGTCTCCGGCAGGCGGCGCAGCGTCTGCCGCTCGGTCCTAAGGTAGAACGGGCCCCCGGGCGACCAGGTCTTGCCAGAATTCGGCATCTCGTCCCGCTCACGGAGGAGCGGCTGGTGCAGCACCGGGTCGCCATAGACCAGCCAGTTTATTCGCCAGAGGCGCCGCTCGGGCCGGATCGCCTGGAACACGCGGTTCACCCGGCGCGCCAGCGTCTCGTCATAGTCCGGCACCGGCGCGTGGATCGCGGTCAGCGGCCGGCCCATCTTCTCGGCGAGCGACCAGCGCGCGGGGAAGCAGAGCGCGGCGCCCGCGAGGCGGTACTCGCCGCTCTCAGGATCCGGCAGGAGGATGCAGAAATCGTAGGCCGTAAGGCGCCCGATGGTGCGCATGGGCTCGGACGGATCGAGCGGGACAGTCACGCCGTCCGGCCGCCTGACCGCGCCACCCTCCACCCGGTAGCCCGGCAGCGCGCCAGTGGCCGCGACAACCACATCGAGCAACTCCGCCGCCGCTGCCTCCCCTGCCTTCTCCAGGGCCAGAACGACCGCCGGGCGCGCCGCGATCAACGCGTCGCGCGCCGCCATCTGTTCCGCGAAATCCGCATCCGTCCGCAGCCAGGCCGCGGGATCGAGCGGCATGAGGCCGGGCGGATGAGCGATCCGCGGCTCCAGAAACGGCAGATGAGGGGCGGGCGCGATCAGGATCGCGCGCATCGCCGCCTCCGGCACGGGTGCCACGGCCGCCTCGTTCACCGCCGCGCTCCCCGGCTGTAGTGGAGCAGGTTAAAGCCGCGCAGTGCCCGCTCTGCGATGGCCCAGAGTGCCATGTCCCCACCGCTCAGCGGTTGACGGGCGGCGGACGCTCGATGCGATCCTGCGGGCCGCAACGCCG
>JBCBEP010000213.1:0-4398 GCA_038528605.1 Pseudomonadota bacterium
GCGCCGAGAGCGCGGCTTCGGCGATCTTGGTCGCACCTTCGATCGCGCCGTAGCCGTCGGTCGCGCTCTCGGGGAACCAGGGGCGCCACAGCCACACGAGGATGTGCGCGACCACGGCAACGCCGGTGAAGAGCACGAGGCCGCTCATGTAGACTTCGTGGAAGTCCTTCGCCTCTTCGTCGGTCAGGCCCGTCAGCGAGCCCTTTTCTTCAGCCATCAATTCACCTCCGGCTGGTGGCCCGTGATCCTCTTGCGAGGGGGCCGTTACCGCACCCGATCCCGTGCGGCGGGGATGGCAGGGCGTAGTGCCCGCGCCAGGACGTTCGGGGTCGCCCCCGCCAGCCCTCCTCCGCGCGCCTTCCGCGGCCGGAGCCACGGGCAGCATGCGAAGCCGTCACACCGCCGGTCGCCCGGCGGATCTCAGAACCCCTCAGCGCCAGAAGGCGAAGGGGATGACCGTGTGCGCCATGCGGCTCGCCTCGGCGGCGAGGCTGCCGCGCGCGATCTCATGGCTCGAATGGAAGGCGTCACCGCCGAGACCGAGGGCCCGCGCCACGCGCGCGATGGCAGCGATCGCCAGGCACACCGGCACGATGAGCCAGTACATCGTGCGGTATTCCTGGTCCTTCAGCCGCTTGAGGCGCACGGGGTCGATCCGCCCGCCAAGCCCCTTCGGCTTCTCGCTCGTTGCCGGGATGTGGGTCATCGCCTGGTCGAACATCGCGTCACTCCTTCTTTGGCCTCTCGCGGGCCGCTCTCCGGGGCGTCCCCCGGCTCCCAGTTGGTCAGGCAGGCACAAGGCCGCGCTTGACGGCCTCGTGCAGGTGTTGTTCGGAAACGGCCCCGGCGCCCTCGGCGCGCGCGAGCCCTTCGGCCGCATCGCGCAGGCGCTTGGCGGCAGAGATACGGGTCAGGACCGGCACGCTCTCGAGCATCTCCTCGAGCACCCGCTCCGCCGCCCCTTCCCAGGGCACCTGGCGGACGAGCTTCGTCGGCGCCGCGTCCACGGCGTCGAGATCCGTGCCGAGCGGCAGGATGTTGAAGAGCGCGTCGAAGAGCGAATTGCAGATTTCCTGCACGAGATACGTGGCGCCCGCGTAGCCCATGAAGGGCGTGCCGGTGGTCCGCCGGATGATCGCGCCCGGGAAGCTCGCGGGGATGAACTGGCAGCGCCCGCCCGCTTCCGCCGCATACATCCGCTCGTTGTAGGAGCCGAAGAGGACCAGCGGTGGCGTCTCGTGGATCGCCGCGCGGATGGTCTCGTTATCGGTCTTCGCCCCGGCCGTGCGGCTGTAGGCGAACTTGCAGGGCAGCCCGAGATCCGCCTCCAGGTAATGCCGCACGCCCCGCGCATAGGTCTCCCCCGCCGCGATGCCGAAGCTCGCCGTGGCATAGAAGTCCTGCGTGACCGAGCGCCAGAGATCCCAGAGCGGCTTGATCGTGGTGTGCTTCTCGCGCTCGATGAAAGGCTCGGGGTCGAGCCCCGTCAATTCACTCAGCTTTTTCAGGAACTTGGTGGTGGAGGTGAGGCCGATGGGCGCCTGGAGATAGGGTTTCTCCAGCGCCTCGCAAAGCAGCCGGCCGAACTCGCGATACATGCAGATGTTCACATCCGCATCCACCAGCCGGCCCACATCCGCAAGGTGGCTCCCCATGGGGAAGACCATGTTCACCTCGCAGCCGATGCCCTCCACCAACCGGCGGATCTCCGCTAGGTCCGAGGCAAGGTTGAAGGTGCCGTAGATCGGCCCGATGATGTTGACCCGCGGCTTGTCGCCCTCCGCGCGCTTGCGCGGCTTCGGCGCGCGGCCAGCCTTCATCCCGAACTCGGTCCAGAGCCAGGCCATCGCCCGGTCCGCGCTCTGCCACTGGTCCTCGTCGATGGTGCGCGGCAGGAAGCGCTTGATGCCGGTACCCTCGGGCGTCACACCCCCGCCGATCATCTCGGCGATCGAACCGGTGACCACCACCGCTGGTTCATCTTTCCGAAGCGTCTCCCAGGCCCGCTTCATCGAGCCTTCGGTGCCGTCCTTGGAAAGCTCGTCCTCCGCGAGGCCCGTCACCACGATGGGCAGCTCATGCGGCGGCAGCGCGTCGGTGTAATGCAGCACCGAGGTCACCGGCAGGTTCTCGCAGCCCACCGGCCCGTCGATGATCACCTGCAGCCCCTTCACGGCCGTGAAGGCATAGACAGCGCCCCAGTAGCCCCCGGCCCGGTCATGATCGAGGATCAGCATGCCGCGCCCTCCCCGGCAAAGCCGTCGCAGGCCCGCCACCGAACGGGCGGGCGGGTGGGGGAGGTGGCGGGCCTGCGACGGCCGCCACCGGCGAGGAACCGGCCGCTCATGTCCCGATCTCCTCTTCGCGTCCCTGCCGCTCGCGCATGCGCTCGAGCTGGCGGGCGAACTTCTTGCGGAAATCCGGCCGGTCCTTCGGCGTCTCTTCCCAAACGCCCGCGCTCATGCCGGTGCCCACGCCCTCGAAGAAGGCGCGCATCGCCTCCATCCGGGTCTTGCCCGCGATCGCGCCGGCCACGACCTCGCCGAGCGAGCCGGCGCCGGCCGGGCCCATCAGCGGGCGGGCGGAGATGAGGTTCGTGAAATAAAGCGCGGGGGTCGCCCGCTCCTTCGCGGCCTGCACCACGGGCGTCGTGCCGATGCAGAGATCCGGCTCGAAGCACTCCATGGCGGCGAGATCGGTCTCGAGCGAGGCCCGGAACTCCACATGCACGCCCTTGGCCTCGAGCCATTCCCGGTCCGCCGCGGACCATTCGGTGCGCGGGCAGGCCGTGCCGACGTAGCGGACATCCGCGCCGCACTCGACGAGGAGGCGTGCGACCAGCAGCTCCGATCCCTCATAGCCCGACATCGTGATCCGGCCCGAGACCGGCGCTTTCGCCAGCGCGGCTTTGGTCGCCTGCGCGAAAGCGTTGCGCGCATCGTCGATCCGCGCCTGCTTCACCCCGCAGGTCTCGCCGATGGCCGAGAGCCAGGCATCGGTACCCTCAGCCCCCACGGGCGCGGAGCCGATCACCGGCCGCCCCGCCTTGCGGAACTCGCGCACGCTCGCGGTGTAGAAGGGGTGGATCGCGGCGACGCAGGCGCCGTCGAGCGCGGCGTAGAGCTCGCGCCATTCACGCGTCGGCACCACCGGCCCGGCCGCCAGCCCCATGGGCGCCAGCATCCGCCCGATGGTGACGGGGTCGACCGGGAACATCTCGCCCAGAAGCGTGACCGTCGGCTCGGCAGTGCGTGTCGCCGGCGCCTGCACCGGCCCCGCCTCCACCTCGCCGCGCGCATAGGCGAGCATCGCGCCCGCCAGCACGTCCTTCGCCTCCGCATGGGTCGGCACGCCGAAGCCCGGCACGTCGATCCCCACCACCCGCACGCCGTTGACTTCCTTGGGCAGCAGCTGCAGCGGCACGCCCGAGGCCGTGGGTACGCAGAGGTTCGTGACCACGATCGCATCGTAGCGCTCGGGGTCCGCCATCTGGATCACCGCCTCGCGGATATCCTCGTAGAGCTTGCCGGTGACCAGCGTCTCCGAGCTGAACGGCACATAGCCGACCGAGCGCTTGGCGCCGTAGAAGTGCGAGGTGAAGGTCAGCCCGTAAACACAGCAGGCAGAACCGGAAAGTACTGTCGCCGTGCGCTTCATCCGGAGCCCGACGCGGAGCGAGCCGAAGGCCGGGCACATGCTCTGCGGCTTGTCGTGCGGGCCCTGCGGATAGTCCTCCGCGAACTGGCGCAGGACGTCGGCCTTGCCGGCCTTCGCCGCCGCATCCGCCATCTCGCCGGGCGCGTGGCAGCCGCCGAGACCCGCACCCGGGCCCTCCCCCTCGGCGGCGGCAGGGGCGGCACCGTCACCGTCGGCGCCAGACGGGGTGAGATCGCGCTGGGGGTTCAGCGGCGCCTCGCCGGCGGCGTCGTAGACCGCCTCGTTTTCGGTCAGCCGGGGGTGTTGCTCGTCCATCGCCCCGCCCTCACACGTCGTCGTAGACGACTTCGAGGGAGGGCTTCGGCGCGTAGTTCGCGCCGCACATGTCCTCGAGCGTGGCGGGCTGGAGCGTGAAGTCCGCGCCCGTGTCCTTCGCCTTGAAGAGCGCGAGCAGCCCTTCATGCGTCAGCGGCGTCGCATGCACCGGCGGCGCCTTGGCGGCGTTCAGCCCCAGCTCCTCGAAAAGCGGCGCCCACTCCCCGCCAGGCTTGCCCACGATCTCGTAGTTCGCGGATTTCCGGCGGATATCCTCATGCGCCGGGATCGCCGCGAGCACCGGGATCCCCACCGCCTCGGCGAAGGCCTGCGCCTCGCCCGTCCCGTCATCCTTGTTGATGACGAGCCCGGCGACGCCGACATTGCCGCCAAGCTTGCGGAAGTAATCCACCGCCGAGCAGACAT
>JBCBEP010000214.1:0-4350 GCA_038528605.1 Pseudomonadota bacterium
GCGCTCATGCCTCTTCTGGCGGTCATATCCATACCCGTAGCGCAAGCGTCGCTTGGTGATCGTAACCCTGCATGTGTCACGCCTAACGGGCAGTCGCCAGAACGGCGCTGTCCATCCTGGGAGCTACCAGCACCGCGTCGCTCAGAGGTGGCGTGTGCTGGCACCCGCTCCCGCGTTCAAGCAGCAGCGCGTTTGTCAGCCTAGCGTTCCGAGCCGGTCGCGAACCGCATTGCGTTTCCTCACCGGCCTTTCCCGGCAGCGCGCCGCCTATTCGGCGGCGGCGCTTGTCGCGGCCGCATCCGCTTCCTCCGCGAGGAAGCGCTCGGCCTCCAGCGCGGCCATGCAGCCCATGCCGGCTGAGGTCACGGCCTGGCGGTAGATATCATCGGTCACATCGCCCGCCGCGAAGAGGCCGGGGATGGCGGTCGCGGTGGAGTCGGGCTTGGTCACCACATAGCCGCCGTGATGCGTCTCCACCTGGTCGGCCACCAGCTGCGAAGCCGGCGCATGCCCGATGGCGATGAAGACGCCCGCGGCCTCGACCTCCCGCGTCTCCCCGGTGCTGGCATGGGCGAGCCGCGCGCCGGTTACCCCATCGGTCATGGTGCCGAGGATCTCATCGACGACATGGTCCCAGATCACCTCGATCTTCGGGTGATTGAGCAGCCGCCGCTGCAGGATCTGCTCCGCCCGCAGGCTGTCCCGCCGGTGCACGAGCGTCACCTTGGAGGCGAGATTGGCGAGGTAGAGCGCCTCCTCCACCGCCGTGTTGCCACCGCCCACCACGATCACCTCACGGCCGCGGTAGAAGAACCCGTCGCAGGTGGCGCAGGCGCTTACCCCCTGGCCCATGAACTTTTGCTCGCTCTCGAGGCCCAGCCAGCGCGCCTGCGCGCCCGTCGCGAGGATCACGGCATCGGCGGTCCAGAGCGTCCCGCTATCGGTCTCCGCGCGGAAGGGGCGCTGGGAGACATCGAGGCTCGAGACATGGTCGGCGATGATCTCGGTGCCCGTGGCCCGCGCATGCGCCTCCATCTGCTGCATCAGCTCGGGGCCCTGGGTGGTGACGAGGCCCGGCCAGTTCTCAACCTCGGTGGTGATGGTGAGCTGGCCGCCCGGCTGGATGCCCTGGATCAGCACCGGATCGAGCAGGGCGCGCGCGGCATAGACAGCCGCGGTGTAGCCCGCAGGGCCCGAGCCGATGATCAGCACGCGGGTGTGCCGCGTCTCCGTGCCGGTGTCGTTCGCCATCTGCTCGCTCCTCTCGCTGGCCACTTCGATGCCTTGCTGCCCGTTCGGAGCAGACGACAGAGATACGGTACGTCGCTGCCACGAAAAAGGGGGTGCGGATACCGTGTTGCCGTCTCACCCTTCACGCTGGGGAGAGGCGCCCGCCCAGTGCGGCAGCAGGCGCTCGGCAACGATGCCGGCCAGCCTGTCCGCCTCGGCCAGCGGCGGGTAGCGCCAGTGGTCGATCCGGCCCTCGAAGGGCCTGCTGGCGCCTTGCGCCTCCAGGGCCGCATGGAAGGCGCGGTGCTTCGGGGCGAGACGGGCGATGGGGAAAACATGCACCGGCAGGCCAGCCGCAGCCGCCTCCGAAGCCATGTTCACGCTGTCTGCGGTGACGAGCACGGCATCCACCAGCGCGAGCATGCCGGGATAGGGGTTGGGGCCCGCACCGTCCCAGAGAAACCCCGTCCCGGCCGGCAGCGCCGTGCGGAGGCGCTCGATCAGGGCTGCATCCGTGCGGCGCGAGGGGGTGACGACGAGGCCATGGCCCTCGGCCTCGAGCCGCCGGCAGGCCTCGACGAGCGACTGGCCGTCCCCGTCGTCCCAGCCTGCATTGCGGGAACTGCCGCCGAGGAGAACGGCGAGGCGGGGGCGCGGCAGGGCCTCGATGCGCGCGCCGAGCGCGGGGGGCAGCGCGGCGCGCGCCTCGGCGATGCTTTGGGCCGTGACGCGGCCGACCGCGCCGAGCGTCGCCACGGCATTCGGGGCGGCGAGCCCGTCATGAGCGGGGGCGGCGACGAGGGAGAAGGTGCCCGGATCCATCTGCGGGTCGAGGATCTGGACGCTCGGCGCGCCCTCCCGCTGCGCCAGATGCGCGACAACAGGGGCGGCGCGCCTTCCCGCGCCGATGAGGAGCGGGCCTGGGCAGAGCGGGGCGAGCGTGCGGCCCCCTTCACGCAACCCCATGGCGGGCCAGCCGGGCAGGGCGCGGAGGGCGTGCCAGAGGCGGGCGGGGAGCAGATCGAGCGGGTCTTTAAGCGTGACGATACGCTCCGCGATCAGGGCCTCCCCACGGCGGGCGAGCGCTTCGGCGAGGCCGAGCGCCTGGGCGCGGTTGCCGGCGCGCCCGTCGGTCAGCACCGTGATGGTGAGCGCTGAAGAGAGCGGCGCGCGCCCGTCATGTGACGCTTTTCTGTTCATTTCTTGCGCCCTTCCGCAAGATTGTTGCTATCTGCCAAGGCTTCCCGTAAGCCGCACCGCAGCGTTCCTGCCTCTCACGACCCTAGGATCTTGCATGCCTGCCTCCAAGCTGGACCCCATCGACCGCCACATCCTCGCGGAGCTGCAGGCGGATGGGCGGATGACGAATGTGGAGCTTTCGCGCCGTGTCGGCATCTCGGCCCCGCCCTGCTTGCGGCGGGTGCGCGGGCTTGAGGAGAGCGGGCTGATCGAGGGCTATCACGCGCAGGTGAACGCCCGGGCGCTTGGCTTCGAGGTCTCGGTGTTTGCCATGGTGAGCCTCAAGAGCCAGGCGGGCGAGGACCTCGCGGCTTTCGAGGAGCGCTGCCGGGACTGGCCGCTCGTGCGCGAGTGCCACATGCTGAACGGCGAGATCGACTTCCTCCTGAAATGCGTGGCGCCGAGCCTCTCGGCCTTCCAGACCTTCCTGACCAACGACCTGACCACCGCGCCTAACGTGGCGAGCGTGAAGACCTCGCTGGTGATCAGGGCGGCGAAGACCGTGCCGGGGGTGCCCTTCGAGGTGCTGCCCGAGGAGAGCTGAGGGGGGGCTTACGGGGGCCCGCGGCCGGCCCTTCGGGCCAGCGCGCCCACCCTCCAGCCACCCCCCAGTGCGGACGGGTCGCAGCCAGCGGTTCTGCTAGAGAACGGTCATCTCCAGCGGCATGGTGCTGAGCGGTTCGGCGCCCCTCTCGGTCACGAGCGCGCTGCGGCCGAGGCACATGGCGGTTCCGCTGTCGCTGTCCATCAGGATCATGTGCAGGAAGAAGACCATGCCAGGCGCGATGACCGTGGGTGCATTCTCGTAGAACATCTGGTCCTCCATCCAGGAGGGCGGGAAGCGGGGGCCGAGAGCGTAGCCGCAGGCGTTGAGCCGATGCGCGCCGAGGCCATGGGCGTCGAGCGTGCGGGCATGGGCGTCGAACACCGCCCCCATGCTCTCCCCGGGGCGGAGCGCCTCCTCGCAGGCGGCCAGCGCCTCGGCGGCGGCGGCGTGCATGGTGACGTGGGCGGGCCGGGCGCGGCCGATGACCAGCGTCTTGAAGAGGGCGGCGTGGTAGTGCGCGGCGACGCCGGCCCATTCGAGGTTGAGCTGGTCTTCGGCGTCGAGCACGCGGCGCCCTTCCTGGTAGCGGCAGAGCAGCGCCTGGGCGCCGGAGCCGATGATGAAGGCATTGCCCGGATAGCCGCCGCCGCCTGCCAGCACCGCGCCCTGCATGGCGGCGAGCACGGCGCTTTCGCCGATGCCGGGGGCCGCGGTTTCCACGGCTGCGGCATAGGCGGCATCGGCCAGCGCGCCGGCGCGGCGCACCAGGGCGATCTCGGCGGGGGACTTCACGAGGCGGAGCTTGCCCATCAGCGGCGAGGTATCCACCAGCGTCGCGATCGCGCCCACGGCCGCAGCCACCTTCGTGCCGTTGGCATGGGTGAGCCCATGCGTCGCCGTCTCCCAGCCGAGGCGCTTGCCCGAAAGGCCGAGCTCCTGCAGCAGGGCGGCGAGGTCCGCGGCCGGCTCCGCCGCGGCATGGTCGCGCCAGACACGGATATCCCTGACCGTGGAGGTGAGGGCGGCCTGGCGGAGATCGGCCGAGCGGGTGAGGAGCACCGGTTCGCGATCGCTGACGATCAGGCACTGGAAGAAGCAGTAGCCGAAGGTGTCGTACCCGGTCAGCCAGTACTGGCTTTCGGGGGCGAAGAGCAGGAGCGCGTCGACCCCTTCTTCGGCCATCGCCGCGCGGGTCCGGGCCATGCGGTCGTCGAACTCGGCTTCGGTGAAGTGCAGCATGGGTCGGGTCCTTCCGGGCTAGTGGATTTCGGTGCGGATGCCGCGCGCCTGGGCCGCGGCGAGGAGCGCCGCACGCGGGCCGGTGTTGCAGACGG
>JBCBEP010000215.1:0-4322 GCA_038528605.1 Pseudomonadota bacterium
TCGCGCTGGCGGCCTATGCCGGAGCCGCGATCGCTGGTTCCGAGCCCATGAAGACATCGATCGCGAGTTTCCGCGTGGGCCTTGCGGCTTTCATCGTGCCGTTCATGTTCTTCTACAGCCCCGGCTTGCTCCTCGAAGGGCCGTGGCATGAGATCCTGAGGAACGCGCTGACGGGGCTTGTCGGTGTCGCCCTCCTTGCAAGCGCGGTGCAGGGCTGGTTTGCCGGGGCGATCGGTCCGCTGGTCCGCATCGCGCTTCTGCTCGGCGCGGTCTGCATGATTGCCGGCGATTGGCGCACGGATCTGGCCGGTGCCCTTCTTGCGGGCGCGATCTATGGCTACCGCCGGATGGCTGCCCAAAACGCCTGATCGCGCCTGCTGCGGGTACGCATGTGGCCATGCGGCCGCGTGGTCGTTCCGCTCACCCTACTGCACGCGGCGGATTTGCGACCCCACATCCGCGCGCGGATCATAGACGAAACGGGGGCTTTCATCGGCAAAGGCCTGCAGGTGGACGATGGTCGTCTCCGCGTCGATCAGGATCACCGCATAGGCGGGTGGCTCGAGGCTGGAGAGGTTCTCCGGTCCCTCGGTCAGGTCCAGCTGGTTCTGGTGGTTGGTGCCGGGTGACGACGAGAACGCGATCCCCTTCCAGCTGCCTGAAACCGGGCGGTGGACATGGCCGAAGAAGATGTGCCGGATGTCATGCCCTTCGAGAACGCGCGCGAAGGCCTCGGGCTCTGCCAGAGAATACTGGTCGAGGCGCGGCATCGCGATCGACATCGGGGGATGGTGCATGAAGAGATGCGCTGGCCGGCCTGCTGCACCCTCCAATGCGTTCGCGAGCCATGTCCTGCGGCGCGCGCAGTAGGCGCCGGAGTGGACGCCCGGATCGACGGTGTCGAGGAAGACGAGCCGGGCGCCATCGACATCTCGAAAGGACTGCAGGAAGCCGTCTTCGTCGCTGGCAAGCTCGGGGAACACGGCGCGCATCTCTGCCCGGTCGTCGTGATTGCCCGGCAGGATCTGCCAGGGCATTGGCAGCCGTGCGAGTTCACGCCGAAGCAGCGCATAGGCTTCTGGCAGGCCATCATGGGCGAGATCCCCGCTGAAGATCACGAGGTCCGCGTCCGCTTGATCGGCGATCACGCTGTCGATCGCGGCCGCGAGGCGCTTCGCCGGGTCGCTCTCGAAGAGCAGCTCGCCTTCCGGGACCAGATGACAGTCGGTGATCTGGATGAGCTTGAGCATCGGCTATCCTTTCAGGGCTCCGAGGCTGATCCCCTCGATGAAGCGGCGCTGCGCCATGAGAAACGCAATGATCAGGGGCGCGGTGATGATCACGGTGCCGGCCATGAGCTCGCCATAGCGGTCGCCGGCATCGGCGGAGCGGAAGGCGAGGATCCCTAGGGGCGGTGTGTTGAGCTCGGGCGAGCGGATGGCGATGATCGGCCAGAAGAGATCGTTCCAGTGCGACACGACCGAGAAGATCGCAAAGGCCGTGGCCGCGGGCATCGTCATCGGCAGGACGATGCGGAGCATCACGGAAGCCTCGGAGCAGCCGTCGAGGCGGGCGGCATCGAGCAGATCCTCAGGGATCGTGCGGAAGAACTGACGGAAGAGAAACACCGCAAAGACCGATGCGGTGAAGGGCGCGATCAGCGCGGTGTAGGTGTCGGCGAGGCCGCTCAGCGCGAGCCCGAGATAGATCGGCAGCGCGGTCGCCTGCATGGGCACCAGCAGCCCGAAGATGACGATCCCGAAGAGCACCTCGCGCCCACGGAAACGCAGCTTGGCGAGCGCATAGGCGCATGGCACGGCGAAGAGAAGCTGGAAGATGAGGATCCCTGCGCAGACGATCACCCCGTTGAGGAGGTATCGCAGCAGCGGCTCGGCGCGCAGCGCATCGGGGAAATTGCGCAAGCCCCCCCACGAGCCGGGAACGAGCGAAAGGCTGCCGCTGAAGATCTCGTCGACGGGCTTTATGGAGAAGGCCAGCATGTAGATGAACGGGAAGAGGAAGACGCCCGCGAAGGCGGTGAGTACTGCCAGCCTCAGGAGCGCGCCCGTTCTCATCCGTAGTGCGCCCGCCGGTCGAGCACCCGGAACTGGACTGCGGTGAGGACGAGCAGCACCAACAGGAAGACCACCGTCAGTGCCGAGGCGTAGCCGATCCGGAAATAAGTGATCCCTTCCTGGTAGATCGTGAAGAGCACGACCTCCGAGGCCCGCCTCGGCCCGCCCTGGGTCAGTGCGGCGACGGTCTCGAAGACACGGATGGCCCGCAGCATCGCGATGATGGTTACGAAGACCATGGTCGGCCCAAGGAGCGGCCAGGTCACGGTCCAGAACCGCTCCCACGGGCGATGCGCTCCATCGACTGCCGCGGCGTCGTAGAGGTCGGAGGGGATGGACTTCAGCCCCGCCAGGACGAGGACCATCACATAGCCAGCCGTCTCCCAGACCCCGATCGCCGCGAGCGTCACAAGCACGATCTTGGCGTCGCTGAGAAAGCGTTGCGGAGGCACGCCGGCATAGCCGATGAGCGTGTTCACGGGGCCGAGGGTGGGGTGGAGCAGGAACTCCCAGACGACCGCCATGGCGACGGTTGTCGAGACCACGGGCAGGAAGATCGCCGAGCGGAAGAAGGTTCGACCGAGGCGCGACGCCTCGACCAGCACCGCCAGCCAGACACCGAGCGCCACGGAGACCGGCACCACCATCAGCGTGTAGACGGCGGTGTTTCGCGCTGAGTTCCAGAAGATCCGGTCGCCGAAGAGCTCCTCGTAGTTCTCTAGCCCGACAAACGTGATCGTGGTTTCGCCAAGCTTCCAGTCGCTGACCGACAGCCCGATGACGGCAAGTGTCGGGCCAAGCACGAAGATGCTGAGCACCAGAAAGAATGGCAGGACGAAGGCCCAGGCGGTACGCGTGTGCGCCGGGAGCGACGCGGAAGGCGGCTTCGGGCTCATGCTTCGAGCCTCGCGGTTCTGGGCGCCACGGCCGTGAGTTCGTCGAGACGCGCACCGTCGGCCGCGAAGACATGGGCATCCGCCCAATGCGGCCAGACGCCGATCTCCGTGCCCTCACCGATCCCGTCTGCCTCGGTGGCCCCGGCTCGGGCGATGACCAGTGTCGACGGCTTCAGCCCGTCGAGAAGGACATGGATGAGCGCCTCGGAACCGAGGAACTCCACGTGGCGTACGCGGCCGGTCAGAGGTGCCGCTGCCGTGGGGCCCACCGCCAGGTTCTCGGCGCGCAGTCCGATCTCGACCGGCTGGTCGGGGCTCGCGAGTTGTCCGATGGTCGTGCCATCGGTGAGTTCCAGGCGGCCGCTTCGGATCTTTCCCGGAAGGACGGAGATTTTCGGCGATCCTATGAAGCGGGCGACCGCGAGTGTTGCGGGACGGCGATAGATGTCACGGGCGCTGCCGATCTGGACGAGCCGTCCCTCGAGCATCACCGCGATCCGATCGGCCATCGTCATCGCCTCGGTCTGGTCGTGCGTGACGTAGACGGTGGTAACGCCCACGCGCCGCTGAAGCTCGACGATCTCGGTGCGCGTCGCCGCCCGCAGGCTCGCGTCGAGGTTGGAGAGCGGCTCATCGAGGAGGAACAGTCGCGGTCGGCGGACAAGAGCCCGCGCAAGGGCCACGCGCTGGCGCTGCCCACCGGAAAGCGCCTTCGGCTTGCGTTCGAGGAGCGCCCCCAGGGCGACGACCTCCGCCATCCGCTCAATCTCGGCCCGGATCTTGCTGCGCTTCTCGGCGACGCGCTTGTCGAGCCGCCGCATCAGAGGCAGGCGCTCGCGCCGGGTCAGCCGCCGCATCACCAGCGGCAGCGCCAGGTTCTCGGCGACCGTCATGTGCGGGTAGAGCGCGTAGGACTGGAACACCATGGCGATGTCCCGCTCCATCGGTGGCAGGCCGTCGACCGACGTGCCGCCGATCCGGACGGTGCCGGCATCTTGCGCCTCGAGGCCAGCGAGGATCCGCAGAAGCGTCGATTTCCCACAACCGGAGGGGCCAAGCACTGCAAGAAAGCCGCCCTCATCGAGCGAGAGATCGACGCCACGCAGCACAGGCGTGGCGTCGAAGGTTTTCGTCAGCCCGGTGAGTTCGAGGAAAGCCATGCCAATCCCCCTATCCGGGCCGCGTCGATCACTGCGGCAGGAGCCGGTTGATCTCGTCGGTCATCGAGGTCAGGGCCTCCTCCGGGGTCAGGCTGTCGTCGACCACGCCCTCGAGATGCTCACCGATCACATCGTCGATCTTGAGCGTGTTCTCGCCCGGGTACTGGTACCACTCACGAACGCGCAGGATC
>JBCBEP010000216.1:0-4205 GCA_038528605.1 Pseudomonadota bacterium
CGTGGCGCGGGACCGCCGCCGCGTCGCCATCGACCCCTCGCTGACCGAGAAGGGGCCCTACCGGCATTACATGCTGAAGGAGATCCACGAGCAGCCGGCCGTGATGGGCCTCGTCCTCGCCCGCCACATCGCCCGCACGCTCGACCGCGTCGCCTCGCCGGCCGACGACCTGCCCTGGGGGATGATGAGCCGGTTGATGCTGGTGGGCTGCGGCACAGCCTCGCTCGCCGGCCGGGTGGCGAAGTACTGGTTCGAGGGGCTGGCGGGGCTGCCCTGCGAGGCGGATGTCGCCTCCGAATTCCGCTACCGCGAGCATCCGCTCAGCGGGCGCGAGGGCGGGCTCTTCATCAGCCAGTCCGGCGAGACGGCCGATACGCTTGCCGCGCTTCGCCATGCCAAGCCCCGCCTGATCGCCACCGCGGCCGTGGTGAACGCGCTCGAGAGCTCCATCGCGCGGGAGGCGGACTATGTGCTGCCGATCATGGCGGGGCCGGAGATCGGCGTCGCCTCCACCAAGGCCTTCACCGCCCAGCTCGTCACCCTCGCGGCCGCCGCCGTTCTGGCCGGACGGGAGCGCGGCTGGCTTTCGGCGGCGGACGAGGCGGCGAAGGTGGCCGAGCTGAACGAGCTTCCCCGGCTGGTAACGGAGGCGCTCGGCACCGAGGAGACCATCGCTGCCATCGCGCAGGAGCTGGCTGGCGCCTCGCAGGCCCTCTATTTCGGCCGCGGCCCGCTCTACCCCCTCGCGCTTGAGGGAGCGCTGAAACTGAAGGAGATCAGCTACATCCATGCGCAGGGCTATGCCTCGGGCGAACTCAAGCATGGGCCCATCGCGCTGGTGGACGAGAACGCTCCCGTCATCGTGATCGCGCCGAAGGACCGGCTCTTCGACAAGACGGTCTCGAACATGCAGGAAGTGATGGCCCGTGGGGGCCGCGTGGTCCTGGTGAGCGATGCGGACGGCATTCGAGAAGCGGGAGACGGGGCCTGGCGGACGGTGCGCCTTCCGAGCGTGGCGCCGTGGCTTGCGCCGGTGCTCTACGCGCTGCCCGTCCAACTCCTCGCCTACCACACGGCGCTGGCGAAGGGCACGGATGTCGACCAGCCGCGAAACCTCGCCAAATCGGTCACGGTGGAGTAGGATTTTCTGGGTGCTGCGGACAACGCAGCCAGAAGGGGACAGGTGCACATGATCTTGAAACGTCTCGGCTTCGTGGCGGGGCTCTCCGTCCTGCTCGCAGGCTGCCTCGGCGCGGAAAAGCCCGTGGAGAGCGCGAAGGCGCCGGAGCGCCCGATCGACCGGACGGTGTCCGATTGCTACACGGTCGTCCTGTTCGACGACGTCGAGGTGAAGAAGCCGGCGGACGACGTGCCCTTCACCTACGCGGCCTTCCTGGGCGAGTGGACCAACGGGGCGTGGGACGGCAAGTGGTGCCACGATCTCCTGATCTACGAGGTCTCCGCCGATGGGCGCGTAGAGATGATGGACATGCACGCGCCTTATGAGCCGTGGAACCAGCCGGCGAGCGCCTTCCGGCGCGTGGGCCGGATTGACAAGGACGGGGTGCTCCGCTTCGCCCATGGCACGACCCAGCGCAGCTACCAGATCGTCAACGGCCGGCTCGAGGGCCGCCGCTCGGGCGGCGCCTCCGGCGAGTATGTCGCGCAACTCAAGCGCCCCTGGGACGTCCCCGTGCCTCGCCCGCGTCCGGTCGGCATCGCCGCTGCTACGGGCACTGGCAGCTCTGGCTGACGAGGGTCACTCCAGGGTGACCCAGACCTCGTAGCGGCGGAGCCAGGGGATGGTCCAGGGCGGGTGGTAGCCGGCCACACGCCAGTCGCCCAGATGGGCCATGTTCTTCGCGGCGAGCCAGCCTTCGAGGGCCACGCGGTTGGCCTCCGCTTTCTCGGGCGTGTTGAAGCCCGGGTAGCGCTTGATCGCGACGCGGCGGCCGGGGCGATCCTCGATGGTGACGTTCTCGCCCGTGGGCCGCGGCGCGGTTTCGGCCGTCATGCCTTCGGGCAGGACGAAGACAATGCGCCAGCTCTGCCCCTCGCCGCCCTCGGTCAGCACCGGGGCCGTCATGGCGATTTCCGTGCTTTCCGCGCCTTCGGCGGGCACCTGCTCGGTCAGCACCGGCGCGGTCATCGCGATCTCCTGCCCCTCGCCCTCCGTCAGCACCGGGGCGGTCATCGCAATCTCGGACGCGCCGATATTGTCCCCGGTGATGTAGTCGAAGAGCATGAGGAAGCCTTCGTTCAGCGCCTCGTCCCGAGGCCCCTCCACCGCGGCGACGGCGACGGTGAAGGGCGCGTAGGCGCGCACCTCGATGTCATCGTCGACTTCCTCGAGCGTGTAGGGCGGCTCCTCCGCCGCCTTGCCGCCGAAGACGGAACAACCCGCAAGGAAGGCGGAGGTGACGGCGGCGGAGACGACAGGGGGGGCGCGCATGGGAAACCTCGGCGGGCTGCTAACGGCGGCACTTCAAAAGTGGGATAAATTCCCACGCATTCAAGCAGACCGCAGCATCCGGCGCATGATCTTACCCGTGGCCGTCGTCGGCATCTGCTCGATGAAGGCGATCTCCCGCGGCGCCACATGGGGGCTGACCCGAGCCTTCACGAGCGCCTTCAACTCCTCCGCCAGCGCCGCGCTCGGTTCCGCCCCGCCCTGCAGCGTTACGAATGCCTTCACGATCTCTGTACGCAGCTCGTCGGGAACGCCTACGACGGCAGCGAGAGAAACTGCGGGATGGCCGGCGAGACAGTTCTCGATCTCCGTGGGCCCGATGCGGTAGCCGGCGGAGGTGATCACATCGTCCGCCCGGGCGGCGAAGTGGTAGTAGCCGTCCTCGTCCACAAAACCTTCATCGCCGGTGAGCATCCAGTCCCCCCGGAACTTCGCCTCGGTTTTCTCCGGCTGGTTCCAGTATTCGAGGAACATGGCCGCGTCGCCGCGGCGGACGGCGATCTCCCCCGTCTCGCCCGGCGGCAGGGGCGCGCCCTCGGCGTCGAGCACCGCGACGTCGGAGCCGGGGAAGGGACGACCCATGGCGCCCGGCCGGATGGGCACCAGCTCGGCGCAGTTGCCGAGGACAAGGTTGCATTCGGTCTGACCGTAGAACTCGTGGATCTCGAGCCCGAAGGCGGAACGCCCCCAGTCCAGCGTCTCGCCACCGAGGCTTTCCCCGCCGGAGCCGACGCTGCGGAGCTTCGCGCCCAGGCGCGCGGGGTTCGGCACCGTCTTCATCATGCGAAGCGCTGTGGGGGGCACGAAGCTGTTACGCACGCCGTGCCGCGCCATCACGTCGAAGGCGCGCTCGGGATCGAACTTCTCCATCCGATGCGCCACCAGCGGGACGCCTGCCCTGAGCGCCGGCAGCGCCATGTTGCAGAGGCCGCCGATCCAGGCCCAGTCCGCCGGCGTCCAGGCGATGTCGCCCTGCTGGGGGAAGAAGCCGTGGGTGAGTTCCACGCCCGGCTCGTGCCCGATCAGCACGCGATGGCCGTGCAGCGCGCCTTTTGCCGGGCCGGTGGTGCCGGAGGTGTAGCTGATGAAGGCCGGGTCCTCAGGCCCTGTCTCGGCCACGCGTATCTGCTCGCGCGCCTTGCCAAGCTCCTGCCAGAAGCCCCAGGCCGCATCGCCCGGCCGGTCCACCGAGAACACGGTATCGAGGTTCGGCAGGTCGTCCCGCAACGCGTTGATCTTGTGGAGGTTCGCGTCGTCCGTGACGAGCGCCTTCACCCCCGCATCCCCCAGCCGGTGCTGCAGCGCCTCTCCGTCGAAGAGCGTGAAGACCGGTACGACGACGGCGCCGAGCATGTAGGCGGCCACATGGGTGATGATGGTCTCGGGCATCTGGGGCAGCAGAAGGCCCACGCGGTCCCCCCGCTTGATGCCGTGCCCCGCCAGCGCGTTGGCAAAGCGCGCCGCGGCGCGGGAGAGCTGGATGTAGGAGTAATCCCGCCGTGCCCCGTCCGGCCGCAGGAAGATCAGCGCCAGCCGGTCCGGATCAGTCCGTGCCCATTTCTCGCAGACATCCCAGGCGATATTGTAGCGCACCGGCAGGTCCCAGCGATGCGCCCGGCGCCGCGCGTCCCAAGCATCGTCCGCCTCCGCGTTCTCCGCCGCGTCCCGCACGATGCCGGCCATTTCTGCCCTCCAATTCGGCAACCCTTGCCAAGAACCTAGGCACCACCGGGGC
>JBCBEP010000217.1:0-4202 GCA_038528605.1 Pseudomonadota bacterium
GCATGCCCTCAGCGCCGGGGCCGGTTGCGTGGAACTGGAAGGAGGAGCCCACATGCGTCTCGCCCTCCGGGATCGGCATCACCTCGATACCGGGCGCGTCGGCGAGCGCTTCCTCCATCGTGGCATAGAGCGCGTTCCAGCGAGCGATACGCTCGTCGATCAGCGGCAGCTCGGCGCGGAGGATGGCAGCGCGGAGATTGTCCATCCGGCCCGAATAATTCGGCGTCTCCAGCCGGATCGCCTCGAAGGCCTCGGCGGGCGGGCGGGCGCGGTGGCGCTCGTAGAGCATGTAGGAGCCGGAGGTGACGATGGCGCGGGCGGCGATCTCCGGATCGTCCGTGGTCAGGAACCCGCCCTCGCCCGAGTTGAGGTGCTTGTAGGTCTGCGTCGAGAAGGCGGCGACGCGGCCGAAATTGCCCGAGCGTTTGCCACGCCAAGCCGCACCCATGGTATGCGCGCAGTCCTCGATCAGCGTGATGCCGCGGGCTTCGCAGATGGCCATGACGGCGCCCATATCCGCGATATGGCCGCGCATATGGCTGAGCATGAGGAAGCGGGCGCCGCTGGCCGCGGCCTTGGCATCGAGGTCCGCGGCGTCGATCCGCCAGTCCCGCCCGATCTCGACGAAGACCGGGACGCCGCCCGCGCCGTGGATGGCACCGGGCACCGGCGCGAGGGTGTAGGCGTTGGCGAGCACGGGGTCGCCGGGTTTCAGACCCGCCGCGATCAGGGCCACGCGCAGGGCATAGCCGCCGGAGGCGCAGGCGAGGCAGTAGCGCGCGCCCTGCCATGCGGCATAGGCCTCCTCGAGCAGGGCGGCTTCGGAGACCTCGCCCTCGACGGTGTTGTAGCGGTGGAGGCGGCCGGAGCGCATGACCTCGACAGCGCGTTCGATGGCGCCGTCGGAGATGGGCTCCTGCTGGGTGAAGGGTTTCTCGAACCGGGTCTCGCTCACCGTCACCCCCGCCGCGACACCGTCCTCAGCCATCGAGCCGCTCCTCAGCCACCTCGAAGTCCCAGTTCCGGCCCGGATCGGTCTGGCGCAGGCGCAGGTCGCAGGCGCGGGCGTGGCCGTCCATGCCCTCGAGCCGGCTGATGCGGGAGCCGACGGCATTGATATCGAGCGCGGCCTCGGGCTGGATCTCCTGCCAGGTGAGCACCTTGATGAACTTCATCACGTTGAGCCCGCCCGAGTACCGGGCCGCGCCCTTGGTGGGCAGGATGTGGTTGGTGCCCGCGCATTTGTCCCCATGGCTGACCGTGGAGCCCGCGCCGAGGAAGAGGGAGCCGTAGTTCACCAGCTTCTCCTTCCACCACTCCAGGTCCTTCGCGATGACCTGCAGGTGCTCGGAGGCATAGCGGTCGGAGACCTCGACCATCTCCTCCCGGCTCTCGCAGAGGATGACCTCGCCGTGGTTCTCCCAGGCGGCGGCGACCACCTCTCCCGAGGGCCAGGTGGCGGCGATGCGGGGCATGAGGCGCATCACCTCCTCGGCCAGCGGGCGATGGGTGGTGAAGAGCCAGACGGGCGAGTTGGTGCCGTGCTCCGCCTGGCTCGCGAGATCCACGGCGACGGTGACGGGGTCGGCCGTCTCGTCCGCGATGACTGCGCTTTCGGTGGGGCCGGCGAACACGTCGATGCCCACCTCGCCGAAGAGCTGGCGCTTGGCTTCGGCGACATAGGCGTTGCCGGGGCCCACGAGGATGTCGGCGGGTTTGAGGCCGAAGAGACCGAAGGCCATGGCGGCGAGGCCATGCACCCCGCCCATCTCCAGCACCACATCCGCGCCCGCGAGATCGAGCGCATAGGCAACCGAGGGATCGATGCTGGTGCCCCGCGGCGGGGAAGCGGCGGCCACGAAGGGCACACCGGCAACCTTCGCGGTCGTCACGCTCATGATGGCAGAGGCGATATGGGCGTAGCGACCGCCCGGCACGTAGCAGCCCGCGGCAGAGCACGGGACGAGGCGCTGGCCGAGGCGGATGCCCGGCGCGGGCGTCATCTCGAACTCCTGGATCGAGGCGGCCTGGGCTTCGGCGAAGGCGCGCACACGATCGTAGGCCCAGCGGATATCGTCCCGCGCGCGTTGCGGCACGGTGGCGATGAGGCTTGCCTTTTTCGCGTCGGAGAGGACCGGATCGCCCTCCCATTTGTCGAGATCGCGGGCGTAGCCGAGGGCCACGTCCTCCCGACCCTGGCGCAGTTTGGCGAGCATGTCCTCGACCCGCTCGCGCACCATCCGGTCCGCGGCCTCGGGTTCGGCGGTTGGTTTCTTGAGCTGCTCCACGGCCTGTCCTCCCCGTTCTGGTTTGGCGGCATCCTAGCGGCGCGGCGGCGCGATGCACATGCTATGCGCGCCCTTCGGCTGCGGCGAAGCGCGGCTTCGGCTTAGGGGGATGACAGTGCGCGCAGCTCAGGCGCGCTCTTCCTCCGGTGCCTCCGCATACACATCGGCGATGTTGAGCGTGAGATCCTCGAGATGCGCGTGGATCACGGCCTGAGCGGTGGCGGCATCGCGGGTTTCGAACGCGGCGATGATCTCGTTGTGCTGGCGCAGGACACGCGGGCGCCGACGGTCCTGGTGGCCGGTGAGATAGCGCACGCGCCAGAGCCGGGCGAGAAAGGCTGCATGCGTCTCGGCCAAGGCGGCGTTGCGCGAGGCACGGGCGATGGCGACGTGGAAAGCCATGTCCTGCTCGAAGAGCTCCAGCGGATCCGTATCGTCGGGCAGTGCTGCGAAGCGTTCGCCAAGCGCGCGGATCTCGGCGATATCGGCGTCGCTCGCCACGGCGCAGACAAGCTCGCCCGATAGCGTCTCGAGCGCGCGCAACACCTGAAGCGCCCCGGTGACCTCCTCCATCGAGGGGCGAGCGACAAGCGGGCTGCGTGAAGGCCGGAGCGTTACCAGCCCCTCCTGCGCCAGCAACCGGATCGCCTCGCGCATCGGCGTGCGGCTCACGGCCATCTCGGCCGCATAGTCCCGTTCCTTGATGGGCTGACCGGGGAGCAGGCGGCCCCGCAGGATGTCCCGCCGGAGCCGGTCCGCGATGTCGAGAGCCAAGGCCGGCCGTGCCAAGGGTCGCTCCGTTACCACTTCCACGCGGCCCAATGGGTCGCGCTGGCGCCGCGAAACAAAGCTGCGCCTGAGCGCCAGCTGGTATACCTTTTTGTCTTAATTGTCGACGCCGAAGCATTTAAGCGCACGCATTGTTGGTATACCGTTCGCAACGCGGACAGCGAATCCGTCGTATGGAACCCGGAACAGGGTCAACCAATGGGGAGGAAGTTATGAAACTCAGCACCGTCCTGGGTGCCGCCAGCCTGGTGGCCCTGCTCACCGGCGCCGCAACGGCCCAGACCACTACGCTTCGCATTCAGACGCATTACGGCCCGGAGACCGTGTCGGGTAAGCTCGCCGCGCAATTCGTCGACGACATCCAAGTCATGTCGAACGGCGAGATCACGGTCGAGATGTTCTACTCGTCCTCCGTCGTCGCCTCGGTCGAGACCTTCGACGCCGCCGCGAACGGCATTCTCGACTGCGACATGACCGGCGGCAGCTACCAGACCGGCAAGAACCCCGCCTTCCAGTTCGTGGGAGACATCATGGGCGGCTACGCGACGCCCTACCAGCAGCTCTCCTGGCTCTACCATGGCGATGGGCTCGACGCGGCGCAGGAGCTCTATAACGCGTACGACATGCAGCTCATCGGCTGGTGGGTCTACGGCCAGGAGAGCTTTGCCTCCTCCAAACCGATCGACGGCCCGGACGCGTTCAAGGACTGGAAGTTCCGCTCGCCCCCTGGCATGCAGACCAAGATCTTCGAGAAGCTCGGCGCCTCGCCGATCGTCATGGACTTCACCGAGATCTTCACCGCGCTCGAGACCGGCATCATCGACGGCGCGGACGCCTCAGGCCTCGCCAACAATGTGGGCCTCGGCCTCTACGACATCGTGAAGCACGCCAATTTCCCCGGCTTCCACTCGATGCCGTCGGATCACCTCGCCTGCAACAAGGCGGTCTATGACGCGATGCCGGAGCATCATAAGCGCATCATGGACACCGCGATGCAGAAGCTGGCGCTGCAGACCGCGCTTACCTTCGAGAAGGCCAATGCCGAGGCTGCGGCGATGCTGCAGGAGCATGGCGTGACACTCTACACCTGGTCGGACGAGGACCTCGGTTCCTTCCGCGCCGCCG
>JBCBEP010000218.1:0-4192 GCA_038528605.1 Pseudomonadota bacterium
CTCGACCCCGAGCTCGCCGCGCTGGTGGAGGTGGGGCTGACGGGCGACCCGGTGCTGCGCGCGGAGGAGCTTCAGAGCGTGACGGCCACGCTGCCGCTCTCCCTCGGCCTCTCGCTCCTGCTCGTGACCGTTATCCTGTTCCTCGCGCTCGGCCGCGCCGGCCGCGTCGGGCTCGCCCTCGGCGTCGTGCTCGTCACGCTTGTCCTCACCACCGGCTTCGCGGCGCTGACCGTGGGCGCCCTCAACCTCATCTCGGTGGCCTTCGTGGTGCTGATGGTGGGCCTCGGTATCGACTTCGCGATCCACCTCCTCGCCCATCTCGATGAAGATGCCCGCCTCGGTATTCCCGCCGCCATCCGGGCAAGCGCCCGCAGCATCGGCGGCGCGCTGATCCTCTCGGCGGCGACGACGAGCGCGGCCTTTCTCGCCTTCACCACCACCGATTTCATCGGCATGGCGCAGCTTGGCCTGATCGGCGCCGCGGGCGTGGCCATCGCGCTTCTCGTCTCGCTCACGCTGATCCCGGCGGCGGTGGCGTTGCGCCCTGGCCTTGCGGAGGGGCGGGGACCGCTCGCACCACCGCGGCTGGGGGCGGGGGCTGCGGGCGTGGGCTTCTGGGTCGCGATCGGCGTTGGCCTTGCGGCGCTGGCCTTCGCGCCGAGCGCCCGCTTCGATGCGGATCCGATGGGCCTGCGCGCCGCCAATGCCCCCGGCGTAACCACCTATGGCTGGCTGAACGAGGAGCCCGCGCTCGCCCCGCTCCGCCTCAGCCTGCTGGCGCCGGACGCGGCGGCAGCGGCGGCGGCCGCGGAAGCGGCCGAGGCTCTGGCCCCCGTGCGCAGCGCCGTGTGGCTTGGCGATCTCGTGCCCGGCGACCAGTTCGAGAAGCTCGACCAGATCGATCTCGCCTATCCCTCCCTCCAGGTCGCGGTGGAGGGCACGGCGCCCGACCTCGGAACTCTGCCCGAGGGGCCCATCGCTCCCCGCCTCGCCGCCCTCGGCACCGCGGGCGGCACGGCGCTGGCCCAGGCGATCACCGATTGGCGCGCGGCACCCGACCCCTTGCCGGAGGAGAAGCTCGGCGCCGCCCTCTTCCGCTTCTTCCCACTCCTCATCGAGCGCATCGCCCTTCAACTCGAGGCGGGGGAGGTGACGGCGGAGGACCTGCCCGCGGGGCTGCGGGACCGCTATCGCGCGGCCGATGGCACGCTCCGCGTCGAGATCGCGGCAGAGGCCGACATCACCGAGCCCATGGCGCGGGCGCAGTTCGTCGAGGCCGTGGCAGCCGCGTTGCCCGATGCCGGCGGGCCGCCGGCGCAGGTCGAGGGTGCGGCGGGGGCGGTTGCCGGCGCCATGGCAGGGGCCGCAGCGCTTGCGCTGGCGGCCACCGCGCTCTTTGCCGCCGCCGTCCTCGGCCGTGCCCGGCTTGTCGCCGCCATTCTGCTGCCGCTCGCCCTCGCCGGCGGCATCACCCTCGCGGCCAGCGCGCTCCTCGGCATTCCCTTCAATTACGCAAACATCATCGTCCTGCCGCTGATGATCGGTATCGGGGTCGACACGGGCGTCCACCTCGCGATCCGCGCCAGCCGGGCGGGGGGCACGGTGTTCGATACCTCCACCCCGCGGGCCGCGCTCGCCAGCGCGCTCACGACCATCGCCGCCTTCGGCACGCTGGCGCTGTCGGACCATCGGGGCACCGCCAGCATGGGCATCATGCTCTGCATCGCGCTCACGGCGGGGCTTCTGATGATCTTCGCCATCACGCCGCGCCTTGCCGCAGGGCCACGACGTTGACCGGAAGGTCACGTCAGCGTCAGCACCCTCTCGCGCCGGAAGGCCGCAATGCTTACGAACAAGGGGCAGACCGGCGGCCATCTCACAGGGAGCAGACCCATGCGCCTCGCCCACCTCTTCGCACCTATCCTCGCCCTCCTGCTCGTGGCGGCACCCGCCGGGGCGGCGGACCCGGCAGCGGCCCGCGCCACGGCGGAGAAGCTGGTGGAAGGCGCGCATGCGGCGCTGAGCGGCGATGAAGGCGCTGCCGCCATCGCGCAACTGAAAGCCACCATCGACGACGCCTTCGCCTTCGATGTGTGGGAGCGGTTCCTTCTCGGCTCCAACGCCGACAAGCTTTCGGAGGCGGAGCGGGAAGAGTTCCGCGCCCTGCTGCCCGGCTTTCTCGCCCAGCTCTATCGCGACCAGTTCGGCAAGGGCCTCGAGGGCAAGCCCGAGATCCGCGACGTCACCGAAGTGCGCCGCGACCTTCTCGTGCGCGCCGCCATCCCGCGCGCCAATGGCAAGACGCTGCCGGTCGACTGGCGGATCCGCGACTTCGGGGAGCGTGGCCACCTCGTAATCGACGTCATGGTCGGCGGCGCGTCATTCCTGATCCTGAAGCGCGACGAGTTCACGGCCCTTCTCGAGAGCGGCGGCCCCACCGCGCTCCTCGCCCACATGCGCGAGAATTCCGTCTGACGGAACAATGCTGCGAGGCGCGCAAGGCCCCGCGTCGCCCGCATGCCGCAGATGCGGCAAAATGGCAGGAAGCTGCTTGAGCGGACGAGAATTGTCCTTGCCTGCCGGTGCAACCGTTGGACAGCCTGAGCAACAGTCGCCGGGACCGAGAAGCCCCGCGGCAGGACACGAGCGGGACCGGGAGTGTGGCATGCGGGCAGAAGAGGGGTCGATGAGCGCCGACAAGCCGCTGCGCGTGCTGCTGGCCAATCCACGCGGGTTCTGCGCCGGGGTCGAGCGGGCGATCGAGACGGTGGAGCGCGCGCTCGCGAAGCACGGCGCGCCGGTCTATGTCCGCCACGAGATCGTCCACAACGCCCGCGTCTGCGACGGCCTCCGCGCCAAGGGGGCGGTGTTCATCGAGGAACTGTCGGAAGTGCCCGCAGGCTCCGTCGTCATCTTCTCCGCCCATGGCGTCCCGCGCCGCGTGGAGGAAGAAGCCGCTGCCGGGCACCATGCGGTGATTGACGCGACCTGCCCGCTCGTCGCGAAAGTCCATGGCAGCGCAAGGCGCTATGTGGCCGAGGGGCGCGAGGTCATCCTCATCGGCCACCGGGGCCATGTGGAAGTGGAAGGCACGCTCGGCCAGGTCGATGCCACCCTGCACGTCGTCGCCTCCGTCGACGAGGTCGCCGCCCTGCCGCTGCCGGCAAGCACGCCCGTCGCTTACGTGACGCAGACCACCCTCAGCGTGACCGACACCCAAGGCATCATCGCCGCCATCCGCGCCCGCTTCCCCGATACGGTCGGGCCCGAGACGCGGGACATCTGCTACGCCACCCAGAACCGTCAGCAGGCGGTGCGGGAGATCGCGCCGGAGGTCGATCTCTTCCTCGTCGTCGGCGCCCGCAACTCCTCCAATTCCAACCGTCTGGTGGAGATTGCGCGCGACGAGGGCGTGCCCGCGCGCCTCGTGCCCGCAGCCACGGACTTCGACCCCGCCTGGCTCGAGGGCGTCTCGAATGTCGGCATCACGGCGGGCGCATCGGCCCCGCAGGTGATCATCGACGAGCTGATCGAGCGCCTCGCCGAGCACCGAACACTCGACATCGAGGCGCGCCAAGGGGTGCGCGAGAACATCACGTTCAAACTACCCCGTGAAATCGATGGCCGCGATGGCGCCCGGCGGGTAGCCGTTTAGGTCAGCAGCCCCTACGTAGTGCGCGGAAACGATCCGAAGGAGCGCCCAGTGTCCATTCCTATCCGCCAGCAGATCCGCGTTGCCTCCTACATTCTCGGCCAGAAGCTGAGGGGGAATAAACGCTATCCGCTCGTGCTGATGCTGGAGCCGCTCTTCAAGTGCAACCTGGCCTGCCCGGGTTGCGGCAAGATCGACTACCCCGAGCTGATCCTCGGCCGCCGCCTGAGCGCTGAGGATTGCTGGAAGGCCGCCGAGGAGTGCGGTGCGCCCATGGTCGCCATCCCCGGCGGCGAGCCGCTCATTCACAAAGAGATCGGCGAGATCGTGCGCGGGCTCGTGGAGCGCAAAAAATACGTCTCGCTCTGCACCAACGCGCTGCTGCTCGAGAAGAAGCTGCACCTTTTCGAGCCCTCCCCCTACCTCTTCTTCTCCGTCCATCTCGACGGGCTGAAGGAGCATCACGACAAGGCGGTGGACCAGAAGGGCGTGTTCGAGCGCGCGGTGAAGGCGATCAAGGCGGCGCAGGACAAGGGCTTC
>JBCBEP010000219.1:0-4189 GCA_038528605.1 Pseudomonadota bacterium
GGCGACGGAGGTGCTGGAAATCTCCAAGGCCGGCCTCGCCGCCCGCGCGCGCGCCGGCACGGTCGACCGCGACGAGACGCACTTCCTCAACGCGCTCCACGACATCGCCGCGAGCGGCATCAGCCCGGCAGACGAGCTACTGGCGGACTATGAGAAGGAATGGGCGGGCGATCTCTCCCGCATCTACGCCGCCTACAGCTACTAGAAGCGGAGCATCGGCCGGCGCGACCTGCGTCGGCCCAGGAGCGGGGGCCTCCCGGGAAGCGCCCTGGGCGCCCTGCTCCCAGCGGCAGACGCCCGCGCCCGTCACCACACATGCGTCTCGGCGGAGACAGGGATGGCGAGGCGCTCCGGCGAAAACTCCGACGCGTCCAGCGTTTCGCTCGCGCCGTTTACGATGTACTCCGCGACCGCGAGCCCCGTAGCCGGCCCATGCTGCACGCCATGGCCGGAGAAGCCGTTGGCGAGGATGAGGTTCGGACAGCCGGGCGCCGGCCCGATGATGGCGTTCTGGTCATGCGTGCACCACGCGTAGTGCCCCGCCCAGAGCCCTGTCATCCGGATCGCCTCGAAGCAGGGCGCCCGGTCGGCCAGCAGGGGCCAGATCACCTCCTCGAACTCCAGCGAGCGCGGCTCAAGGTCATCCGGATCGACTGCCGGGTCCGGCTCCGGGTGGCGGCCGGCAATGAAGCCCGGGCCTTCGGGGCGGCACCAGATCAGCGAGCTGTCGATCATCAACGGCAGGGTCTCGCGGCCTGCTGGCGGATGCTGGCAGGTGAAAGCAAAGGCGGTGCGCTTGCGCGGCTCCACCGGGATCTGCACATCCGCAGTCGCCGCCATTGCCGCCCCCCGCGCGCCGCTGGCGTTCACCGCGAAGTCCGCCGGCAGCACCGTGCCATCCGCGAGGCGGACACCGGCGATCCGGTCGCCCCGGCGCGCATAGCCGACCGCTTCCGCTTCCTGCCAGACCACGCCTGCCGCCATCGCCTCCGCCTTCAGCCGCGCCTGCACGGCGAGCGGATCGAACCAGCCCTCGCCCGAGCGCCCGAAGCTGGCGAGTGCCAGATCGCCCGTGTTGAGATGCGGGAAGGCGGCGGCCAGCGCCTGCGGCTCGAGGAGGGCGATGTCGGCCCCCTCCTCGATCTGCAGCGCATGGGCGCGGCGCATGCGCTCGGCCGAGGCGGCATCCCCGGCGAGGACAAGATAGCCGTTCTCCCTGAACCCAGCGGCCTCCAGCCCCATCCGGCGGAGGAAATCCAGCCCATAGCGGGAGAAGCGGATATTGCAGGGCGTGGAGAACTGCTGGCGGATGCCCGCGGTCGACCGCCCTGTGGACGCCGCGTGCAGCGAGAGGTCGCGCTCGACCACCGTAACACCCGCCGCGTAGCCCATGGCCGCGAGTTGCCAGGCCGTGGCCGTGCCGACGATCCCGCCGCCGACGATGACGATCGCGGGGCTCACGGCGCCCCTCCCGCGGCGGCCAGCGCCTTCTCCCGCATCTGGCTCAGCGTCTCGCGCGGGGTGAGCGCCTCGGTCGGCTGGATCAGCTCCAGCAGCGCGCCGGTCGGAGAGGCCAGCGCCCGCTCGAGGGCGGGGGCGAAGACCGCCGTCTCTGCCACCCGTTCGCCGTGCATCCCATAGGCGCGGCCGATGGCCGGATAGTCGGGGTTCACGATCTCCGTGCCGCTCACACGTTCGGGATAGTGCCGCTCCTGATGCATCCGGATGGTGCCGTAGCTGGCGTTGTTGATGACGAGAACCACGGGCTGCGCCCCGGCCTGCATCGCGGTGCCGAGTTCCTGCATCGTCATCTGAATGTCCCCGTCGCCTGCAAAGCATATCACCGTTCGTTCCGGCTCCAGGATCTTCGCGGCCACCGCTGCGGGCAGGCCATGCCCCATGGCGCCCGACTGCGGGGCGAGAAGGCGATGGCCGGGGCCGAAGAGGAAGAGACGGGTGGGCCAGATCGCGAAGTTGCCCGCCCCGTTGCAAAGAATGGCGTCGGCCGGCAGGCGGCCGCGCAGGACGCGCATCACTTCAGCCATGTCGAGCCCTTCCGGCTGGGCGGGCGGTGAGAGCTGTGCAGCAATCCCCTCACGCAACGCGGCCACCCAGGCCGCCGCGCCTATCCCGGCGCGTGGTCCCTGCGCGGCCAACGCGGCGGCCAGAGCGGCGGCGAAGCGGGCCGCGCAGGCCTGGATCGCCATCTCCGGCCGATAAATCTTCACCAGTTCCCCCGCTTCGGGGTGAATATGGAAGAGGCGCTGCGCCGGCTCCGGCACGTCGAGCAGGGTGTAGCCGTCCGTCTCCGTCTCGCCAAAGCGCAGGTTCAGGGCGACGATCACATCCGCTTCCCGGATCGCGCGGCGCACCTGCGGGGCCATGCCCACCCCGGCATCGCCCACATAGGCGGGGCTTTGATTGTCCACGAGATCCTGGCGGCGGAAGCCCGTGGCAACGGCAACCCCTGCCCCCTCGGCCGCCTCGGTGAGCGCCGCCAGCGCGGGCCTGCCCGCGGCGGGCGCCGTGGGATCGTCCCACCCGCCACCACCGATCATGATCAGCGGCCGGTCCGCGCCGTGAAGCGCTGCGGCCACCCTTTCCACATCCTCCGCATCCGCCGCGGGGCGGGGCGTGGGCAACGCGCGAGTGAGCGGGGCGGCAGCGGCGGCCTCCGTCAGCATGTCCTCGGGCAGCGAGATCACGACCGGCCCCGGCCGGCCTGAAAGAGCCAGCGCATGGGCGCGCCCCACGATCTCCGGCACCCGCGACGGATCGTCGATCTCGAAGGCGCCTTTCGCGAGCGGCGCGAAGAACTTCGTGTAGTCGACCTCCTGAAACGCCTCTCGCCCCAGCATCCCGCGCGCCACCTGGCCGACGAAGAGCAGCATCGGGCTCGCATCCTGCCGCGCGGTATGGACGCCGATGGAGGCGTTGGTGGCGCCAGGCCCGCGCGTGACGAAGCATATCCCCGGCCGCCCGGTCAGCTTGCCCGCTGCCGCGGCCATGAAGGCAGCGCCCCCCTCCTGACGGCAGAGGACGAAGCGGATCCGGCTGTCATGCAGCGCGTCGAGCACCGCGAGATAGCTCTCCCCCGGCACGCCGAAAGCGAGGTCCGCCCCCAGCGCTTCGAGGGACGCCACGAGCAGGCGCGCGCCGGTTGGGGAAGGGGTCGGGCTGAGGCTCTCATGCTGTGTCATGCCGCGCATTGGCGCGCCGCGGAGAGGGGCTGTCAACGGCTGCGTCGCCGCGCAGAGACGGAACGGCCCGCCGCTTCCCCCGAAGCGGCGGGCCTCCGCGGATCCCCCTACCCGGCTCCTGCGGCTGCCACTCCCCCGCCGCCGCAAGCCCCGGTCAGTTCCCCTCTCGCCAACTCAGAGTTGCACTGCAACCCGGGCGAGAGTCAGGCCCGTTAATGATTGTTTGTGTCATTGCGGGATGAATTGCGGCGAAACTGCCTCATTCTGGCCCTACTCGGCACAATCCACCGTTAGAACGGGAATTCGAAGGAAGCCGGCACTTGGCGGAAGACGATCTCGCCACCGCCCAGACCCTCCGTATCCACGTCGAAGGTCTGCCGGACGAACCGGACCTCGGGGGCCACATCGGCGTATTCCGCCTGCCAGGGCGTCTCGCTCAGATAGCAGCGGGCACGCCCGCCTTCGAGCGCGGCGCCGTCGGGCCGTCGGGCAAAGCGCCCGGGGTCGCGCAGCACGGTGCGGCCTGCGAGCTGGACCTGGCCGGAGGCGACCGCACGGTCGAGATAGATCGCTGTCTGCCCGGTCACCCCACGCGCCACCCACGCGCCGCAGAGGCGGACCTTGCCGGCCTCCTGCGCGGCCGCCACCGCGAATTCGAGGCTCGCGCCCGTGCTGAAGAGCGCCCCGCCCCGCCCGTAGCCGTCGTCGACAACGGCTTCCCCGGCAGGTCTGACGGGCGCCGCGCAAGCAGCGAGCATGAGCAGGATGGGCACGGACCGTCGCATGGCAAACCTCCGATGGCGCGTGCTCTTATCGTGCCACGCCGCTCTCCGATCGCAAGCGATGGCCGATCACATTTGTTGACTGCAACGAGAAAGGGCCCCGCCGCGGCGGAGCCCTTCTGGTCCGTCCCAACCGTGGTCGGTCGGATCACTCGATGATTTTGGAGACGACGCCTGCGCCGACGGTGCGGCCGCCTTCGCGGATGG
>JBCBEP010000220.1:0-4188 GCA_038528605.1 Pseudomonadota bacterium
TCGGCGAGCAGCAGTTCGTCGGCACCGACGCATGCGCAGCAGGCAGGATGCCGGGTGATCGGCCGCATGAGCCCCCGACTCAACGCCGCCAGAAAAGCTTCGAAAGCCTGAAGGATCCGCCGTGCTGGATGGGGGCCCACTTCCCCCGCAAGCCCGTTCCAGACCGCCTGCTGCCCTTCCGGCCCATCGAGCCAGCGCCGGAGCGTCACAATGAAGAGCTGGTCAGCCGGTCGCGTCTCAGCCAGCCAAGCCTTGCGCCGTCTATCGATGTCGATGCTGCGCAGCCTGGTCATTTCGTCAGGATGAGTTTGCCGGCGCGGGTCTCGCGCAGCGTGTAGATCTCGCGCCCGTGCCTGATCCGCACGGTGCTTTCAGTCCCCAGGAGGAGGCGGCTATCGACCTCGTCCCCGGGCGTCCAAGCCAATGAGAGGGCATCGGGCGCTGCCGCCCTGTCCTCCTCCACGCATCTGAAGTCGTTTCCCATCAGTCCGCCCCATCGCGGTTGCCGTCTTGCTGCTGGCTGCCGGTCGGGATGTGGCCGGTGGCTTATTCGCTAATCGAATATCAGACTTATTTGATCGGAAAAAGCCTTTTCCTGATCACAATAGTCGGGTACTTTTCGTTCTGACGCAGCCAGCCGAGCACATCAAAGCGCTCGGCATCGCCACGCAGGCAGTATCAGCCGGAGCGTTGCATGGCCGAGTTCAAACCAGCGGACATCTCGCCCCTGGAGCTCACAACCCGGGGGAAGACCGCTTTGCTGGTGGGGCCGTGCGGTCTGCCCTCTCAGGTCGTGTCCGTTCTCGATCGGTGCGTGGCGATGGGCTCGGTGTTGCCGACCGGTGATCCGGTGGGATCGATGTGGTCGCGCGGCTTCTGCATGAATGACTCGCTCTGGCCGACTACATGTGGACGGACCTCGCAACCTTGACGCTCGACAGACCCTTCAACATCAACCGCCTGCAGCGCGTATCCTGGCGTTCGAGAAGGCTCGCTGCGCGCCTTGGCTCACCGAGCGGCCCGCTCGCAGGAGGCGGCGCGACAGCGCCCTCGAACCGGGTCGGTTATCTCGGCGGCATCTTTCTCACGGACGCCTATGCGACGGCGGGTTACCGGCTCTCCCATCGTCGCGAGACGATACCCTGCGCCATTGCGCTCAAGAACCTGTTCGACACAAATGCCTTAAGGTCGAGGTTCTTGTTTCAAGGAAGCACCGGCCCGATCCAGCCCGTTACAGTTGCCGGGCGGGTGCAGATCACGTTCTGAGGCGCGCATGGTCGAACACGGACCACCGGACATTCCCCCACCCGCGACAGAGCAGGCGCCGCCGAGCTGGGGCTCAGGTCTCGACCCCGGGGAGGCGCTCGCGCTTCTGGACCGGGGGGGCGTGGCAATCTGGGCAATCGCCGCTCTCTCGGTCGTGACGGTCACCATCATCCTCTGGAAGCTATGGCGGCTCATGGTGATGGGTGTTTGGCGGCGCGCTCGGGCAGCGCGTTCCGTCGCCCTGTGGCTTGAGGATGAGCGAGGAGAGGCATTGGCGCTGGTGAAGCGCGGTCACGGGGTGAGGGCACGCACCCTTGCCGCCACCATGTCCGCCATCCACGACCTCGGCTATAATGCTGATCTCGCGCGCGAGGAGGCAACGCGGGCGGCGAAGGATCTGCTCGGCCATGCGAAAAGCGGGCTGCGCGCGCTTGAGCTCATCGCCGCCGTCGCGCCCCTGCTCGGCCTCTTTGGCACGGTACTCGGCATGATCGCGGCGTTCCAGGCGCTGGAGGAGACGGGGGCGCGCGCCGATCCCGCGGCGCTTGCCGGCGGGATCTGGGAGGCGCTCCTCACCACCGCGGCAGGCATGGCAGTCGCGATCCCGGCCGCGGTTGCGTTGGCCTGGTTCGAGGCTGTCATCGCCAGACTGCGCCGTGACATGGAGGGCATGGTGAGCCGCGTCCTCACCCACACCGCGCATCGCGAGCGACAGGGACCGGTGATCTCGCAAAGGGCGGCGGAATGAGCGATATCAGCGTCACCTTCGGGGAGGACCGCCGGCCCCGCCGGCCAAGCCTCACGCCCCTCGTGGATGTGGTCTTCCTGCTCCTCGTCTTCTTCATGCTCGCGGCCCGCTTCGGGACGGAGGTGGCTGTGCCCATCGGCGCGGCGGCCGGCGGGGCCGAGGCGTGGGAGGGGCCGCCCAGGCTCGTCACTGTCGGCCCGGGTACAGTGCGCCTCAACGGCCAGTCCATCGCCGCACCGGCTCTCGCCAGTGCCCTCGCGCCGCTCATGCCCACCCTCTCAGCACCCGTCATCCTGCGTGCCGAGGGCGACGCGCGGCTCCAGGACGTCCTCACCGTGGCGAGTGGTCTGCGAGCGGCCGGCATCTCGACGCTGGTCTTTGCCCGATGACCGACTTCAGTGACGAGCCTGCGCGTCCCCACGGCGAGAGCATCGTGCCGATGATCAACGTCGTCTTCCTGCTGCTGATCTTCTTCCTGATGACGGCGACACTCGCGCCCCCCGATCCCTTCGACGTCACGCCCCCGAGCGCGAGCGGCGAGGAGAGCGACGGGCTGATGCTCACGTTGCACGTCTCCGCCGATGGCGAGCTCGCCTTCGAGGCCGCTCGTGGAGAGGCGGTGTGGCCGGCTTTGGCGGCATCTGAGGCGGCGGCGGAGGGTGAATTGATCCTCCGCGCGGATGGCGCTGCACCCGCCGAGGCCATCGCTACGCTTCTCGAGCGCCTCGCGGCCACCGGTATCACACGCGTCGAGATCACGGCGGTGCCGCAGCAATGACGGACGCGGCGGCTTTGCTGGTAGAGGACCGCCCCAAGATCCCAATCGGCCGCATCGCGGAACTCATGGTCTGCGCGGCAATCGCCATCGCTCTCCATCTCGCCGTCGCTTCATGGATGCCGGATACCGGCGCGCCTCCGGCCGGTCCGCCCTCCGAAGTGTCGGTTGCGATGCAAGGTGCATCAGGCGAGATCGCCGCTCTGATCGACGCCTGGCAAGCCGCGCCTGGCGCGCCCCCTGCCCCAGCCGATCCGAACCCAGCCGCGATCGACGATCCGCCCGCCACGCCTCCAGACGCGGGGATGCCGCTACAGGCCTCTACGGCGCCCGTGGATCTCCAGCACTCCGAGACACCCGCGGCGGCTCCCCAGGTCGAGCGGCTGGTTCGCGATCCGGTGGCTGAGACACGCGCAGAACCGCTCAGCGCGCCGGCGGTACCGAGCGGTGCGCTACCGCCCACTTCGGTCGACCGATCGAGCACGACGCCACTGATCACTCCGGCGCCACGCATTGCTGCCACCGCGACCACACCGCCGGACAGCCCGCCAGCGCCGCCGCCCCCGCCGGGAGCGGACGCGGCCGTGTCGGAAAGCGCCGTTGCTGCCGCACCGCTGCCTGCCGCGCGCCCTGCAGAGGTGCCAGCGCAGCGGAGAGCGGCGCCATCCCCCACCCGTGCAGCGCCAAGGACCGTGGCTGAGCCGCCTTCCGAGCCGACCCCTTCTGAGTCAGGCGCCGCAGGTGGAGCCGCTCCTTCAGCCGGATCGCCGGAGGCACGTGACCGCGCCAATGCTGCACCCACGCCGGCCGCCGGGCTTTCCGAGGCTGACCGTCTCTCGCTGATGCGGGCCTACGGCGCCGAGGTTCAGGCCGCCATTGCGCGCGAGCGGCGATATCCGACGCGGTCCCAGGCGAGGCGCGAAGAAGGCGTTGCGCGCCTCACGGTGACAATCGACCGCAGAGGGCGGCTCGTCGGCTCGAGCGTCTCGACGAGTTCCGGACATGCACGACTGGATGACGCCGCCATCGCGGCAGCCAGGGCGGTTGGAAGCTACCCCGAACCACCATCGGCGCTTGCTGGCGAGCGTTTCGTCTTCACGATCCCAATCCGGTTTGCGATGCGATGAACCAGCTCACCGAAGCGGGCCGCACCCGCTGCATCGAACCCGCAGCAGCGCACGGAGAGAAGCGCATAGGGTGACCCCACGCGATCTCGGGAGCCGCCCGCAAGAAGACATGACCGTCGGTTTCAGCTACCCGTGATGCCGTAGGCCCGCGTCGTTGTGCATAGGGCTGAGCCCTAGTGGCCCGGCATATCGGCATCTGCCTCGATGGCACCTCGGTCGAGGGCGGCGGACCATGAGGCAACGGTCACCGAGGCTCCGTGGCTGCGCGCCCG
>JBCBEP010000221.1:0-4151 GCA_038528605.1 Pseudomonadota bacterium
AACCGCGCGGCTTGGCTGGTGGGTCATCGTTAATCGCGGGTTAAGGCCCTGCGGTGCCAGATGGGGCGTGTTCGCGTGTGGAGGGAGCGGGGCGTGGCGTTGGCTGGCAAGGCGGGCGCGGTCCGGCAGCGACGGGGCGGTTCTTTCGCAGCGTTGCTGCGGATGCCGGGACTGCGGATCGGCGAGAGGGTGGAGGCTTTCCTGCGCCTCGAACTGCGCCGGGCTGCCCTCTGGCTTCCGGTGGGGCTCGGGCTTGGCATCTGGCTCTACTTCGCGCTGCCCGCCGAGCCGCCTGACTGGACCTTGTGGTTGCCGCTGCCACCCGCGATGCTCTTGCTTCTCCCGGCGGTCCGTCGCCGGATGGTCGGGCGCGTGCTCGTCCTTGGTGCCTTCGCACTAACCCTCGGTTTTGCGCTCGCGCTCGGCGCCGCGATGCGGGCGGACGGACCGCGCCTCGCAGCGCCGGTCACGGGCACGGTGGAGGGGCGGGTCATCGCGCTCGACCGGGCGGGATCGGGCGCGCCGAGGGTCCTGCTGGAGCGTGTCAGCCTCTTTGGCTACCGCGCCTCGCGGGTGCCGAGGCGCGTGCGCGTCGCGCTGCTCGACACGCCGGCGGCCGACGCGCCGCGGCCGGGGGACTGGGTGCACGTCTATGCGACGCTGTTTCCGCCCTCGGCACCCGTCGAGCCCGGGGCCTTCGATTTTGCGCGCCGGGCCTACTTCCAGGGCCTCGGCGCCACCGGCTTCGCGCGCAGCCCCGCCATGCGCCTGCCCGCGCGCAAGACGGTGGGACAGCGCGCCGAGCCGGCCATCTCGAGCGCCGACCACCTCCGCCTGCGCTTCGCGCGCGCGCGGAATGCGCTCTCCGACGGCATTCGCGCGGCGCTGCCCGGCGCGGCGGGCGCCTTTGCCGCGGCCATCATCACAGGGGACCGGGCGGGAATTGCGGAGGCCGATGCGGAGGCGCTCAGGATCTCGTCCCTTGCCCATCTGCTCGCCATCTCGGGCCTGCATATGGGCATGCTGACGGGCCTCGTCTTCACCGTGGTGCGGGCAGGGCTGGTGCTTGCCGGACCCGTGGCGCTGCACCTGCCGGTGAAGAAGATGGCGGCAGCGGCGGCGCTGGTCGCGGGGCTGGGCTACCTCGCGCTCTCGGGCGGGACGGTGGCGACGCAGCGCGCTTTCGTCATGGTGGCCGTGGCGCTAGTGGCGGTGATGCTCGACAGGCCGGCGATCACGCTGCGCGCCCTGGCGCTAGCGGCGGCGATCGTGCTGGCCCTCGATCCCGCAGCGCTGTTCGATGCGGGTTTCCAGATGAGCTTCGCGGCGACCACGGCGCTGGTGGCGGCCTACGAGGCGCTTCGGCAGAGACGGCAGCGCCGCCGGCGGGAGATGGAGGATAAGGACGCCAAAACGCCGCTGCCGGCGCTGGCGGTGGCTCTGAGGGGTGCCACAGCAGTGCCCCGCCCCCTGCGCCTGCTCCTCGGCGCGCTATGGACGGGTCTGGGCGCGCTCCTGCTCACCAGCATCGTGGCGGGGGCGGCGACAGCGCCCTTCTCCGGCGTCCACTTCAACCGGATCGCTCCCTGGGGATTGCTGGCAAACCTCGCCGCCGTGCCGGTGATGGGCGCCTGGATCGCCCCGATGGCCGTTCTGGCAGGGCTGGCCGCGCCTTTCGGATTGGCGGGGCCGATGCTGGGGCTCATGGGGCTCGGGATCGACTGGGTGCTCGGCGTCGCGCACTGGGTAGCCGCGCTGCCCGGGGCGGATGCCGGAGTGCCCGCAGCGCCGCCATGGTTGCTGGGTGCCGTGGCGCTGGGCGGGCTCTGGGCCGCCATCTGGCGCGGGCCCTGGCGTGGCATGGGCCTCGCGGCCGCGGTCCTCGCGCTCATGGCGGCGCGCGCCGAGCCGCCGCCCCGTCCCGCCGTGATCATCGCCGAGGGCGGCCGGCTGATCGGCGTGCTCGGCCCTGAGGGGCGGGTGCTCGACCGGGCGCTGGGGCAGGGCTTCGCGGCTGAGACCTGGCTCCGCCGCGATGGCGAGCGTCCGGGGCAGGAAGCTGCCGCCGCCCGCCCCGGCTTCGAGGCTGATGGCGAGCGGCGGGCACTTTCGGCACCGCTCGCTGATGGTTGGGAGGTGCTGGCGCTCCGCGGGCGCGGCGTCACCGAAGCGCGCCTGTCCGAGGCCTGTGGCCCGCGCTTCGTAGTCATCGCGCCGGGGCAGGACCACGCACCGGCGGGGCCTTGCGTCTTCATTGGTGCCCGCCAGCTCGCAGAGGGCTCCGTGGCCGTGTGGATCACGCCGGAGGGGACGCGGATGGAGAGCAGCGCTCCCTCGGGCGCGCGGCGCTGGCATCGTGGGTGGAGAGGACGTGCCCCGCCGGCTTAGCGATAGGTGCGGATGAGACCGACCATCTTGCCCTGGATCTTCACGCGGCCTGCCCGATAGAGGCGCGTCTCGTAGGCCGGGTTTGCGGCTTCGAGCGCGATGGCGTCGCCCTTGCGGCGGAGGCGCTTCAGCGTCGCCTCATGGTCCTCGATCAGCGCCACGACGATATCGCCGTTATTCGCGGTCTGCTGGCGGCGGACCACGACCACGTCGCCATCATGGATGCCCGCGTCGATCATCGAGTCGCCCTTTACTTCAAGGGCATAGTGCTCCGAGCCGCCGTCGATCATGGCGCTGGGCACGCCGAGGCGCTGGGCACCGTTCTCGATCGCCTCGATCGGGCTGCCCGCGGCGATGCGGCCGACGAGGGGGACCATCGCGGCCTCCTCCCCCCGCTTTACTGGCGCTGCTCCTAGGCGGCTGAGGGCATCGATCTCGGGCGATGCCGGGGTGCTGCTGGCGCTCGGCACGGATGTCACCCGGTCTCCCTCGATCACCTCGGGCCGGAAGCCCTGGCGCGGCGCCTCCCCGCCCACATTCTCGGGCAGGCGCAGGATCTCGATAGCACGGGCGCGGTGGGCGAGGCGGCGGATGAAGCCGCGTTCCTCGAGCGCCGTGATCAACCGGTGGATGCCGGATTTCGAGCGGAGATCAAGCGCTTCCTTCATTTCGTCGAAGGATGGCGAGACGCCGTCGCGCTGAACGCGCTTGTGGATGAACATGAGCAGGTCGTGCTGCTTGCGCGTCAGCATCGGGGTACCCCTCTTCGCCGTGACCAGCCTGATGAAGACCGGTGTTCGTCTCTGTTTATTGAGAACGTTCTAAAATTGTTCGCCTTTTGTGTCAACCATTCATGGCCCAGCGGCAAGATGAGAACGGACGGTGATTGAGTCTTTTTCGCAACGCTGCTCAGTCGAGGCGTAGATACTCGACAGTGCTGCCCGCGCTGGCGGCCGGGGCGTTCGGCATCCGGCGGACGAGGGCGGTTGCGTCGGCAAGGACGCGCTGGAGGCTGGAATCCTGACGGCGGGCGACGGTGAGCGTCGTGCGGCCGTCGATGGCTTCGCCGAGGCTGGCGCGCATGTAGTGCTCACGGTCCCCGTTCGCCTCGATATCGGCGGCGAGGATGCCCGTGTGGAGGCGGGGGGCGAGGCTTTCGGCGGGCCAGCCGAGGCAGTGGGCGATGGCGGGCACGAGGAAGAGCTCGGCGCAGACCATCGCGGAGACCGGGTTGCCGGGCAGGCCGAGCATGGCCATGCCATCGTCGAGCCGCCCGGCCATGAGCGGTTTCCCCGGACGCATGCGAATTTTGTAGAAATCGAGCGCGAGGCCGGCGCCGCCGAGCACCTCCGCCACAAGGTCATGATCGCCGACGGACGCGCCGCCGAGGGTGACGAGGATGTCCGCCCCCCGGGCCGCCTCTAGGGCTGTGAGGAGGCTCTCGCGCGTGTCTCGCGCGATGGGAAGTAGGCGTGGGATGCCACCGGCGGCGGCGACGCGGGCGGCGAGGGCGGGAGCGCTTGAGGCGATGATCTGGTCCGGCCCCGGGGTCTCGCCCGCCCATACCAATTCGTCGCCCGTTGCCATAAGTGCGACGACGGGGCGGCGGGCGACGACGGGTTGGGCGACGTTCATTGCCGCGAGCAGTCCGATCTCGCGCGGGCCGATGCGGCGGGGGGCGGTGAGCGCATCGCCCGCCGCGAAGTCCCCGCCAGCGGGGCGGACGAAGACACCGGGCTGCGGCGCTTCCTGCACGGTGATGC
>JBCBEP010000222.1:0-4097 GCA_038528605.1 Pseudomonadota bacterium
GGCGGAGGTGCGGGCGGCGCATGAGGCGCTTGAGGCCGGCGGTCACCTCGGCAAGATCCTCCTTAAAATGAGCACTTGACGGTGCAGTTGCGAAGAGGACTTGCCCCTCAGGCAGATTCGGGCGACTTTAGGAATAGCTGATGAACGGAGTGCACCATGTGGCGGGCGCTGATCCCGGCTATCCTCGCTTCCGCGCTTGTTGCCCCTGCGGCGCAGGCGGTGGTCATTTACGACTTTGTGGGGGACTGCGGCACAGGCTGTGAGGCGATCGCCGAAATCCAGCTGGACGATACCTACGTGCCCGGGGCCGCCTACACGGCGGGGCAGCTCGTATCGTTCACATACAACTCGCCCAGCGGATCGTTCGGTGCGCCAGCGAACGGTGAATTCGACTCCGGCAGTACCGGCACCTTTCCGGGCAACGGCATGACGACGATCAACGTCAACATCGATATCGTTGGTGCCGGCAACATCTTCGCGTTGTCGAGCGCGTCCTGGCTGGCGGTGTTTGGCTCGATCAATGATAGCGGGGACGCCTTTACGCTCACGCTGCGTGAGGAGATCCCGCTCCCGGCCAGCTTGCCGCTTATCCTGGCGGGCCTCGGTATCCTCTACGGCCTGTCCCTGCGTCGCGCCTGATCAGCGCGGGTCGCCCCGGTCTACAGTCTCGAAATCGCGTTGCATCTGAGGAGAAGCCGCTTGCCCGGCGCGGCGAGGTGCGGCATGCGGTCCCGCAAGGATGCCGCGTGGCATACCAGAAGATTCTTGCGCGCTCGGCCGAACGCCGCGGCGCTCACCAGCCTGAGGAGAGCTTGTCCATGAAAGTCTGCATCTTCGGCGCCGGCGCCATCGGCGGCTATCTCGCAGCCGGCCTCGCCGCCTCCGGCAAGGCCGAGGTGGCCGTGATCGCGCGCGGCAAGCATCTGGACGCGATCCGGAAGGACGGCCTGACGCTGGTGAAGGACGGGGCGGAGACCACGGTGCCAGTGATCGCAGCACTCGACCCCTCGGAAATCGGCCCGGTCGACGTGGTGTTCAACGCGCTGAAGGCGCATCAGAGCTGGGAGAGCGCGGAGTATCTGCGCCCGCTGATGAAGGACGACACCACCGTGGTGTGCTGCCAGAACGGCGTGCCCTGGTGGTACTTCCACAAGGTCGGCGGTGAGCATGAGGGCAAGCAGCTCGACAGCGTGGACCGCGGCAACCGGCAGTGGGACATCATCGGGCCGGAGCGCGCCATCGGCTGCTCCGTCTACCCGGCCGCCGAGATCGAGGCACCGGGGCGCATCCGGCACGTATACGGCGACAAGTTCGCGCTGGGTGAGCCCGATGGCAGCACCAGCGCGCGCATCACCGCGATCTCCGAGCTGCTGGAGGCCTCGGGCTTCCGCGCGCCGGTGCTGGACGACATCCGCTCGGAGCTGTGGCTGAAGCTGTGGGGCAACCTCTGCTTCAACCCGATCTCGGCGCTGACGCGGGGCACGCTCGACGTGGTGGCCGCGCATCCGACGAGCCGGGCCACGGCCAAGGCGATGATGCTGGAAGCGCAGGTGATTGCCGAGAGCCTGGGCGCGAGCTTCCGCGTGGATGTGGAGCGGCGCATCAATGGGGCGGCGAAGGTGGGCAAGCACCGCACCTCGATGCTGCAGGACCTCGAGGCCGGCAAGGCGATGGAGATCGACGCGCTGGTGACGGCGGTTCAGGAGATGGGCCAGATCACGGGCCACCCGACGCCGACCATCGACGTGGTGCTGGGCCTCGTCCAGCAGCTCGCGATGAACCACGGCCTCTATCCCACCTATCCGGCGGATGAGGGCGCGGGCAGCGCCGCCGCCTGAGGCTAGGGCGGGCGCTCCCGAGCGGGAGCGCCCAATCTCTTCGCACGGCGCCTAGCTGGCGCCGCCGCTCGCTTCGGTCTCCTTCTTCTCCCGCATCTTGCGCCGGATCATCGTGAACAGCGGCAGCAGGATGAGGATGATCGCCATGATGGTGATCGGGCCCGCGATGGGCCGCGTGATGAAGATCGAGGGGTCTCCATCAGAGAGGAGGAGCGACTGGCGGAGCGTCTGCTCCGTGGTGCCGCCGAGCACGATGGCGAGCACCGCCGGCGCCAGCGGATAGTCGAGCAGCCGCAGCAGGAAGGCCGCGACGCCAAAGATCAGGATCAGCCAGACATCGAACATCGTCTGCGTCGCGGCGAACCCGCCTACGATCGAGAGCACGAAGATCACCGCCGCAAGCACCGTGAACGGCATGCGCAGCATCCACAGGAAGAGCGGAATGAAGGCGAGGTTCACGATGAGGGCGATGAGGTTCGAGACGTAGAACGACCCGATCAGCGGCCACACAAAGTCCGGCTGGTCGGAGAAGAGCCGCGGACCGGGCGTGAGACCCCAGATCACCATGCCGCCGAGCAGCACGGCCGTGGTGGGCGAGCCGGGGATGCCGAGCGTCAGCATCGGCAGCATCGACCCGGTGGAGGCCGAATTGTTTGCAGCCTCCGGTGCCGCAACACCGTCCACATTGCCCTTGCCGAAGCTGTCCGGTTTGCTGGAGACCATCTTGGTCACGCCATAGGCCATGAGCGAGCCCGGTGTGGCGCCCGCGGCAGGCAGGATGCCGACGAAGAAGCCGAGGAGCGAGCCGATCATCGTGCCCTTCCAGGCCTCAGCCATCTTGGCGGCGGCGCGGGCGACGCGGCTTGCGCTGATCTCCGCGTCCGTCACCGTCGCTTCGTCACGCGTGGTGTAGATCGTCCAGAGCATCTCGCCGATGCCGTAGACGCCGATGGCGAGCACCAGGAAGCCGATGCCGCGCATGAAGCCCTGCATGTCGAACAGGATCAGGCGGGGCGCGCCGGAGATGGTGTCGAAGCCCACCGCGGCGAGGACGAGACCGAGGCAGATGGAGAAGATGGTCTTCGGCGCGTCGTCCCCGCCGAGGCCGATGAAGGTGGCGAAGGCCAGCAGCATCAGCGCGAAGATCTCCGGTGGGCCGAAGCTGAGCGCGACCGCAGCGAGCGGCGGCGCGAAGGCCGTGAAGAGCAGGTTGGCGACCGTACCCCCGATGAAGGAGGCGAGCGCTGCGGTAACGAGCGCCTGGTCGGCCTTGCCCTGAAGCGCCAGTGGCCTGCCGTCGAAGGTGGTGGCGACGGCTGTCGATGCGCCGGGGATGCCGAGGGTCACCGATGAGATCGCGCCGCCATACATCGCGCCGTAGTAGATGGCGGCGAGGAAGATCATGGGCGCGGTCGCCGTGCCGGTTTGCTGCTGGATGAGGAAGGTGGCCGGCAGGAGGATCGCGACGCCGTTCACCGAGCCAAGGCCGGGCATCGCACCCACGAAGAGCCCGATCGCCACGCCGATGAAGGCGAGGAAGAGGTTGGTCGGCTCGAGCGCGGTGAGAATGCCGTCGAGGAGAAGGGAGATGACTTCCATGGCCCGGCCTCAGAGGAAGATGTCGTAGAGTGGCGTGAAGACGGTGTCCTCCACCGCGCGCAGGCCTTTCGGCAGCGGCAGCGTCATCGCCACGTCGAAGAAGAAGAACATGCCGATGGGCATGAGCACGGCGACGGCGATGGTGAGCCGCCAGGGATGCCGGCCGAGAAAGCGCAGGTAGTAGAGCAGGAAGAGCGCCATGGCGCCGTACATGCTGATGATGTCGGAGAGGAAGACGAACGCGGCCACACCGCCGCCCACGAGAACCATCATGCGGATGCCGTAGGCATCGAGGAACGGACCGGTATCGCGGCTGGGGGGCGAGGTGCGGCGCACGCAGTTCACCACAATCCAGACGCAGCTCAGCAGCATGATGAAAGCGAGCCAGAACGGCCAGAAGCCGCCGCCAGGGCCTTCGCCCGGAATGTACCAGATGTTCTCGAACCACGGGTCGCCGGGCCATGCGGGCGCGCCGGATTGATACATGAGGTAGGCGGAGAAGGCCGCGAGAACGAGGGCCATGATCAGCTCGGCAAGGCGCATGCTGCGCAATCCTCCCTATTGCCCGGCTTGGCGCCAGTTCTGGTCGTTGGAAGGAAAAGCGGCGCCCGGGGTCACCCGGACGCCGCCGTCCTGGTAAGCCCGTGGTATACCACCACG
>JBCBEP010000223.1:0-4081 GCA_038528605.1 Pseudomonadota bacterium
GCGGCAGGGTCGCGGCATGGTAGTCCGCAGCGCCGTTTTCTTCTTCGCGGAGGACCTGCCAGTCCCCCGCCCGCACTGCCGCAGGCCCCGCGCCCGGCAGCACCGCCGTCGGCCGCCAGTGCCATGCGGCCCACCGGGTCACCCCGGGCCGACGGCTCAACACGATGCCGAGCGGGATGGTCTCGTGCCGCTCCGTCACGACGCTCTCGATCGGTGGATTACGCTCCGCGCCCAAATCGTCCTCCCGTCCAGGTCCTCTCGCCCGGTTCAGGAAAGCGTTAAATGAGCCCGCGCCATCCGTCTAGGAAAGAGACGATACGGTGGGATACCACCGGGCGGAACGAACGGCCGCACCCCCGCGCTTGTCGCCAATTCGTCTTGCGCCTAGACCAATGCAACACGGCCCGCAGAGGCCGCAGGGCGCTCGACGCGTCCAACGAAACCCGGAGGAGACGCCAGTGTCACGCAAGCCCCGCCTCATCCTGTGCGATTGCGCAGGCACGTTTCGCCCCGATGCGGAGGCCATCGCCGCAGGCGCCGGGCTCGAGACCGTGGCGCAGGCCAGTCTCCTCTGCGGGCGCGATGCCGGCATGCTCGCCAGCGCGCTCGAAGGCCAGGGCGAGGTCATCGTCGCCTGCGCCCAGATGGCCGAGACCTTCGCCGAGATCGCCGCGGAGAAGGAGCGCCCTGCGCCTGCCGTGCTCGACATCCGGGACCGAGCGGGCTGGACGCGGGAGGCCGACCTCGCCCGGACGGGCCCGAAACAGGCCGCCCTGCTCGCCGGTGCCATGCTCGGCACGGCGCCCACCCCGGTGATGGATGTGGAAAGCGGCGGCCTCTGCCTCGTCCTTGCCGGCGCGGATGGCGAGGACGCCGCGCTCGAGGCGGCAGCGACGCTGTCAGAAACCCTCTCGGTCACCGTTCTCCTCGAAGCGCCGGACACGCTGCTGGCACCCCCCGCCGGGTTCGACATTGCCGCCGGCCGCGTTCGCCAGGCTGCCGGCGCCCTCGGCCGCTTCACCCTCACCGTCGACGGCTACCGCGCGTTCAACGCCGCCGGCCGCGGCGCCCTCGGCTTCGGCCGGTCGCAGGACGGGGCGGAGACAGGCTGCGACGTGATCCTCGACCTCCGCGGTGGCTCCCCCCTCTTCCCCGCACCCGAAAAGCGGGACGGCTACCTCCGCGCCGACCCCCGGGACCGCGCCGGCCTCGCCCGCACCATCGCCGAGGCGGCGGACCTTCACGGCACCTTCGAGAAGCCGCTTCACATCACCTTCGAAGCCAGCCTCTGCGCCCATTCCCGCGCGGGCAAGACCGGCTGCACCCGCTGCCTCTCGGTCTGCCCTACCGGCGCGATCATCGGGGCATCGAAGGCCGATCAGGAGGCCGTGGTCCTCGACCACAACATCTGCGCGGGCTGCGGTGCCTGCGCGGCGGTCTGCCCCTCCGGCGCCGCCCTCTCGGCCGACCCGCCGGTGGAGCATCTCTACCGCAGCATGCGGATCATGGCGGAAGCCTTTGAAAAGGCAGGCGGCAGCGCGCCGCGCCTCCTGGTGCACGACGACAAGCACGGCGCCGAGATCATCCGCCTCGCCGCCCGGCACGGGGACGGCCTGCCCCACGACATGCTGCCCCTCGAGACCCGCGCCCTCGCCGCCTTCGGCCATGCGGAGATGCTCGTGGCCCTCGCCCTCGGCTACCGCGACGTGACCATCCTTGGCGGCCCGAAGGACGACCGCGAGACCATCGCCAACGAAATGGCCCTGGCCGAGGCCGTCCACACCAGCGCCATGGCCGCCCGCGGCGCCGAACCCGCGCCCCGCCTCGCCCTCATCGAGCCGGCGGAGCCGGACGCGCTCGCCGAAGCGCTCTATGCCCCTGCGCCCCAGCCGTTCGAGATCGAGACGATCCTCGCCTCGGGCGGGCGGCGGGATGGGGTGCGTCTCGCCGCCAAGGCCCTCGCCGGCGGCGTGCCCGAAGTGCCGCTTGCGCTCCCCGAAGGCGCCCCCTACGGCGCGGTCATCGTGAACGAAAGCGCCTGTACCCTCTGCCTCGCCTGCGCCGGCCTCTGCCCCACAGGCGCGCTGATGGACAACCCGGACAGTCCCGAGCTCAGCTTCCGCGAGGAAGCCTGCATCCAGTGCGGCATCTGCGCGAATGTTTGCCCAGAGACGGCCATCGAACTCCGCCCTCAGCTCGAGCTTTCGGACAAGGCGTTCCGCGGCGAGATCAAGAAGGCCGAAGAACCCTTCGCCTGCATCGAATGCGGCAAGCTCTTCGGCGTGAAATCCACGGTCGAGCGCATCGTCGCGAAGCTCCAGAACAACCACGCGCTCTTCACCAACTCCGACAATGTGCGCCTGATCCAGATGTGCGAAGACTGCCGGGTGACGGCGCAGTTCCGCGCCCAGGGCGACGCGCCCTTCGCCGGGCCGGATCGCCCGCGCCTGCGCACCACCGACGACTATCTCGGTAGCGAGGATTAACGTGAAGGAGCACGCAGCACGTCGTTGCTGCCCCTAGCATCGCCTTCACACTGGAGCCAGCGGGCCGCAGCGCTGGAATCGTCAGCCCCCCTCGCCGGCGGTGCAGGGCGCCTCATAGCCGTTGTCGCCGTCGTAGTAGATGTACTCGATGCGGAAGTCCTCGTAGCCGGCAACCGCACCGTCCGGCACGTTGTGGACGACCTCGATCCCCTCCGCGTCGTTCGGGGTGTAGATGTAGAGCTCACCCTCATCGCCCAGCACCCGGTCTCCGTTGGCGTCGACCAGATCCATGGTCTCATGCTGCCAGGCCGTGGCGACCAGCCAGTCCCCTTTCGTCATCGAGAGCGAGGGACGGAGGAGGATGGGTGTCGGGTGCCGCAGGATCTTGGCGGAGCCCTCCTGGCACCGGCTGTCGCTCAGGCAGAAACGGAAGACTTCAGACTTGTGGCACAACTGCTTGGCGGTGTTCACAAAACGGCTGACCTGCTCGATCTCCTCGCTCAGCGCCAGCCGCTCCAGCGGGTCGATCTCCTCGCCCTCCAAGGCAGCACGGCTCAGCGTGCCGAGCAGACCGACCAGGCTCTCATGCACCCGGCTCGGCTGTACCCGCCCCTCGATGGCCATCAGGCGTTCCGAGGTGTCGAGATGCGCCGAAAGCGTCTCCCCCTGCGTCTTCGTCAGGTCCTCGAGCGCCGTGAGCCGGGCCTCCACATCCGCCTTCGGCATGCCGCCCAGCACGCGGATCAGCCCGCCATCCGTCACCCAGTTGGCACCGAAGGAGAAGACGAACACGCCAAGGCTCACGATCGCCGTCTGCATCAGCGCGGCACCGCCCTTTGAGAACGCCTTCTCGAAAAAACCCGGCTCCTTGCCGCCGCCGGCCGGCTCGCTCCCGCCGCTCATTGCAGGCACCAGATGATGCCGCGCTGCGTGCGCCGTCCCGTATCTTCCCAGATCGTCACGTTCGCCCCATCAAATCGCGAGCCGCCGCTTACGGCTAAATACTTGCGACTATTGATATTGTAGATCTTGTAGCAGCGCCCGGCAGGCTGCAGGCGCCACCGGATGTCGGGCTGCCTGACATCCTGCCACTGAATGACATTCGTGCCGTTGCGCGTGCCCCCGCCTGCCACGGCAAGGTAAAGCCCGCTCTTGCTGTTCCGGATCTTCACGGTGCCCGTGCGCGGCCCCTCGATCCGCCAGCTCGCATCGCGCTGGTTCACGTCGCGCCATTGGATGACATTGCCGCCATTGCGCATGCTGCCGCCAGAGACCGCGAGCAGCTTGTTCGAATTGGCGTTCCTGATCTCCGTCGCCTCAGCCGGCAGTGCCAACAGCACCGCGAGCCCGAGCATCGCGAGCGTCCGCATCATCCTATGCACCCCTCAAATTCGCCTTATGAGGGTACGAAGCGCCTTCCTTTGCGTCAATATGGGACAACGCCACCCGGTTCCTCGTGACTTGACGAGCAGCCGCGCTTTCATGCCAGAAGCGATACGAAATGGTTGCATCCGAGAGAGACGCGATGAGCGAAGATGCTTTCAACATGTCGATGCGCAAATTCCTGAAGCAGGTGGGCGTCACCTCGCAGCAGG
>JBCBEP010000224.1:0-4062 GCA_038528605.1 Pseudomonadota bacterium
CATCATGGTGCCGGCCATGATCTACCTGTTGGGCATGGCAACCTCGGTCGTCGTCGGCACGTCGCTCTTCCAGATCCTGTTCGTCGCCGCCTTCACCACCATCGCCCATGCCATCACGAACCAGACGGTGGATGCCCTCCTCGCGCTGCTGCTCATCGTCGGCGGTGTGCTCGGCGCGCAGGTCGGCGCCCGTCTCGGCCCGCGGCTCCGCGCGGAACAGCTCCGCATCCTGCTCGCGCTGCTGGTGCTCGCGGTGTGCCTGAAGCTCGGTTACGACCTCGTGCGCACGCCGGACGATCTCTTCGTGTTGGGGAGTGTGGACGTATGATCGCGCGCCTTCTCCTCCTGCTCGCGCTCTGCGCCGCCGCCCCCGCCCCCGCCAAGGCCGAGGAAGTCGTGGCCGGCCTCAGCCAGAGCCGGGTTGCGATCACCGCCAGCTTCACAGGGTCGGAGATCTTCGTCTTCGGCGCCGTGAAGCGCGCGGCACCGCCCCCTGAAGGCAGGCTCGACGTGATCGTGGTGGTGGAGGGGCCGTCGCACCCCGTCCTCGTGCGAAAGCGGGAGCGTCAGTTCGGTGTCTGGGTGAACGGTCCCGGCGTCCAGATCGACGCGGCCCCCAGCCTCTACGCGGTCAAGACCACGCGGCCCTTTCGGGACGTTATCAGCTGGACCGAGGAGCTTCGGCATCAGGTCGGCCTCGCGGAGGTCATCCGCCTGATCGACGCGCCGGACTGGCTGACCGAGGAGCGCGGGGACTATCTCGACGCCGTTGTGCGCCTCAACCGCTCACGCGGCCTCTACTTCATCGATGAGGGCGGCGTGACACTGACGGAGGAGACGCTGTTCGAGACCAGCATCGAACTGCCCGCAAACCTCGTCGAGGGCGATTATGTCGCCCGCATTTTCCTGTTGCGCGACAAAGGGGTGATCGACGTTCTTGAGAAAACGATACCGGTTCGCAAAGTAGGTATCGAGCGGTTGCTCTATAGCTTCGCCAATGAATTCCCTGCTGGATACGGCATCGCATCGGTGATCCTGGCCCTTTTCTCGGGTTGGGCGGCCTCTGCTCTGTTCCGATACTTCGTGGCTTGATGCGGCGCCTCGTGGCGTTTCCGAACCGGTGGGAAACGCATGGAAAATGGCTCGCCGTTTACGTGTTTCTCGTTTCAGGACTCACGCTTAACGGTTCTTCAGTGTATGACATGCAGGGTGAGCGGCGTGGGTGGTGATGTCGCTCGAGTGTCGCGTGGGGTATGTGATGCGTGTCTTGACAATTGTTCTGGCCATGTTGGCCTTTTTCTCTCCCGCAGTGGCGGGCGAACGGCTCGTGCAGAGCGCGGTTATCTCCAAACCCGGTGATCCTGTGGAAGTGCGCGGCACGCTCTCGCGCGTGCTCGGGTTCTTCGACCGGCAGGGTGAGCGGCGTGGGTGGTGATGTCGCTCGAGTGTCGCGTGGGGTATGTGATGCGTGTCTTGACAATTGTTCTGGCCATGTTGGCCTTTTTCTCTCCCGCAGTGGCGGGCGAACGGCTCGTGCAGAGCGCGGTTATCTCCAAACCCGGTGATCCTGTGGAAGTGCGCGGCACGCTCTCGCGCGTGCTCGGGTTCTTCGACCGGCAGGGGGATCGGCTGGCCGTGACCTTCTTCATCAGCGGCAATGCCCGCGGCCCGGTGCTGCGCGGCGGTGCGCGGCTGGCGGACGGTCAGCGCTACAGCCTCCAGCGCGAAGCCGCGGGCAGGGCCGAGACGGTAGAGATCCGTCGGCGGGGGGACGAGATCGTCCTCAGCGTCTCCTCCGGCCTCCGCGTCGCGCGGAAGGTACCGGCGGAAGAGGAGCCCATCCTGCGCGCCGCCGCGCTGGATTGAGGCCCGACGCTGGCGGTCCAACGGCGGGGCGGGACGGGTCGCTGCCGAAGGAGCAATGCGCGATACGCCATGATGTCTTGCAAAGGCCGGTCTTTCATGGGCCGGGAGGACGGTGATACCCAGCGCGTCACCGTCTGAGGGGCGCGCGATGACAGCCGTCGCCTCCCATCCGCAAGCACACCGTCAGGGAGCATCGCCATGACCGATATCGCCGGCATGTCCGTCCTCGTCACCGGCGCCAGCCGCGGCATCGGCGAAGCTACCGCCCGTCTCTTCGCCGAAGCGGGCGCAGGCGTCACCCTCGCGGCCCGCAGCACCGGCGATATCGAGCGCGTGCGCGACGAGATCCGCACCGTCGGCGGGCGCGCCGAGGCCGTGCGCTGCGACGTGGCGAACCACGCGGAGGTCGAGGCGGCCGTTGCCGACGCCGAAGCCGCCCACGGCCCCCTCGATCTCCTCGTGAACAACGCCGGCGTGATCGAGCCCATCGGCCCCCTCGCCGGGACCGACCCGGATGCCTGGGCAAAGCTCATCGACATCAACCTCAAAGGCGCCTATTTCGCGCTCCGGTCGGTGCTGCCCGGCATGCTCGCCCGGGGGCACGGCACGGTCATCAACATCAGTTCCGGCGCCGCGACCAGCGCGCTCGAAGGCTGGTCGGCCTACTGCACCTCGAAGGCCGGCCTGCATATGCTGACCCGCGCGGCCGACGGGGAGTGCCGCGCCGACGGCGTGCGCGTCATCGGCCTCAGCCCCGGCACGGTGGCGACGGACATGCAGCGCGTCATCAAGGCCTCGGGCATCAACCGGGTGAGCACGCTCGACTGGTCGGTCCATATCCCGGCGGAATGGCCCGCCCGCGCCATCGCCTGGCTCGCCGGGCCCGAAGGCGCGGAGTTCGCGGGCCAGGAAGTCAGCCTCCGCGACGAGACCATCCGCCGCCGCATCGGCCTGATCGACTAGGCTCCGGCAATCGCCCTGGGGCAACGCAGCGCGGGGCCCCATCGGCTCCCCGCCTTGCCCGCTGGCGCCGATCGCGCCATCTCCTCTCCCATGCGAAGCCGAGGGGACGGATGACCGCGTTGCTCGAGATCCAAGCGCTCGCCAAGAGCCATGCCACGCCGCAGGGGCGCCTCGCGGTGCTCGAACAGGTGGATCTGAGCCTGCGCGCCGGGGAGACCGTGGCGCTCACGGGCGAGTCCGGGTCCGGCAAGAGCACGCTCCTCCACCTCGTCGCCGGGCTCGACACGCCGGACGGCGGGCGCATCCTGATCGAAGGCCAGGAGATCGGCGGGTTGAGCGAGCGGGCGAGGGCGGAGCTGCGGCGGACACGGCTCGGCATCGTCTTCCAGCAGTTCAACCTAATCCCGTCCCTCAGCGTGGGCGACAATCTCGGCTTCGAGGCGCGCCTCGCCGGCCGGGCCGACCCGGCGCTCGAGACGCGGCTGGCGGCGCGCCTCGGCATCGCCGAGAGCCTCGACCGCTACCCCGAACAGCTCTCAGGCGGCCAGCAGCAGCGCCTCGCCCTCGGCCGCGCGCTCGCCGCACGTCCCGCCCTCCTGCTCGCGGACGAGCCCACGGGCAATCTGGACGAAGCCACATCGAGCGCCGTGCTCGACCTCGCGCTCGAACTGGTGGCGGAGACCGGCTGCGGCTTCCTGATGGTCACCCATTCCCCGCGCCTCGCCGCCCGGCTCGACCGGCAGGTGCATCTCTCCGCCGGCCGCCTCTCGAGCCCGAGGGCCGCCGCGTGACCGAGGCCGCTACCGCTACCGCGACCGTCACCATGTCGGCGCCGCTCTTCCAGACACTCCGCGCCCTTGCCAGCCACTGGAAGCGCAACCCCGTGCAGCTGGCCGCGCTCGTGGCCGGGCTGGCGATCGCCACCGCGCTCTGGAGCGGCGTGCAGGCGCTGAACGGGGAGGCCCGCGCGGCCTATGACCGGGCGGCCAGCACCCTCACCGGCGGCGCGCCCCGGCTGGTGGACCCGCAAGGCGCGCGGATCGATGAAGGCATCTGGGTCGCCCTGCGCCGCGCGGGCTGGGATGTGAGCCCGTTCCTCGAAGGCAGCGCGACGATCGGCGACACGCGATACCGCATCGTCGGCGTGGAACCGCTGAGCCTGCCCGCCAGCGAGAACATCGACCTTTCCGTGATCGACGGGGCTGCCGCCGGGGGCGGGGACGAAGGGCAGGG
>JBCBEP010000225.1:0-4011 GCA_038528605.1 Pseudomonadota bacterium
CGCCCTCGGTCTCGCGCATCGCCCGGATCTCGGGGCCGTCCCCGCTCGGGCGCGCCGCTCCCTTTCTGCTGGTGCCGAAGCGCAGGCCGCGGCGTCCCGGGGTCTCCATCGCCGTGGCATCCTCCCTCACGCGCGCGCCTCCGCACCGGCGGCGCGTCCTGCCAAGGATCGGTCGAGTGGGCGTGGAGGCGACGGCCGGAATCGAACCGGCGTACACGGATTTGCAGTCCGCTGCGTAACCACTCCGCCACGTCGCCGCGACCGCGCTTGTAGTCATCGCTCCGTCGCACGGCAAGAGCCGCCCGGCGGTGAATTCGGTTGGGCGAAGCGATATCGCCGTCGAGCTTCTGGGCCGCCTTCGCCACAACACGCCCCGGCGGTGGCGCCGGTGCGAAGGGCGCGCTTCCAGTGGTTTGCCGGTAACGGCCTTCGGACTGTCACGATCCGGTATCGTTAACCGCGTTGCAGCGCCCCCGGAGCTGTGGCACCCGTCTAGGACCGGAAACTCGGAAGGCAGAGCATGACCGATTTTGCAGCCGCCCGCCGCGCGATGGTCGACACGCAGGTGCGGCCGGCCGATGTGACCCGGTACGGGATCATCGAGGCGCTGATGTGGGCGCCGCGCGAACGCTTCGTGCCGGCAGCGAGCCGCGACATCGCCTATGCGGAGCTCGACGTGCCGGTAAAGCCGGGGCGGGTGCTGCTCGCCCCGCGGACCTTCGCGAAGATGCTGGAGGCGGCCTCCATCGGGCCTGATGACCTCGTGCTCGATCTGGCGCCCGGCACCGGATACTCCACCGCCGTCATCGCGCGCCTCGCCGTCGCCGTCGTCGCTGTGGAGGGGGACGAGGCGCTGGCGCGCGCCGCACAGGCCGATCTCGAGGCTCTGGAGGTGATGAACGCCGCGCTGTCGGTCGGCAACCCGGCGGAGGGCGACGCACCCCATGGGCCCTATGACGTGATCTTCGTGAACGGTGCCGTCGAGACGCTGCCTGGCACGCTCACCGATCAGCTGAAGGAAGGCGGCCGGCTCGTGGCGATCTTCGCCGACGGCCCGGTCGGCCGCGTCAACGTGCTCACGCGCGCGGCCGGCGGACTTTCCGAACGCCGGGCATTCGACGCGACCGCTCCGGTGCTCGAGGGCTTCGAGAAGACCCGGGCCTTCGAGTTTTGAAGACGCAACAGAGGCAGGGGCCTAGCGCCATGCGTGCATCCATCATCGCCATCGCGGCGTTCCTGATCGTGCCGGCCGGGGCGGGGGCGCAAAGCCTTTCGGACACGCTGGTCACCGCCTACCGCAATAGCCCGGACCTCGCTTCGGCGCGGGCGGCGGTAAAGGTGCAGGCCGAGAACGCGGTCCAGGCGCGCGCGCAGGGCAGGCCGTTCATCTCGGGTACCGCCACGCTCGATCTGGAGTTCGACGACTTCAATGAGGTGGTGCTGCCGAATACCCTCGGCGTCACGCTCTCACAGCAGCTCTACACGGGCGGGCAGATCCGGAATGCCACGCGAGCGGCGGAAACCCGGATCACCGCCGAGCAACAGCGCCTTCAGGCCATCGAGCAGTCGGTGCTCCTCGAGGCGCTGACCGCCCATCTCGACGTGCTGCGCGATGCGGCCTTTGTGGAGCTCGGCATCAAGAACCTGCGCGTGCTCTCGGAACAGCTCCGGGCTGCGCGCGAGCGTTTCGAGGTGGGTGAGGTGACGCGGACGGATGTGGAGCAGGCGCGGGCCGCCACGGCCGCGTCGCGCTCGTCGCTCGCCGCATCGCGCGGGGCCCTCGTCGCGTCGCGGGAGATCTATCTGCGCGCGGTCGGCCGTCCTCCCGGCGATCTGCAGCGCCCGCCGCCCCTTCCGGACGTGCCCGCCAGCGTGCCCGAGGCCGTGAGCCTTGCGCTGGTGCAGGACCCGGCGCTGCGTGCCGCGCGGATCGAACGCCAGGCGGCCGGCTTCGACGTCAAGACCGCGATCGGCGCCCTGCTGCCGCAGCTCGAGCTGACGGCCCAGGCGTCGCGGACCGACGTGCTGCGCGACGAGGACTTCCTCGGCAACTCGATCGGTGCCCAGACCAGCGGCTCCGTCGGCCTCGCGTTGACCATCCCGTTCTACACGGGCGGGCTCAACTACTCGAACGTGCGCGAGACCCAGGCGCTGGTGGAGGCCGCGGTGGCGGACATCACGCTGGCGGAGCGGACGGCTGTCGAGAATGTCGGCAGCGCCTATGCCGCGCTCGATGTGGCCCGCGCCTCCATCGAAGCCGGTGTGCTCGAAGTCGAAGCATCGCAGCTCGCCTTCGAGGGTGTGCAGGAAGAGGCGAAGGTCGGCGCGCGGACCACGCTCGATGTGCTCGATGCCGAAGCGGATGTCCTCGAGGCGGAGAGCGATCTCGTCTCCGCGCGGCGGGACGAAGCCGTGGCGATCTACAGCATTCTCGCCTCCGTCGGTCTCCTCACGGTCGAACATCTCGGTCTCGAGATCGAGCCCGACAACGAAGACGAGTATTACGACGAGGTCCGCGACCGGTTCTTCGGCTACGATGCCAGCGAAGATACGGTCTGGACCACGCGTTGGCGGCCCTGAGGGCGGGCGCAGGCGTCCGCGTTTCAACAGCGATCTTGGCGTGCTCGTGTCGCGTCACTAAGCTGCGGCACTCAGTGGGGATGCACGCCCGCGCGGGCGGGACCGCAGAAAATGGATCCGGGGGAATGGCGGCATGAGCGACGGCGAGGACAGCCACAAGGACGACGTGCTTGTTTCCCTGCGCCGGATTATGCGTGGCGGCCGCCCGGCGCCCGAGGGCGGCGAGGCGAAGCGGAGCGGCGGTCTCTTCGGCCGCCGCCGCAGCGCCGAGCAGGAAGCTGAGGCGACGCCGGACGCCGAACCCGTGGCAACCCCCGACGCGGAGACGCCGCCCGAACCCACGGCCGAGGCGCCGGTCTCCGAGCCCCCCGCTGCGGATCCCGAACCCGCAGTCGCGCCGAACGCGGATGCTTACGACCTCACCACCTCTGGGGATGCGCCGGTGGACGCTCCTGACGAGGTGAAGGAAGAGACGCCGGAAGAGCCGCTCGCCGATGGCGAACTCCTTGCCCTAGGGGACTTCATGCTGGAGCCGATCGAGGAGTCTGCCTCCCCGGCCGACGCGGTTGCGGAAGAAACGGCCAGCACTGCCGAGGCGCCGCAGCTTGCCGAGGAAGCGCTCGAGGCGTCTGCGACCGAGGCAACCGAAGATCTCGCCATGCCTGAACTGCCGGACGTGCCGGAGCTTGCGACCGCGCCAGACGAGGATGCCGCCGAACCATCGCCAGAGCCGTTCGCAGGGAGCATCGATGCTGCCGAGCCCGAGCCCGAGCCCGAGCCTGAGCCGGCGCTTGAGGGGCTGGCTGCGGAGGATGAGGCTCCGGTATTCGATGAAGCGCTCGCTCCCGAATTCCCCGCAGAAGAAACCGTGGCGGCCGTGGATGCCGTGGTCGATACAGCCTTCGATCCCACGCATCTGGACGAGGGCGCGCCCGAGCCGGATGCGGCCGCGCCGCTCCCCCCGCACGATGACGCTGTAATCGATGAGCCGGGCGAGGATCCCGCGCCGATGCCGGTCGACGAGGCGCCGTTCGGCGGGCCCGTATCCGATACGCCCGCGGAAGATCCGGTCGAGGAAAGCGCACCGGCCTTCGACCCCGCCGCCGCTGCGGCAGCCGCTCTGCCCGCCGCGGCAGCCGTTATCCCCGCAGCCGCCCCGGAGGCGCCCGCGGAGGAGACCTTACCGGCGGCGACGACCGAGGGCACGGGCGGCGCGGTGATCATGGACGAGAGCGCGCTCGAGGACATGATCCGGCGGGTGATCCGTGCCGAGCTCGTCGAAGGCGATCTCGGCCGCAACATCTCGGCCAATGTCCGACGCCTGATCGAGGACGAGATCGCCCGCGCGATGCTCAACCGATCGAAGGACTGATCGCCCCAAGCCTTCCCGCCCCCTTGGCCTCGCCCAAGCCGCCGCGCTATAGCACCGCG
>JBCBEP010000226.1:0-4008 GCA_038528605.1 Pseudomonadota bacterium
CGCGAACACCACGCCGGTGCCGCGCTCGAAACCGCGCACGCTGGTGCGCAAAGGGCCCTATCGCTTCAGCCGGAACCCGATCTATCTCGCCGATCTCGTGTTGCTGATCGGATGGTGCGTGAGCGTGGGCCAGCCGCTTACGTTGCTGCTCGTGCCGGTACTGGCCGTTCTCCTCGGGCGGCGGTTTATTGCCGAGGAGGAGGAGACGCTGCGCAAGCGCTTCGGCAGCGTCTATCGGAGCTGGCGGACCGAGACACCGCGCTGGCTTTAGGCCCAGCCGCCAGCGCTATCGGGTGGGCGGCACGCTCTCGGCGAGCAGCGCATCGAACCACGCGAGCGACGCCTCGGCCCAGCCCTGTGGCACCACGTGGCCGCCTGGGTGGAGGCGCAGCGCGATGCGGCCATTCGTGCAGGACGTCCAGTCCCGCTGCCACTCGTCACCCTCCGTCCGCGTCTCGTCCGCAAGCCTGAGCGTACAACCGAGGCGGTCGCGGAGCATGGCGAGGCTCTCGAAGACGTCCCCCTGGACAAGCCTGCCGCCGCCGATAAGCCGGCCTTCGAGCGGCACGACGCGATCCGTCCAGCCATGGGTGTGGTGCACCGCAAGGCCGCCTGTTGGTGCCGGTGCGCAGTTCTCCGGCATCGGTACCCAGTAGGCCCCGGCCACGGGGGCATAGGCGCGGAAGAGTTCCGGGCGCAGGCAGGCGACGTACCAGACCATCGAGCCACCGCGGGAGAAGCCGCCGAGCATCACCCGCTCGGGGTCCACGCCGCGACGGGCCGCATCGGCCAGTACAGCCTCGAAGAACGCGATGTCGTCACGCACATGGGTGCCGCCGTCCCGCACCGCCCAGTCCTTCTGCGTGCGCCCCGCGCGAGGCCGTCCTTCGGGCAGGATGAGCGCATGGCCGCGGGCCGCCAGCGCCTCTCGCAGCCCTGTCCGGTTGCGCATATCCGCGGCGGAGGAGGAGCCCCAGCCATGGAGGAAGAAGAGCGCCGGGACGGGCGTCGGGACGTGCCCACCCGCCGCCTCTGGCAGAACGAGCCGGTAGAAGCCGCCCTCCACAGGGCACTCACCTTCGGGCGTTCCACAGGCGAGGGCCGGTGCGGCGAGAACTGCCAGGGTCAGACCCGCCGCGCGAGCGATGCGGCGGATGAGCGTTGTGAGCGGCATGGTCAATCCCTCCGGCAGCGGTGATCCGAGACCATAGGGCGCCATCCCCGCGCCGCCGCTCACAGCCATGTCAGCGCCCGGCCCTTTCCGCCCTGCGGCGGCTGCCGCCGCGTGCCTGCTGGATGATCGTCTCCGTTGCCATGATCGCGCGGGCCATGGCGAGGCTGATCCATGGCACGTCGCTCACGAGGGTCAGGGACAGCGCGGCGATACCGAGCCAGGGCAGGGCCGCCTTTGCGGCGTCGAAGACCCGGAACCACTTGATGTACCCCTCGAACCTCGAGAGCGAAGGCGCGGCGAACGGATCGTCGCCTCACAGCGCCGCGTGAGGCACCTCATCATTGGCCGACGTACTGCCTTCTTTCTCGTTTCGGGGCGCGGGGACGCCGCAGATGCCCAGCAAGTGCCGGGTCAGGCTGCACACTGCTCCACGCTCGTCGCGCCGGCAGAAACCAAAAATTCAAATTCCACGTTGCCACAGCGTGCTATCGCTCCCCATAGGCGGTGAACGATGGAGGCGGCCATGAGCACGGATGACGCAGGCGGGCAGCCCGATTGGCTGCGGGCGGAGCTGGAAGAGGGCTTCGACGAGGACCTTGAGCTTGAGTTTGGCGATGCCGCGCTCTCTCTCGAGATCAAGCGCATCTACAAGGACCGCCATGTAAACCGGATGCGCCGGGAGGATTACTTCCCGGCACTCTTCAAGCTCCAGGCCGAGCTCATCAAGATGCACCACTGGGTGGAGCATACGGGCGCGAAGGTGCTCGTGCTCTTCGAGGGGCGGGACAGTGCCGGCAAGGGTGGCGCCATCAAGCGCATCACCCAGCGCCTCAACCCGCGCATCTGCCGTGTTGTGGCCCTGCCGAAGCCCACGGACCGCCAACGCACCCAATGGTACTTCCAGCGCTACGTGGAGCACCTGCCTGCCGGTGGCGAGATCGTGCTTTTCGACCGCTCCTGGTACAACCGCGCAGGCGTCGAGCGCGTGATGGGCTTTGCGAGCGACGACCAGGTGGAGCAGTTCTTCCAGGACGTGCCCGAGTTCGAGCGGATGATCGTCCGATCCGGCGTCATCCTCATCAAGTACTGGTTCTCGATCACGGATGAGGAGCAGCAGATGCGCTTCCTCATGCGCATTCACGACCCCATGAAGCAGTGGAAACTCTCCCCGATGGATCTGCAGTCCCGCGTCCGCTGGGAGCAGTACACCAAGGCCAAGGAAGCGATGTTCGAACGCACGAATATCGCGGAGGCGCCGTGGTTCATCGTGGAAGGCAATGACAAGAAGCGCGCCCGCCTCAACTGCATCAGCCACCTCCTCAGCCAGATCCCCTACGAGGACGTGCCGCATGAGGAGATCAAGCTGCCGGACCGCCTCTATAGCGCCGAATACGACCGGAAGACGCTGCCGGAGCACCTCTACGTGCCAAAGCGGTACTAGGCGGCGCGGCTTCCAGGGGAACAGCCTTTCGCCTACAATGGATGCATTGGGGAGGGGCGTATGGGAAAATCCCGTTGGACCGAGACGATCGATCGCGTCGGCGGCAAGATCGCCTACCGTTTGATCGGTTGCGTGACAGGGCTGCTTACGCTGGTCACGCTCTACGCTGCGTGGAGCGGCTTCTCCGGCGGCAACGCCGTAAGTGCGGTGGTCATGCTCGCCATCGCGCTCGGCTTTGCCTGGCTTACGCGCTGGTGCTGGTCCCCCAAGCGCCGTCTTGCTGATATGGACGAGCGGTAGCCGTGGATCGGCGCGCGTTTGTGCAGCTCGCCGCGGCGCGGGAAAGCATGGGGACAGAGGCGATGGACGGGGCAGACGCGAAGATCGGGCAGGACGGGCTCTACGCTCTCTTCGGCGACCTCGGCATCGCTTATGCGCATCACGACCATCCGCCCTTCCACACGGTCGAGGACAGCCGGGCCATGCGGGGCGAGTTGCCCGGGGCGCATGTGAAGAACATGTTCCTGAAGGCAAAGAAGGGGGGCCTCGCACTGGTCACCTGCCTCGAGGATCGTCAGGTCCGCATCCGGGATCTCGAAAAGGCCATCGGGTTGAAGGACTGCTCCTTCGGCAAGCCGGATCTTTTGTGGGAGACGCTCGGTGTGCGCCCCGGCGCGGTCACGCCCTTCGCCATAGTGAACGTCGCCCCCGGTAGCGTGCGCTTCGTGCTCGATGAGGCCGTCATGGCGCTCGGGACCATCCACGCCCATCCTCTCCACAACGAGGCGACAACCGCGATCGCGACGGCCGACTTTACGCGGTTCCTCGCCCATACCGGCCATGAGGCGCTGATGCTGGACTTTGATCCCCTCGAGGACGCCGCCCGGGCACATGCGGCTGCAAAGTCCGCCGGCTGAGCGAGCCTGAGCGCCTCATCGCATTGCGCCCCGGGCCCGCCGGGTCTATGTCCCGCGCGTCAAGAAAGAACGTGAGGGCAGTCGGATGATCGAGCTGGGCAAGGGCATGGGCGGCGCGGAGAACGCGGGCGCTGCACCGATCGACGCGACAGACGCGACCTTCATGACCGAGGTGGTCGAGGCCTCCGCCTCGCAACCGATCGTCGCCCTCTTCTGGAGCCGGATGGACCCGCAGAGCCAGGCCCTTGGCAAAGAGCTGGAGAAGGAAGTGGCGGCCACCAACGGCAAGGTGAAGCTTGCGCGCGTGGATATCGACCAGAACGTGATGGTCGCCCAACAGCTGCGCCTTCAGGCCGTGCCTGCCGCCATCGCGTTCTTTCAGCGCCAGGGGCTGGACGGCTTCCAGGGCATGGCCGCGCCGAGCCAGATCAAGGAGTTCCTGGCGCGTGTGCTGGAAGCCGCCGGGCAGGGCGGCG
>JBCBEP010000227.1:0-3982 GCA_038528605.1 Pseudomonadota bacterium
TCGCGCCGCATCGAGGCCCGCAGCAAGCGGGGTGCCGCCGCCGCCGGGCAGCGCGGCCAGCGCCTTCCGGGCACGGGCAAGCGCGCGCGTGGGGGGCAGCAGAAGCTCGGCGCCGGCCTTCCGGAAGGCGACCAGCGCCACGCTGTCCCGCCGGCGATAGGCCTCGCCCAGCATGAGTTCGACCGCGCCCTTCGCCTCCGCAAGCCGGGCGATGGCGGCGGAGCCCGAGGCATCGACCACGAAGACCGTCAGCGTCTCCCGCGGGGCCTTGAAGCGACGAATGCGGAGGTCATCCCGCCGGATCTCGAGCCGGCGTTCGCCCGACCCGCCGCGCAGACGGCGACGCAGCGGCTGCCAAGGGGCGGCGGCGCTGAGCGTTTCCACGAGCGCGAGACGGCGATGGCCGCCGGGCACGCCCTGCCGCACGCCCGCGGGCCGGCCGCGGCGAGGCGTGATCATGCGGGCGCCCGCCGCCCCCGCCGCCCCGCCGGAGCGCTGGCGGTTACCGGCGAGGAGGGAGGCGAGAAGCGCCGGGGGCAAGGCGGCGCGGACGGCCTCCAGCAGACGGTCCTCCATCGCCTCGGCTTCCGGCTCCCCCGCATCGGCCTCGCCCTCCTCCGGAGGGGTCTCCTCCGCTGGCGGGGTCTCCTCGGGCGCAGGCTCCTCGAGCTCCTCCTCCGCGCCGGGCAACCACAGGGCGCGGGGCAGAAGCACCAGCTCGGCAGCGATGGCGATGTCCGCCTCCTCCACAGTGCCGCGGCCATCGAGCGCCGCATGGGCGCGCGCCGCGGCGATCGCCATGGCGGGCGGGCGGGCGGAGCCGATCCCCATGCCGGCGGCCATCGTCACCAGCGCCTCGAGGGGGGCCTCGGGCAGCACGACGTCCGCCAGCAGCGCGCGGGCAGCCGCGATATCTTCGCGTGTTGCAGGCAGGGGGCTCACGGCGGCGAGCGGCAGGGCGTCGAGCATCAGGCGGAATGCCAGCCGGTCCTCGAGCGCGGGAGCCGTCCGCTCATCCACCTCTGCACCTTCGTCGAGCGCGATCACCGCGGGTGCCTCGCCGCCCGTATCGAGCCGCTGGGCAAGGGCGCCAACCACGCCCCGCTCGAGCCGCTCCGCCGCCGGCACGACGAGGACGCCCCCCGCCGCACGGGCCAGGAGGCCTGAATTTCGCACCGGGCGCCCCTCTGCCAGCGTCGCCGCCAGGTCGAGACCCGGCAGAAGCGGGACGACGCCAGACGCCGGTGGCAGGCGGTGCCATGAGACCTCATCGCCAAGCAGTCCCCGCAAGCCCGTGCACCACGCATCCCGCGCATGGCCAGGCCGCGCGCGCAGGACAGCACCGCGCAGTCCTGCGGGATCGACAGCGAGAAGCGTGGCGGCAAGACCGGCCCGCGCCCAAAGCGCCTCGCCAGCCTCCGGACCACCGGCGCCATCGTTCTCCGCGGCGAAGCCGTCGTTCAGGTCGCGCATGGCCTCCTCCGCTCGCGGCGCCTACTACTCCCGGCGTCAGGCCTCCGCCGGCTCGCCCAGCACCTCGACAACGGCGCGGCTGACGCGGGCGGCCGATGCCGTCTCGTCCAGCGGATCGCGCCGCAACCGGTGCCCAAGGGCCATGGGGGCGACGGCGGCAAGATCCTCCACGGTGGCGGAGGGCCGGCCGTCGAGTGCCGCCAGGGCACGCGCTGCGCGGATAAGCGTCAGCTCGCCCCGCAACCCATCGGTGCCGAGCGCGAGGCAGAGCCGCGCGGCCGCTTCGCGCAGCATGTCCGGCAGCTCCACGGCCGCGATCCCGGCACGGGCTTCGCCCAGCCTTTCGGAAAGCGCCGCTTCCGCCGCAGCCCATGCAGCGAGGAAGGCTTCAGGGTCGCGCTCGAACGCGTCCCGCCGCTTCACCACCTCGACGCGGGCCGCAATCTCGCGCGGTGTGCGCACTTCGACCGAAAGCCCGAACCGGTCGAGAAGCTGCGGACGCAGTTCCCCTTCCTCCGGGTTCCCGGAGCCCACTAGGACGAATTTCGCCGGATGGCGGAGCGAGAGGCCCTCCCGCTCAACCACGTTCTCGCCAGAGGCGGCGACGTCGAGCAGCAGGTCGATCAGATGGTCCTCCAGCAGGTTCACCTCGTCGATATAGAGAAACCCGCGATGGGCGCGCGCGAGGAGGCCCGGCTCGAACCGCTTCTCGCCGGTCGCCAGCGCCCGCTCGAGATCGAGCGCGCCCACCACCCGGTCCTCCGTCGCGCCGAGGGGCAGGTCGACCACCGGGACGGGCCGCATCACTTCGCGGCCCGCGCCGGTGCGACACGCCTCGCAGGCCCCGTTCCGGTCCGACGGCGTGCAGCCATAGGGGCAGCCCTCGATCCCGGGGCTCGGCGGCAGAAGCCCGGCGAGCGCGCGGATCGTGGTGGACTTGCCCGTGCCACGGTCCCCGAAGGCGAGCACGCCGCCGATCGCAGGCTCGATCGCCGCGATCATCAGCGCGCGCTTCAGATCGTCCTGTCCGACAACGGCGCTGAAGGGGAATTGCGGCGCCCGCCGTGCCGCCTCATGGTCGCCCATCGCTGCCTCCCAGGCCTGCTGCCCGCTTGGCCGGCCCTAGGGCGGCGAGGCCTTCATGGCCCCTGCGCGAGCGTCAACTATAATTGACACTCTAGCAGTCAGCACACTCAGACATCAAGCGGGCTTCGCATCCCCTTGCCGCGGGGTGCCGGGCGCAGCGGGCCGCCGGAAGGCAGGCATGGCGTCGCCGACGCGCAGCAGCGTCACGATGGCGATGGCCGCCATGATGATGACAAAGGGCACGCTCGGAAGCTGGAAGCGGCCGCCCGCCTGCGTGACCGCATGAACGCCGGTGAAATAGGCCCAGATGATGAAGGCCGGGTGGAAGAAGCCGATCAGCCCGAAGCGCCAGACCGCGATGCCGAGGCCGACGAGCCCGAGCGCCACGGTCGAATACCAGCATAATGTCCCGATCGCCTTCAGGAGAAACACCGCCCATGGCCCGTATCGCTGCTCGACGGACGGGTTCCAGACGACCGCGATCGTCTGCCCCCGGTGCTGCACGATGGTCTTCCACGCCGTGCGCTGCACGAAGGCGACCGGGTCTGCCTCGATGTATTCGAGGGCGCGCTTGAGCATCAGACGGTCCGCCTCGACATGCGTTAGGCCCTCCACCCAGGGCGGCGGCGGCACATAGGTGCCCGGCGTGCCCGGGTGATTGCCGTTCCAGAGCGCGAGGCCGAAATTGGTGCTGACGAGCGCCGGCTGCCCGAGCACCTGGCTGTTGCGGTACGTCCATGGCGACAGCACGATGAGCATGGCCGCCATGGTCAGCACCGCCACCGTCGCCTCCCTCTTCCAGGAACGCCATTGCCTGAGGACGGTCACGAAGCCGAGCGCAAAGGGCAGGAGCAGCGCGACGGGCCGGAAATAGCAGGCAAGGCCGAAGAACACCCCGGCGACGAGCACCCGTTTCCACTGCGCGCTCCAGTCCCACACATAGGCGACAAGCCCGAGGCAGAGGACGAAGAGAAAGGGCTGCTCGCTCTGCAGCACGGTGACGTACATGATGAAGGTCGGCCAGAAGCCGATCATGAACGCCGCCACCAATGCCGTGAGCGTACCCGCCCAGCGCTCGGCGAGCACGAACACCATCGGCACGAGGGCGACGGAGAAGATGATGTTGGCGACGACCACCGGCGTGAAGGACGGCCCGAAGATGTACCAGAGGCCGGCGATCATCATGCCGGTGCCGGGCGCCCAGAACGCGTTGGGCTGGCCGGGCGACATGGCGTATTCGCCCGTCTCCAGCAGCGTCGTCGCATAGAGCATGTAGGCGCCGCTGTCCGACGTCGGCAGCACGGGCACGAGGGCGGCCCAGATCAGCCTGATCACCAGTGCGCCGAGGACGATGAGGAGGAGGACCGTGGTGGAGCGGGCCTCCAGGGCCTCTGCCCCGCGGGTCATACGCCCGTGGATGCCG
>JBCBEP010000228.1:0-3967 GCA_038528605.1 Pseudomonadota bacterium
GAGCCGCCGGCAGAGGGCACGGTGCAGTCCCGCCCGGTCCGCTATGTCTCCGGCGATACCGTGATCGGCGCCGGCGTGATGCGCATGGGGATCAGCTACGATCGTGCCGCCGCTGAGTTCCGGCTCGCCCTGCGCTACGCGGCCGGCACGGCGCTTCTCGCCGTCGCGGCGGTGGTGATCGCCACTTGGCTGATCTTCCGCGCGATGATCGGGGACCGCTTGTATCGTCTGCAGCGCGCCATGAGCCGCTGGCGGGAGGGGGCGCCCGAACTCGCCGAGGCGCGCGATGGCACGGACGAGATCGCCCGCCTCTGTCGGACCTTCGACGAACTGCAGGACGCGCGCCGCAGCCATGAGCGGAGCCTCGAGGAGATCAAGGGCGACCTCGAGCGCCGGGTGGAGGAGCGCACCATCGCGCTGCGGCAGGCCCGCGATGCGGCGGAACGCGCGTCAACCGCCAAGGCGGACTTCCTGGCCGCCGTCAGCCACGAGATCCGCACGCCGCTGAACGCCATTCTGGGGATCGCGAGCACGCTTCGCCGACGCGGTGCGCCACCCGAGGATCAGCACAAGCTCGCCCTGCTGAGGGAGAGCGGCGACAACCTTCGCACGCTGCTCGACGACGTGCTCGATCTCTCGAAGGCTGAGGCCGGCTACATGACGATCGAGCCCGCGTCGGAGGATCCCGAGGCGCTTCTCCAGAACATCTGCGCGTTGTGGCGTGAGGAGGCGGAGCGCAAAGGCCTCAGCCTAACCTTCGAGACTGCGGCGCCCGCGCCCCCGAGCCTGATGATCGACGCCCTGCGCCTGCGCCAGGCGGTCGGCAACCTTCTTTCGAACGCCGTGAAGTTCACCGATGGCGGCCATGTGCGGGTACACCTTGCGGCCGCACCGCTCGCCGAAAGGGACCGTTGGGCGCTGACGGTGCGCGTCAGCGACACCGGTATCGGCATGTCGGATGAAACGCTCCGCCGCCTCTTCCACGCTTTCGAGCAGGGTGATAGCTCCATCACCCGCCGTTTTGGCGGGACCGGGCTGGGCCTCGCGCTGACGCGTCACCTCGTCGGGCTGATGGACGGCCAGGTCGATGTCGAGAGCACCCTCGGCGGCGGCAGTACCTTCAAGATCACGTTGCCGCTCGATGCGGCACAGCCGGAAAGGGCGGAGACGGCGTTGAACACCACCGAGACCATCAGCCAGAGGCTCGACGGCTGCAGGGTGCTGGTCGTCGACGATGTCGCGACCAACCGGCTCGTCGCGCGCCTGATGCTCGAGCCTCTCGGCGCCACGGTCGTCGAAGCGCCGTCAGCGGAGGACGCGCTTGACCACATGGCCGCTTCGCCCGTCGATCTCGTGCTGGTCGATCTGCACATGCCGATGCTGGACGGGGTGGCGATGGTAGCCAGGATGCGCGCGAGCCCGGCGCTCGCATCGTTGCCCGTTCTGCTGCTGACGGCAGATGCGACCGCGGAGATCGGAGACCAGGCACGGGCGCTGGCGATTTCCGGCCTGGTGATGAAGCCCATCGACCCGGACGACCTCTACCGGGCCTGTTTCGTCGCGCTCGCGGCGGCGCCCGTTCCCTCCGCCGCGGAATAGGGCGGCGTGCCGCGCCTCAAGCGGCAAGATCGGCCGTCGCCGCATCGAATGCCGACATGTCGCCCAGCACGCGGGCGGTGAGCAGGGCACCCTCGAGCCGCGCCACTACCTTCAGCGCCTTCTCACGTGTCTCGCTGTCCGCGTCCGGCCCTGCGAGCGCCTCGATCAGGCGCTCGAAGAACCGGCGCGTCTCCGTGACGACCGGGGCAGGGAGGACCGCGCTCTCAGCGGCAAGCATGCCGCAGAGGCACATCTGGTTGTCGGCCTCGAGCGAAGCGCGAAAGAGGCGGCGCATTGCTGGTACGGCCCCCTCCCTCGGCGATGCTTCGGCTAACGCCTCCATGAACCGCTCCGTGTACCGGGCCGCGAGACGGGCCATGAGCACTTCCTTCGTCGGGAAATGGTGGTGCACGCTGGCGCTTTTCACGCCCACATCCTCTGCGAGGTCGCGGAAGCTAAAGCCATTGTAGCCGCCCATGCGCGCCCGCCGCTCGGCCGCGTCGAGGATCTTGTCGGTGGTCGCGCTCGGCATGCTCATCTCCCTTATGCCTATCGGTAGATAGGGATTCCTCGCATCAGCGGCAATCGAGTTCAGATTCCTATCTATCGATAGGTTGGAAATCTCAGGTGGCGATCCTATCTCGAATTTGCCTATCGATCGATAGGTAGCTAAGAAAGCCATGAGAAGGAAACGAAGCGATGTCGGAAACGGTCAGCTACATCATCGGCGGCTCCAGCGGGATGGGCCTTGCCACGGCGCGTGAACTTGTGGGCGAGGGGCGGACGGTGCGCATCGTGGGCCGCAGCGCGGAGAAGCTCGTGGACGCCGCCGAAGCGCTCGCCGCGGGCCCCGGCAGGGTCGAGACCGAAACCCTCGACCTTCAGGACAACGACGCCGTCGAGGCCTTCACCCGCACCATCGCTGCGGAGACCCGTCATATCGACCGGCTCGTGAACGCTGCCGGCACCTTCTCGCCGAAGCCATTCCTCGAGCACGGACCGGCGGATTACGACGGCTACGCCACACTCAACCGGGCCACCTTCTTCATCACCCAGGCGGTCGCGGCCAACATGAAGGCCCATGGCGGTGGGGCGATCGTGAATATCGGCTCGATGTGGGCGAAGCAGGCCATCAAGGCGACGCCGTCCTCTGCCTACTCCATGGCGAAAGCCGGCCTCCACAGCCTCACCCAGCACCTTGCCATGGAGCTTGGCGAGCACGGGATCCGCGTCAACGCCGTCTCCCCGGCCGTTGTCGTCACGCCCATCTACGGCGCCTTCATCGAGCCCGACAAGATCGAGGAGACGCTTACCGGCGGCTTCGATGCCTTCCACCCGGTGGGCCGCGTCGGCCGGGTCGAGGACGTGGCCGCCCATGTCGCCTTCCTGCTCTCCGACAAGGCGGGCTGGACCACCGGTGCCGTTCACGATGTGGATGGCGGCGTGATGGCCGGGCGCAATTGAGCTAACAGAACCCGGAAAGAAGGAGCATCGCCATGGAGCTGAACGCCGATTTCACCGCCCGCGTCGTTGTGCGAGACGCGGAAAATGCCTGGCGCCCCTCGCCCATGCGGGGGGTGGAGCGCAAGATGCTCGACCGGATCGGGGACGAGGTGGCCCGCGCCACCACCGTCGTCCGCTTCGCGCCGAACGCTGAGTTCCACGCCCATACCCATGACGGGGGCGAGGAGTTCCTGGTGCTCGACGGCGTGTTCGAGGATGAGCACGGCGCCTTTCCCGCCGGCAGCTACATCCGCAACCCCCCAACCTCGCACCACGCCCCCTCCGCGCCCGAAGGCACGACGATCCTGGTGAAGCTGCACCAGTTCGACCCCGCGGACCGGACGCATGTGCGCATCGCGACGCAGAAATCCGCACCGGTGGCGACGGCGGACCGGGCGGGCGTGAGCGTCCTGCCCCTTTTCGTCGACGGGCGGGAGGACGTGCGGCTGGAGACCTGGACGCCGGGCGCCGAGGTGCGGCTAGAGGGGCACGACGGTCTAGAGATCTTCGTCCTCTCCGGCGGCTTTGCCGAGGGCGGCGACACGCTCGGGCCATGGGACTGGCTGCGCCTGCCGCCGGGCCAAGCGCTTGCGGCCACCGCCGGGGCCGAGGGCGCGAAGCTCTGGGTCAAGACCGGCCATCTCGCGGCGATGGTCTGATCCCGTGTACGATGTCGCCATCATCGGCGGTGGGGTGGCCGGGCTCGCCGCGGCCGACGCGCTCGAGCGCGCGGGGTGGGACTGGGTGCTCATCGAGGCCCGCCCCCGCCTCGGCGGCCGCGTTCTGTCGCGGCCCGCCCCCGGCACGCCCGAAGGCGCGGCACGCTACGATCTCGGCCCCGCATGGCTCTGGCCGCATAACGCGC
>JBCBEP010000229.1:0-3918 GCA_038528605.1 Pseudomonadota bacterium
CGTACTCCACATGCGCCGTCGAGATCGTGATCCCGCGCGCCTTCTCCTCCGGCGCCCCGTCGATCTGGTCATAGGCGCGGAACTCGCCGAAATACTTCGTGATCGCCGCCGTCAGCGTCGTCTTGCCGTGGTCAACATGCCCGATCGTGCCAATGTTAACATGCGGCTTGTTACGCTCGAACTTCGCCTTCGCCATTGCCTTGCCTCTCCGTCTGAAAAGCGTTCTCGGGGGTTGACCCCCGCGCGTCCGGCAGGGCGCATACAGGAGCGCTCTCCGCGCATCAAGTCGCGAAATGGCAATCGCGCCCCGGTTGCCGGGATGCGGCGCCGCTTGAAGGCGAAATGCGGGGGCGCTAAGGCGTCGCGACCGTAGCAGACGCGCAAAGGCTCACATCATGACCGGATCGTCGCATCGCCCCACCGGCACCCACCCCCACCGGCTGTCGGCGGCAGCATGCCTGGTCGCGGCGAGCATCGCGATGGCGAGCGGGCCCCTTGGCGTGCGTGCGGCGGGGGCGGCAGAGACTGAGCTGAACTTTGCCCACTTCATGCCGGTGGAGAGCTGGCAGAACAAAACCCTCTTCAGCGCCTGGGAAGCGGCGGTCGAAGAGCGCGCGGGCGGCGCGGTCGAGGTCACCGTCTATCCGGCGCAGACCCTCGGCCGCGCGCCGGACGGCTACGACAATGCGCGCGACGGCATCGCCGACATCGCCTGGACGGTTCAGGGCTATACGGCCGGCCGCTTTCCGCTCAGCCAGATCGTGGAGCTGCCCGGGCTCTTCGAGCGCGCCGAGATCGGCTCCTGCGCGTTCCAGAAGCTCTACGACACGGGCGCGCTCGACGCCGAATACGCGGACACGCATGTGCTCTTCGTCCACACCCATGGCGCAGGGCATATTCATACGGGCGACACCGCCGTGACCACGCTCGACGATCTGGCGGGCCTGAAGCTCCGCCGGCCCACGGCGGTGATCGGGAAGCTGCTGGAGGAGCTCGGTGCGGAGCCCGTGGGCATGCCCGCACCGCGGATCTATGAGGCGGCGGAGCGCGGCACGATCGACGGCTTCCTGCTGCCCTGGGAGGCCGTTGGCGGCTTCCGCGCGGATGAGGTGGCGGACCACCACACGGAGTTCGGCTTCTACGCGCTGGCCTTCGTCGCCACCATGAACAAGCGCACTTATGAGAGCCTGCCGGCAGAGGCGCGCGCCGCCATCGATGCCGAAAGCGGGATGAAATGGGCGCTCGCCGCCGGGCGTGGCTACGACAAAGGCGATGCGGATGCGCGGCCCGGCATTCTCGAGAACGGTACGCTGCACAGCATCGAAGGCGCCGAGCGGGCGAAATGGGAGGCGGCCGCCGCCCGGGCGACGGAGGCCTATCTCGACGAGCTGGAGGCCGCGGGCCTGCCGGGCCGGGCGACCTATGCCGCCGTCCAGGGCTTCGTTGAGGAATGCCGCGGCGAGCTTGGCGGCTGAGCCGGCCCGGCACGCCGCATGGCACAGCTGATCCGGCTGACCGACGCGCTTTCGGCGCTGGCCCTGGCGCTCCTGCTGAGCGTCGTCGCCGGCAGTGTGGGGATGCGGGCACTCTTTGATGCAACGGGTGGCGCGGTGAACCTGCTGATCCCCGGCGCCATCGAACTCGCGGGGCTTTCGCTCTCGTTGATGGTGTTCGCGGCGCTGCCGGGCGCCGCGCTGCGGGGGCTGGCGCGTGTCGACATCCTCGTGGCGCGCCTGCCTGCGTCTCTCGCGCGGCCCCTTGCGCGGCTGTGGGACGTCCTCCTTGCGGTGGCCGCCGGTCTCCTCGCCTGGTTGCTGATTGCGCGCGCCGGGCTTGAGCTGCGCGCGGGGCATCTGAGCCAGGACCTGGGCTGGCCGCTATGGCCCTTCACCGGCTTCGCGGCGGCGGGCGCGCTGCTCCTGATGCTGACCGCAATTTGGCGCGCCCTCGGGCGCCCCGGGTCAGAGCGGGCCACGGGGTCATGAGCCCCGAGGGCGTCGGGCTCACGGGGCTCGCCCTGCTCACGCTTCTCCTGGCGCTCGGCTGCCCCGTGGGTCTCGCGATGATCGGCGTGGGGCTGGGCGGCTTCGCGATCCTGATCGGGCCCGAGCCGGCGCTGCGCATTCTGGAGCGGGCGGCGCTCGAGACGGCGGGCAACCCGGGCTTCACGGTCATCCCGCTCTTTATCCTGATGGGCGCCCTGGTCGCCCGGGCGGGCATAGGGCGCGACCTCTTTGAGGCGGCACGGCGGCTCTCGGGCGGGCGACCGGCGGGGCTTGCGCTGGCAGGGCTCGGCGCGAGCGCAGGCTTCGCCGCAGCCTCTGGCTCATCGCTCGCCACGGCCTCTGCCATGGCGCGGGCCGCCCTGCCGGAAATGCGGGCGGCCGGCACCGATCCGCGGCTCGCGGCCGGGGTGATTGCGGCGGGGGGCACGCTCGGGATCATGATCCCGCCTTCCATCGCGCTTCTATTGTATGCGCTCGTGATGGAACAGTCGGTTGGCGCGATGTTCCTGGCGGGCATTTTGCCGGGGCTTCTCGGCCTTTTGCTCTATGCGCTCGCGGCGCTCGCGGCGGGGCGTATCTGGCAACCGGCGCGCCTCGGCCCGCCGACGGAGCGCCACCGGGGCGGCGGGCGCGGCGCCCTCGCTGCCCTCGCCCTCTTCGCCTTCGTGATGGGCGGCATCTACACGGGCCTCTTCACGCCTACGGAGGCCGCCGGCGCCGGGGCGGGCCTCGCGCTTCTTCTGGCGCTCGGGCGCGGGCTCCGGTTCGGCGAGATCCGGGCGGCCTTCGGCGAGACGGTGACGCTCTCCGCCACGCTCTTCGTCATCCTGATCGGCGCGGAGGCCTTCGGGTACTTCCTCAGCGTCTCGCGCCTCGCGCCAGCGCTGGAGGACTGGGTGGCGGCGGCCGGGATCGGGCCCTACGGGCTGCTCTGCGCGATCCTCGCCTTCTACCTGCTGCTCGGCTGCCTGATGGACAGCCTCGCCATGATCCTGCTCACCGTGCCGATCTTCGCCCCGCTGGCCGCCGCGGCGGGGTTCGACCCCATTTGGTTCGGCATTTTGGCGGTGACGGCGGTGGAGGTGGGGCTGATCACGCCGCCCGTGGGCCTCAACCTCTTCGTGGTGCGCGCGGCGGCGGCGGACATGCCGCTCGGCACCATCTGGCGGGGCGTGCTGCCCTTCGTACTGGCGGATGTGGTGCGGCTGGGTCTTCTGATCGCCCTGCCGGGGCTCGCCCTGTGGCTGCCGGCCCTCCTCGGCCCCTGACAGCGGCTCGAACCAGGCGGCATCCCGGCTGGTCGCCGGGATACTTTCTTGTGGGCACGGCGTGGCAGGCGCTGGGATGCCACCAATGCCGCAGGCGGGTGGCGGATCAGCCGCCGGAGAGGGCGCGGACCCGCTCCTGCAAGTCCGGCGCGCTGTGGCCGAGTTCGTAGGCCCGCAGGAAATCGGCCGCCGCCGCCTCGTCCTCGCCGGCCGCTTCGAGATAGAGGCCGCGGGCGTAGCGCGCCCCGCCCCATTCGGGTGCCAGCAGCACGGCGCGGTCGAAATCGTTCCGCGCGGCGGCGACACCGTTGGCCGCTCGCGCCTCGGCCCGGCCGAGCCACGCCGCAGGATCGCGCGGGCGGCGGGCGATGACCGCGGAGAAATCCTGCTCCGCCTCGCGCCAGCGGCCGAGGGCCGCGAGCACGCGGGCGCGCTCGAAGTAACTCGCCTCCCAGTCCGGCGCGCGTTCGATGGCAGCGCTGTAATCCGCCAGCGCGCCATCGTATTGCCCTCCCTCGGCCTGGAGGCGCGCCCGGGCCAGATAGGGGCCGGCGGCGGAGGGGTCTACGGCTATGGCTTGCCCGTAGCTCGAGGCGGCATCCTCCACATTGCCCTGCGCGGCAAGCGCGAGACCGCGGCTGACC
>JBCBEP010000230.1:0-3894 GCA_038528605.1 Pseudomonadota bacterium
GCCTTCGCCAGCACATAGGCCCCGGTGCAGAGCGCGCCGACCTTGGCGCCCCGGCGCACCTCGCGCCGCAGCCAGGTCAGAACCGGGCGCGATGCCGCGCGCTCCAGCCCGAAACCCGCGCAGACCACGATGCTGGCACCGCGCTGGACCTCGCCGAGCCCGCCATCCACCATGATCCGCGTGCCGTTGGAGCATTCCACCGCCTCGCCATCCTCCGAGACGAGCCGCCACGCATAGAGCGGACGGCGCGCCACGCGGTTCGCGATGCGCAGCGGCTCGATCGCCGTGGAGAACGCGATCAGCGAAAACGCCGGGGACAGAAGAAACACAAACTCCCGCGTCTCGCCCTGCTCTGGCGTAAGCTTCCGCGCGTTCGGTTCCACCGCCATCGAGCCCTCCACGATCGCCGCTGCAGCCAACGGCACCACGCCGCTCCCGGCGCATTGCCTATTTCATGACCACAGAAGGAAGAGCGTGATACGCACGCCTCTCCGGGTCAAGGCGCGGCCTCCTAGCATCTTTTTGCGGTATGGCAAGGGCGGCTGCCCCGCGCTAAGAGGCAATCTCCGATTCCAGGAGGAAAGAGCCATGACGACGCAGTGGAGCAAGAACAGCTGGCGCAACCACGAAGCCCTTCAGATGCCTGTCTATACCGACGAGACGGCGCTCAAGGGTGTGGAAGGCCGCCTTGCAAGCTATCCGCCGCTCGTTTTTGCGGGTGAGGCCAGGAGGCTCACCGCCCGGCTTGCCGAGGTCTCCGAAGGCCGCGCTTTCCTGCTCCAGGGCGGGGATTGCGCAGAGAGCTTCGCCGAATTCACGGCAGACAACATCCGCGACACCTTCCGGGTGATGCTGCAGATGGCGGTGGTGCTCACCTTCGCCACGCGCCTGCCGGTGGTGAAGGTCGGCCGCGTGGCCGGGCAGTTCGCCAAGCCGCGTTCGTCCGACGTGGAGAAGGTCGGCGATGAGACGCTGCCCTCCTACAGGGGCGACATCATCAACGGCTTCGACTTCACCGAGGGCGCCCGCGTGCCGGACCCCGAGCGGATGATCACGGCCTACATGCAGTCGGCCGCCACGCTGAACCTGCTCCGCGCCTTCGCGACGGGCGGGTATGCGGATCTGCACCGCGTGCACCAGTGGAACCTCGAATTCGTGTCCGACGACGCGCTGGCCAAGGAATACGGCAAGCTGGCGGAGCGGATCTCGGATGCCGTGAGCTTCATGGATGCCTGCGGTGTTAACCCCGCCACGGCCGAGAGCCTGCGCACGGTGGAGTACTACACCTCCCACGAGGCGCTGCTGCTGCCCTACGAGGAGGCGCTCGCCCGCGTCGACTCGACCACGGGCAAAACGGTCGCCGGGTCGGGTCACATGATCTGGATCGGGGACCGTACCCGCCAGCCCGATGGCGCGCATGTGGAGTTCTGCCGCGGCGTCCTGAACCCGATCGGCCTCAAATGCGGGCCCAGCCTGCAGCCGGACGAGCTGATCACGCTGATCGACAAACTGAACCCGGAGAACACGCCGGGCCGGCTCACGCTCATCTGCCGCACCGGTGCGGGCAAGGTGGCCGATCACCTGCCCGGCTGGATCAAGGCGGTGGAGCGCGAGGGCCGGAAGGTCGTCTGGTCCTGCGACCCGATGCACGGCAACACCATCAAGGCGGCCGGCGGCTACAAGACCCGTCCCTTCGACCGTGTGCTGGGCGAGGTGCGCGAGTTCTTCGACGTGCACCAGGCCGAGGGCACCCATGCCGGTGGCGTGCATTTCGAGATGACGGGGCAGGACGTGACCGAGTGCACGGGCGGCGCCTTCGACATCACCGATGCCGATCTCGCCAGCCGCTACCACACGGCGTGCGACCCGCGCCTCAACGCCAAGCAGGCGCTGGAGCTCGCCTTCGTGCTGTCGGAGGAGCTCAGCCAGCTGAGCGCCGCGCCGGCCGCCCCGGTGGTGACCGCCGCGGGCTTCTGAGGCGGGCATGAGCGATCACAACGCGTCGGCGGCCGAGGTCGCCGGCGCTTTTTCGTCTCTGGGTATCCCCGGCTTTGTCGCGGTGCTTACGGCAGCGGCGGCGCGCGGCCTGTCGGACCGTGAGATCGACAGGGCAGTGCATGTGCTCGCGGCGGAGGACAACCCGTCCCGCCGCCTCGGCCCCGCCGCGGCGGAGATCGCCCTCTCCTTCATGCCGGCGCGCGGCGATGTGGATTGGCCGACGATCCTTCCCGGCGTGGATGTGAACGTGGTGCCCGTGGCGCATCGCCGGAAACGCCTCCTCATTGCGGATATGGACAGCACCATGATCCCCGTGGAGTGCATCGACGAGCTGGCCGATATGGCCGGCGTCGGCGCCGAGGTGGCCGCGATTACCGAGCGGGCGATGGCGGGGGAGCTCGACTTCGAAGGCGCGCTCACCGAACGCGTCGCCCTTCTCGCCGGCGCGGAGGTGGCGCTGCTGGAGCGGGTCTTCGCCGAGCGCATCGCCCTTAACCCTGGTGCCCGTGCGCTGGTGCGCACCATGGCGGCGGCGGGCGCGCATACCATGCTGGTCTCCGGCGGCTTCACCTTCTTTACCGAGCGTGTGGCGGCCGTGGCGGGCTTTGCGGAGAACCGGGCCAACACGCTCGAGATGGCGGATGGCCGCCTCACCGGCCGCGCCGTGCCCCCCATCCTCGGCCGCGCCGCGAAGCAGGCGGCGCTGGAGGAGGCGCTGGCAGCACTCGGGCTCACCCCCGCCGAGGCAATGGCCGTTGGCGACGGCGCCAACGATCTCGCCATGGTCGAGGCCGCCGGCCTCGGCGTCGCCTTCCGGGCCAAGCCGCGGCTCGCCGATGCTGCGGATGCGCGGATCGACCATGCCGGCCTCGAAGCGCTGCTGGCGCTGCAGGGCTACGCCGCGGACGAGCTTGCAGCGGATTAAAGTGAAAATCCCGCTATGGGGCCGCGGCAGATCGGGGAGACAGCCACGGCTCCATAGCGGGCGAAGGTTACCGGCCACCGCCTGGGACAGCGGTTGGTTCGACCGGTCGCCTTCCCTACGCAAGTACCGTGCCATTGACGGCCTCAGCTGTAAGGCATTGTTGACGCTCGCCCTTTCTGCCTGGCGGTGCCGAACTGGCCCGTTATGCAGGTGTCGGTCGGCAAAATGCCGCCAGTGCAAGCGCTCCATCGGCGGATTTCCGCCGATGCGCTACCCTCAGCGCCAGAGACGGTCGGCGTACTTCTCTTCGAGGCCCGCATACATGCCGGCCACCTGCTCGCCATAGCCGTTCCATTTGATCGTCGGCACGCGCTCCTCCGTGCCGAGCACGCGCTCGCTGGCCTGGCTCCAGCGGGGGTGGCTGATGGCGGGGTTCACATTGGCCCAGAAGCCGTATTCCGCGCTTTGCAGTTCTTCCCAGAACCCCACCGGCCGCTCCTCCACGAAGCTCACCCGCACGATCGACTTGATCGACTTGAAGCCGTACTTCCAGGGCAGGTGGAGCCGCATGGGCGCCCCGAACTGGTGCGGCAGCACCTTCCCATAGGCGCCCACGACCATCATCGTCAGGTCGTTCGCCGCCTCCTCGATGGTCACCGCCTCCGTGTAGGGCCAGGGGTACCAGTGCTGGCGCTGGCCGCGGGCCATATCCGGGTCCATGAACGTCTCGAAGCGCACATACTTGGCCGAGGAGAGCGGCTTCGCCTCCGCCACCAGCGCCGAGAGCGGGAACCCGATCCACGGCACCACCATCGACCACGCCTCGACGCAGCGGTGACGGTAGATCCGCTCCTCGATGGGCATCCGCTTCAGCAGGTCCTCCATCGCGATGGTCTTCGGCGCTTCCACCTCGCCATCCAGCGTCACCGACCAGCCATCGGTGTTGAGCGCCTGGGAGGCGTTGTAGATCT
>JBCBEP010000231.1:0-3843 GCA_038528605.1 Pseudomonadota bacterium
CTGGTTCGTGAGCTACGACGTCGTCGATGACGGCCGCGAAAAGCTCACCTTCACGCGCAGCGGCAGCAACCTCATCGTCCGCGGCGAAGGCTTCAGCGCCAGCTCCGAGGAAGGCTTCAAGCTGCGGGACTACTACTACGACGGCGAGACGTTCACCGTCTCCGCGCCGGAGGAGGACTTCTACGCCAGCCGGAAGTTCGACAAAGGCTTCGAGGCGCTGGTCACAGCGCTCCGCGAGCGGACCGACACGGTGCTCCCGCTCTGGACGATCATGGCGGAGGACCTGCCCGAGCGCATGGTCACCGGCGCGGACCTCGCCGCCTATGTGGGCCTCACGCGCATCGGCGGGGTCGTCGCCCATCACATCGCCTTCGCGGGCTTCGAGGAGGATTGGCAGATCTGGATCGCCGACGATCCGGACGCGCCGGTGCCTCTCTACATCGTCGGCACCGAGAGCGACGAGAAGGGCTGGCCGCAATACCGCGCCTGGCTGAGCAATTGGGATCTCGCACCCGAGACGACGCCGGAGCAGTTCGTTTTCGCGCCGGACGAGGACGACCTGCCCGCCTCGCTGCCCGATCTCGCGGCGCGCCGGGCAGGCGTGCAGCCGCAGGCCGGGCCGGATGCTGAAGGTGGCGAGCCTGCGGGCGGGGAGGCACAGCAATGAGAACGTCATCCTTCCTCGTCGCCCTCTTCGCCGGTCTCTTCGCGCTCTTCGCCGTGGGGCCCGCGCCGGAGCGCGCGCTTACCCTGCAACTCGGGGTCGAAAGCGCCGAGGCACGCCCCGGTGGGCGCGGCGGCGGCTTCAAGGGGCGGGCGCATATGCGGCCCAAGGGCGCGCGCTCTCGGCCCGCGAACCGCGCGCGGCCCCGTCCGGGCAGCCGCCCGCGGCCGAGCACCAGGCCCAACCGTCCGCGCCCGAGCACGCGGCCCGTTGCCGGAACGCGTCCCGGCGCGGGCAACAGGCCAGGTAACCGCCCAGGCGCGGGCAACAGGCCAGGCAACCGCCCCGGCGCTGGCAACAGGCCGGGTAACCGGCCAGGGGCGGGTAACCGGCCGGGTAATCGTCCCGGCGCCCGTCCGCCCGGAAACCGTCCGGGGGCCCGTCCGCCGGGGAACCGTCCGGGGAACCGGCCCGGCTACCGGCCGGGACGGCCGAGACCGCCGGGTTACCGGCCGCCCGGCTACCGGCCGCCCCATTGGCGCCCGCCGGCATGGCGCCCGCCCGCCTACCGTCCGCCCTTTGCGCGTCCGCCGCACTGGCGCTGGGGCAGCTACTACTATTACCCCCGCTGGGGCTGGTACTTCACCGCTGCCCTTGCCAGCTCGACGCTCGTCTACGTGGCCACGCTCCCGCGGGAGAAGGAGTGCGAGCAGATCCGCTCTGAGGGCGAGACCATGTATGTCTGCGACGGCGTGCTCTACCGCTCGACCGTCTACCAGGACGAGCAGGTCTTCGAGATCGTGTCCGAGCCCGAGGAGGTGATCGATGCTGGCGATGCGGGCGGCGTGAGCGAGAGCTACGCAGCCCAGGGCTCGGTCCTCCAGCTCACCTCGCCCCGCATGCGCGGCGATGATGTGCTGGCCCTCCAGCGCGAGCTCTCCGCCCGCGGCTACCCGGTCGGCGCGCCCGATGGCGTGTTCGGCCCGGCCACGGACCGTGCGCTGCGTGCCTTCCAGGAGGACAACGAGCTCGCCCCCTCCGGCGTGCTCACGGAGCAGACGGCCGCCGCCCTCGGTTTCTGAGGGCGGCCCGTGCGGCAGGCGCCCCGGCGCCCGCAACCAAAGCGTCGCGGGACGGACACATCGCGTTGTCGTCCCGCGTTTTTGGTGTACGCTTCCCCGCACGCCCGCGCTTCAAGACGGGCCACCGAGAACAGACCGCCTCAAGCGGTGCTCATGGGAGGTTGGCCATGTGCCAGGTTTTCGCCGGGCAAGACCCGGACGAATACGAGAGCGAGACGCGCTCGATGCGCCTCAGCGGCTACAGCACGTCCGTAAGGCTCGAGACCGCGTTCTGGCGCGTGCTCGACGATATCGCCGCGCGCGAGGGCATCACGGTCCCGCAGTTCTGCTCGAAGCTGCATGACGAGGTGACGAGCCTGCAGGGCGAGGTGCGCAACTTCACCTCGCTCCTCCGCTGCGCCTGTCTCGTCCATCTCAGGCGCGCCGCGGCCGAGGCCGCCGAGGTGCCCGTTGCCGCCGAATAGGTAGTAGCCGGCTACCACCATCGCGCCCCATCGCTTCCTAGACTGGTCGCAGTCACGGCCAGCTGGGGAATGAAATGGCGAAGGCGATCCACATGATGATCCGGGTGCTGGAGGAACAGCGCTCGCTCGATTTCTACGAGAAGGCCTTCGGGCTGACGGTCGCGGACCGGCTCGATTTCGAGAAGTTCACCCTCGTCTATCTCCGCAACGCCGAGAACGATTTCGAGCTCGAGCTCACGGTGAACAAGGGCCAGACCGAGCCCTACGACCTCGGCAACGGCTACGGGCACATGGCGGTCTGCGTCGACGATCTCGACGCCGAGCATGCCCGCTTCGAAGCCGAGGGCCTCGGCCCCCGCAAACTCGTCGAGTTCGCGCCGGGCGGCCCCGGCACACCCCCCATCGCCAAGTTCTTCTTCGTCCAGGACCCCGACGGCTACGAGATCGAGGTCCTGCAACGGGCGGGCCGATACACGTAAGGCCCAGCCCCGCCAGCAAAACAAAAGAAAGCCAGCAGGAGGAAACAATGACACCAGCGTTCAGGGGCCTGACCCGGCGCGAGCTGCTCGCATCCGGCGCCATGGCCGGGGCGAGCCTCGTGGTCGGCAGCGGCTTCGTCGCCCATGCCAGCGAGGAATGGGCGCTCGAAGCCAAGGGCGTGGCGCCGCACACCGCCGCCACGCTCATCCAGATGGCGCGGGACATCTACCCGCACGACCGGCTGCCGGACCGCCACTACGGCATCGCGATCAAGGGGCATGACGACAAGGCTGCGGCCGATCCCGCCTACAAGGCGCAGCTTGAGGAAGGCGTGGCCGGGCTCGACATGCTGGCCGAAGGGCAGGGCGCGCGCGACTATCTCGGCCTCGGCTGGGAGGCGGACCGCGTGGCCCTTCTCAAGCAGATCGAGAAGACAGCGTTCTTCCAGGGCATCCGCGGGGACCTCGTGGTGAGCCTCTACAACCAGAAAGACGTCTGGCCGGTCTTCGGCTACGAGGGCGCCTCCTACGAGCAGGGCGGCTACCTCGAGCGCGGCTTCGACGACATCGCCTGGCTCTGAGGAGGGACACGACATGGCAGCACCTTTCGATACCTCCGACGACAGCGTCGTCGTCGTCATCGGCACCGGCGCGGGCGGCGGCACGCTCGCGAACGAACTCGCACAGAAGGGCATCAGCGTCGTGGCGCTGGAGGCCGGCGGGCGGCACCTGCCCGAGGACTACATCAACGACGAGTGGGACAGCTTCGGCCAGCTCGCCTGGCTCGACAAGCGCACCACTTCCGGCGGCTGGCGCGTCAGCCGCGACTTTGCGGGCCTGCCCGCCTGGATCGTGAAGGCCGTGGGCGGGTCGACCACCCACTGGGCCGGCGCCTCCCTCCGCTTCCAGGAGCATGAGTGGAAGGTCGCCTCCGCCTATGGCGGCATTCCGGGCGCCAACCTGCTCGACTGGCCGATCGATGCGGCCGAAATGGACCCCTGGTACTCGAAGGCCGAGGCCAAGATGCGGGTCACCCGCACGCACGGGCTCCCGGGCCTGCCGGGCAACAACAACTTCAAGGTGCTCGAAGCCGGCGCCAAGAAGCTCGGCTACAAGGAAGTCCACACCGGCAACATGGCGATCAACGCGGTCGA
>JBCBEP010000232.1:0-3827 GCA_038528605.1 Pseudomonadota bacterium
TGGATCACGAGGCGCGCACGGGAGAGGAGCGGGCTGGTGGGCGGGCCGCCAAGGGACGGGCGCTCCGCCGAGGCGAGCAGATCGGCCGGGCGCACGCGGGGCAGCGGCGTGAGGTCCGGCCGCTCCGGCGCAAGGCCCGCGTGTAGGAAGCCGGGGTCGCCAAGGGCCGCGAGTTGCAGACCGAGCGGCGCGGCAGTGCTGGCCGTGTTGCGCGTCAGCGCATGGCGGGCGATGCCGAGGTCGCGTTGCGCAGCGTTCGCCTGCTCAAGCGGCGCCGGCCGGTTTGCCGCCGCAATCGCGGGCGGTGTCCCGGTGCCCGCGATGCTCGCAGCCAATAGCTGGGCGACTGTGTAGCCGGGCGCCCCTCGCTCGGAAGGCGCCTGCCTAACCGGGCCGGGGGCGGCGAAGGCGGGCAGGGCGTTCGCTGTCTCCGGAAGTGCGAGCCCTGGCGCGGCCTCATGGGGCGCCGGCTCGATCGTGATCGCCATCATGGAAAGCGTTGCCTGAGCGCGCGCCGGAGCAGCGGGCGCCGGCCTCTCCCCTGCATCACCTGCCACGAAGGCGAACGCGCCGAGATGAACGCCGAGCGCGGCTACGAGACTGGCGGCGCCAATCGCGCGGGAGCCGGGGACCGAGGACCGTACGGGCCGCCCGACCCATTCGTTGCCGCCTTGCTCTCTATGGCCATGCTGCATCCCGTCACTCCTCCCTCGCCATTCCTTCTGGCCGGGCGCCATCAGGTGCCCGTTGAGGTGAGTGCGCTCGTAGTGTCGAAAAGGTTTCATCCGGCGGCGAAAAAGACGGCCGGCAAAGGAAAGGGCCCCGGCAGCCTGCTGCGGGGCCCTTCGCCTCGATTGTCGATGCGGGGTGAGCTCAGCGGCCCTCGATGGCCGTGTAGTCGCGGCGCGGAGCACCTTTGTAGAGCTGACGGGGACGGCCGATCTTCTGTGTCGGGTCCTCGATCATCTCCTTCCACTGCGCGATCCAGCCCACGGTGCGGCTGAGCGCGAAGATCGGGGTGAACATCGAGGTGGGGAAGCCCATCGCCTCGAGGATGATGCCCGAGTAGAAGTCGACATTCGGGTAGAGCTTCTTCTCGATGAAGTACTCGTCCTCGAGCGCGTGCTTCTCCAGGAGCTTGGCGGTCTGGAGCGTGGGGTTGTCCTTTACGCCAAGAAGGTCGAGCACCTCCGCCGCGGTCTGCTGCATGACCTTCGCGCGCGGGTCGTAGTTCTTGTACACGCGGTGGCCGAAGCCCATGAGGCGGAACGGGTCGTTCTTGTCCTTCGCGCGCTTGACGTACTCGTCCACGCGGTCCGGCGAGCCGATCTCGCGCAGCATCTCGAGGCAGGCCTGGTTCGCCCCGCCATGGGCCGGGCCCCAGAGGCAGGCAACGCCGGCGGCGATGCAGGCGAAGGGGTTGGCGGCGGAGGAGCCGGCGAGGCGCACGGTCGAGGTCGAGGCGTTCTGCTCGTGGTCCGCATGCAGTGTCATGATCCGGTCCATGGCGCGGGCCAGGACGGGGTCGACGACATACTCCTCGCACGGCACCGCGAAGCACATGTGCAGGAAGTTCGACGCGTAATCGAGGTCGTTCCGCGGATAGATGAAAGGCTGGCCCAGCGAGTACTTGTAGGCCCAGGCCGCGATCGTCGGCATCTTGGCGATGAGGCGGATCGAGGCGACCTCGCGCTGCCAGGCGTCCGTGATGTCCGTCGAGTCATGATAGAAGGCCGACATCGCGCCGACGACACCGCACATCACCGCCATCGGGTGCGCATCACGCCGGAAGCCGCGGAAGAAGTTCACCATCTGCTCATGCAGCATGGTGTGCTTGGTCACGCGGTTCTCGAAATCCTCCATCTGCTTGGGCGAGGGCAACTCGCCGTAGAGGAGGAGATAGCAGACCTCGAGGAAGTGGGACTGCTCCGCCAGCTGGTCGATCGGGTAGCCGCGGTAGAGGAGCTCGCCCTTGTCACCGTCGATATAGGTGATGGTGCTCTCGCAGGAGGCGGTGGAGGTGAAGCCCGGGTCGTAGGTGAAGACGTCGAGATCCGCATAGAGGCGGCGGATGTCGAGCACGGAAGGCCCGTGCACGGCGTCGTAGACGGGCACGTCCATGGTCTTGCCGTCGAAGGTGACGGTGGCGGTGCGGGTGGCTGTGTCCGGCATGGTTCTCCCCTTGTCGGTGCGCGCCCGGGCCCGGATACGGACGGGTCGCCAGGCCGCCCAAGCCGCGCGATGGCCGGGGCGGGCGTTCACTTTGCGCTGGTTTCCGGTGTCAGCCGGTGACGTCGGCGATCCGGGCCAGCGTCTCGTCGCGCCCGAGGGTGACCATGACGTCGAAGACCCCGGGGCTGACCGCGCGGGCCGTTAGTGCGGCCCGGAGCGGTTGTGCAACTTTCCCGAGCTTCAGGCCTTCGTCTTCCGCGAAAGTGCGCACCACTTCTTCAAGTGGACCCGGTTTCCACGCAGTAGCAGCACGCAGGTGCGGCGTCAAACGAGCGAGGAGCGCCGGGGCCTCTCCGGAGAGGGTTTTTGCGGCCTTTTCATCGGGCTCCAGCGGGCGGGATGCGACGATATAGTGTGACAGATCAATGAGTTCCGCGAGCGTCTTGGCGCGCTCTTTCAGTCCGGGCAGCGCGGAGGTCAACATCTCGCGATGTTCTGCCGCAAGCGCGATATCTCGCAATGCACAATAATCGAGCACGAGCTCGGCGAGGCGCGCATCGTCCATGGTGCGGATGTGCTGTCCGTTGATGTTGGCGAGCTTCACGAAGTCGAACCGTGCCGCCCCCTTGCCGATGCTCTCGAGATTGAACCAGTCGATGAGCTGGTCGGTGGTGAAGAACTCGTCATCGCCGTGGGACCAGCCGAGGCGGGCGAGATAGTTGCGCATTCCCTCCGGCGTGTAGCCCATCTCGCGATAGGCCTCGACGCCGAGAGCGCCGTGGCGTTTCGAAAGCTTCGCGCCGTCCGGCCCGTGGATGAGGGGGATGTGGGCGAAGACCGGGATGTCCCATCCCATGGCCCGGTAGATGAGGGACTGGCGGGCAGCATTGGTCAGGTGGTCGTCGCCGCGGATCACGTGCGTCACGCCCATGTCGTGGTCGTCCACCACCACGGCGAGCATGTAGACCGGCGTGCCGTCCGAGCGGAGGAGGATCAGGTCGTCGAGCTGCGCGGCCTCCCAGGTGACCGTGCCCTGAACAGCGTCCTCGACCGTCACCTGGCCCTCGCGGGGGGCCTTGAGGCGGATGACGAAGGGCGTGCCGGCCGCCTCCTTCTCGGCGATGGCGGCGGCATCGGCGTCGCGCCAAGGGGACTGGAAGAGGGGCGGGCGCTTCTCGGCCTTCGCCTGCTCGCGAAAGGCGTCGATCTCTTCCTTCGTGGCCCAGCACTTGTAGGCGGTGCCGTTGGCCAGCATCGCCTCGGCTACCTCCGCATGGCGCGCCTGCCCGGCGGCCTGGGAGACGGCGTCGCCGTCCCAGTCGAGCCCCAGCCAGCGCATGCCCTCGTAGATCGCCGCCGTGGCCTCGGGCGTGGAGCGCTCGCGATCGGTATCCTCGATGCGCAGCAGGAACTTGCCGCCATGGTGGCGCGCGAAGGCCCAGTTGAAGAGCGCCGTGCGCCCGCCGCCGATATGCAGGAAGCCCGTGGGCGAGGGGGCGAAGCGGGTGACCACGGAGGGGTCGCGTCCAGTCTCGCTCATGGCAGGGCTCCTTCGCTGCGATTGCCGGTGATGCCCATGCCCCATCGCGGCCCGGGCTTCAACCGCGCGGCTTGGCTGGTGGGTCATCGTTAATCGCGGGTTAAGGCCCTGCGGT
>JBCBEP010000233.1:0-3799 GCA_038528605.1 Pseudomonadota bacterium
GCGACGTCTCGGGTCAGGAGGGGACGGACTATTTCGGCGCAGGGCTCAACGAGCAGCTCTTCGATACGCCGTTCAGCCTCGCCCGCGTATGGCGCTCGCAGGCGGCGAGCCGGCGGATGCTCCTCGTCTCCGGCCCGAATTTCGAGACCGGGCGGGACGTGATCACCATGCGCTGGGTGCTTCTGCGGGGGGACCCGGAGCGCGTGAAGATCGAACCGCTCGACCGCCGTGGCCGCCGCGCCGAACTGGTCGTCGACTGGCATGACGGCGTGGCCGTCCCGGGGCGCGACGACATGAAGAGCCAGCGCGTCGATATCGCGGTTTTCGCCGATAACGGCTTCGAGCTCTCGGCCCCTGCCTTCGTCTCGATCCTGTTTCCCGCGGGCCAGGCCCGGGAGTACGAGCCGGACGGGCAGGGCGGCCAGCGGATCGCTCGGATCGACTATCGGGCCTTCGAGGGCGACGAGACGGTGTATGACGACCCGCTGATCTTCCCCGCCCGTCCCTGGCAGGACCGCTACGACTACGGCCCGGAGGGCAAGCTCCTCGGCTGGACGCGCCAGCACGCGGACGGGACGCGGGAGCGCTACACCGAGAGCGGCCTCCTCGTCCGCGAGAGCGACCCGAACGGCCGGCCCCTTGTGGTGGAGAGTGTGGAGTACCCCCTCCGCCGCGACGGAAGCGGGGCCCGGGTCGTGCGCGTGGAGCCGACGGGCCGGCTCTTCGACTTCATCTATCGGGGAGAGGACGACCTCCGCGGCGTCCTCTCCCCCCGAAGCGTGGTGGCCGATGACGCGGCCAGGGCGCGCGGGGTGGCCGACTGACCGCCCCGCTCGCCCGCGCTTACCTCCGTCAGGTGACGACGATCGCGTGGATGCCGGATGCCGTCGTGCCCGTGGCGTTCACGCGGGAAACACCGCAAAGCAGGTAGCCGTAGTTCGGCAGCTGAACACTGCGCGTGCCTCCCTTGACCGACACAAAGTTCACCGCGCCCCCGGTCTCCACGTAGAGTGCAACGGCCACGTCATCGAAGTCCGTGATGTCGTTGGGCGTGACCGGCACATAGTCGATCCCCGGGCCGGTGGGCGAGCCGGCGCGGCCCGCGAACGGATTGTCCATGGCGTATCCTTTCAGGCTGGCGGCAGCGCCGCGGGTGCCCCATGCCCGGGGCGCCTGGCCGTTCTCGCCTGCCCGGTGCGGGTGTTGCGCGATCCGGGGCAGGGGCGCGCGCTGGCTCGGGTGTCCCCGGGGACGGGCCCCGAGTGCAACAGCCCGTGATCGCCGCGCCGCGGGGCATTGTGGCAGCGCGGGCCCGCGGTCTAGGGTCGCGGGATGAGCCTGATCGTCTACACCCACCCATCGAGCCACCGGCACGTGACGCCCCCGGGGCATCCGGAGCGCGTCGCGCGCATCGAGACCGTGGATGCTGTTCTGTCCGGCGCGGAGTATGACGGGCTGGCGCGGCGCGAGGCGCCTGCGGCGGAAATCGCGGCGCTGAAGCGCGCCCACGATGCCGATTATGTCGATGCCATCGTTGCCGTCGCGCCGAAGGAAGGCTCCATAAGTCTCGACCCCGACACGCATATGTCCGCAGGCTCCCTCGAAGCCGCCTACCACGCGGCGGGCGCCAACATCGCCGCCGTCGATGCGGTCCTGGGCGGCGAGACCAAGGCGGCCTTCTGCGCCGTGCGCCCCTGCGGCCACCATGCGGAGCGTGACCGGGCGATGGGCTTCTGCCTCTTCAACAACGTCGCCGTGGGTGCCGCTCATGCGGTGCATGCACACGGGCTCGAGCGCGTCGCGATCATCGATTTCGACGTGCATCACGGCAACGGCACGCAGCACATCTTCGAGGCTGAGCCCCGCGTGGTCTTCGCCTCGTCCCACCAGATGCCGCTCTACCCGGGTACTGGCGCGGCGCACGAAACCGGCGTCGGCAACATCATCAACGTCCCGCTCGACCCCATGAGCGGCGGACAGCAGATGCGCCTTGCGTATGAGGGCACGATCCTGCCGCAAATCGCCGCCTGGAAGCCGCAACTCGTGATGATCTCCGCCGGTTTTGACGCCCATATGAATGACCCTCTGGCGAGCCTCAACTGGTTCGACACCGACTTCGCCTGGGTCACGCGGGAGATTTGCAAAGTGGCGAGCGATGTGGCAGGCGGCCGCGTGGTGTCGACGCTGGAGGGGGGCTACGACCTCGACGGCCTTGCCGAAAGCCTGCGCCAGCACCTTGACGTCCTCATCGCCCACGCCGACGCCTGAACAGATGCCAGCCGATAAGCCCAACGCCGATATCGCCGCCATGAGCTTCGAGGCCGCCCTCGCCGAGCTCGATAGCGTGGTAAACCGGCTCGAGGGCGGCGAGGTGGCGCTCGATCAGTCGATCGCGCTCTATGAACGCGGTGCCGCCCTGCGCGCGCGGTGCGAGAAGCTGCTCGAAGAAGCCGAGCTAAAGGTCCAGAAAATCGTCGAAGAACGCGATGGCACCGTCAGCACCGAGGATTTCGATGCGGGCTGAACCTCGGCAATCCATTCTTCCGCCACAATGGACGGCGACCAGTGTCCATTGTTTAAGCCTTACCCTTGTGTCAATATGTCTTGACACTCGGTATCCGTCGCGCCGGTTGTCACTGGCTGGCGCGTCGTCCCAACGCCTCGGAGGTTGACGTGACCGACCGTCCCCACACGCCCCTTCTCGATAAGATCAATGTTCCTGCGGACTTCCGCGGGTTCTCGGACGAGGAGCTGAAACAACTCGCGGACGAGGTGCGGGCCGAGACCATTTCCGCTGTGTCGCTCACCGGCGGCCATCTGGGCGCGGGCCTCGGCGTGGTTGAGCTCACCGTGGCGCTCCATGCGGTGTTCGATACGCCGCGCGACAAGCTGATCTGGGACGTGAGCCACCAGTGCTACCCGCACAAGATCGTCACGGGTCGGCGGGACCGCATCCGCACGCTGCGCCAGGGCGGCGGGCTCTCCGGCTTCACCAAGCGCTCCGAGAGCGAGTACGACCCCTTCGGCGCCGCCCACAGCTCCACCTCCATCTCCGCGGCCCTCGGCTTCGCGGCGGGGCGCGACTTCGGCTGTGAGGATACCGGCGACTGCATCGCGGTGATCGGAGACGGCGCCATCACCGCCGGCATGGCCTACGAGGCCATGAACAACGCCGGCCATCTCGACAAGCGCCTCATCGTCATCCTCAACGACAACGAGATGTCGATCGCCCCGCCCGTAGGCGCCATGAGCGCCTATCTCGCGCGTCTAATGAGCGGGAAGACCTATCACGACCTCCGCGAGGCCGCGAAATCGGCCATCAACCTCCTCCCCGGTCCGTTCCGGGAAGCGGCGCGGCGCATCGAGGAGCACGCCAAGGGCACGGTTCTCGGCGGCACGATCTTCGAAGAGCTCGGCTTCACCTATATCGGCCCCATCGACGGGCACGATATGAACCAGCTCCTGCCCGTGCTCCGCAACGTCCAGAAATACGCCGACGGCCCCGTCCTGATCCACGCGATCACCAAGAAGGGCAAGGGCTATGGCCCGGCCGAGAACGCGCCGGACAAGGGCCATGCCCGTGCGAAGTTCGACCTCGTCTCGGGCGAGCAGAAGAAGGCGCCCTCCAACGCGCCGAGCTACACCAAGGTCTTCGCCAACGCGCTGATCCAGGAGGCGGAGAAGGACGACAAGATCGTCGCCGTCACCGCCGCAATGCCGGACGGGACGGGGCTCGACGTCTTCGGCAAGCGCTTCCCCGAGCGGACCTTCGACGTCGGCATCGCCGAGCAGCACGCCG
>JBCBEP010000234.1:0-3707 GCA_038528605.1 Pseudomonadota bacterium
TGATCCGCCACGTGCGCGACGACGAGAGCGCCCCCCGGGGACTCCGGTCCCACGCCGGAGCCTTAGGCACTCCAGCTTAGCCGTCAGGCTCAGGCCAAATAGCTGCCTCACAGAACGCTCGGCGTTCGCCTTGCCGGGGGGTGTCCAAAGTCAGCGACAGACCCACGCTGTCCGGCGCCTCCACAAGAGCCCAGCTCTCGTCTAGGTCAGATTCGAGCCCATCCCGAAAAATGGCCGGCGCGGCCGGCCCATAGGAGAAGTACGAATAGGCCCATCATGCTGCGGTGCAGGATTACCGAACTGGTCATTGGTCTTTCGCGCAGCATCATGTCGCGTCTCGCCGTCGGTCAGCGGACCTTCCGGACATCCGACTGCTTGGGTCAGACTACTGCTTTCGGCGCTTTGCGCGAACGACTTCGCACATATTGGCAGAGAGAAGCCATTCGATGCGGGTGTTGCGCGACCCACTCGCTGCGGTCAAAGCCGACGTTCTCTGGGACTGCGAGGGCAGGAGTTCGAGAGAAGACCTGCATCGTTGTCACGACCGCTTGACGCCTGCAAAGCGTCATGGCTTGCTGCCGACAGCCTTGGTTCCGCGCCGTTGCTTGGCGGCCGGATTAATAGGGAACGCGGTGTGGTGCCTGCTTTGGGTGCTGAAGCCGTGGCTGCCCCCGCAACTGTAGGCGGTGAGTGCTGTTCCGGATGCCACTGATCCATCGGATCGGGAAGGTGGGACAAGTGCTGTGACCCGCGAGCCAGGAGACCTGCCAAGGCCTTCACCCTTCCGTGGCGCGGGGCGCGCCGTCGGAGCGGTTCCTCCGCAGCGGTGAGTTCGATGCGACCGTCATGGTGCGGGGCCGGTGCGCCCGCGTGTCGCGACGGTCAGGGGCAACCGCATCGGTCGGCTGGGTCCGGCCGCGTGAGAGGGATGAAGGCATGCATGTTTTGCATCGAGCCGCAGCGTTTGCGGCTGTGGTTGGCGCGGGAACGGCGTCGGCTCAAGAGGCGATGGTGTTGGACGAGATCTTGGTGAGCGGCGGGCGTACACCGGTCGCCGTCGACGAGACTGGCCGGGCCTTTACGGTCGTCACCGGCGAACAGCTCGAGGCGCAGGGCGTGCGCTACGTGGCCGATGCGCTGCGCCGCGTCCCGGGCGTCGCGGTTAGCCGCACGGGCAGCTTCGGCGGCTTTACGCAAGTCCGCCTGCGCGGCGCCGAGGCGAACCAGGTGCTGGTGCTGATCGACGGTCTGGAGGTCTCCTCGGTCTCGGGCGGGGAGTTCGACTTCGGCGGCCTGCAGGTGGCTGGGATCGAACGGATCGAGGTCATTCGCGGGCCCCAGTCCGCCCTCTACGGCTCGAACGCTGCGGCCGGCGTCATCTCGATCATCACCCGGCGCGGCATGCGCGGGGAGATGCGCTGGGACGGCGCGGTCGAAGGCGGCTCCGACGGTACGGCGCTCGCTCGGGGCACGGTCTCAGGCGGCGGCGAGGACTGGGACGGCGCGCTCACCGCGGCCCTCCGGCGCACGGACGGCTTCAATGTCGCCACCGGCACGGGCGACCGTGAGGGGGAGATGGACGGTGACCGCAACCTCTCCCTCTTCGGCCGCGCGAATTGGGACGTGACCGACGACATCCGTCTCGGTGGTTCGGTGTTCTTTGCGGACCGCGAATCCGACTTTGATGCCCAGCTCTTCCCGTTCCCCGCCGATGAGACCAGCGGTCTGGTCGTGGACAGTGACAGCGTCAACGACGCCCGCGATCTCGCCATCGGCGTCTTCGGCCGGTACGAGATGCTCGACGATGCTCTCGTCCACGAGTTGCGCTTCGAGTATTCGGAGAGCCGTTCCGACACGCTCGAGGACGGAGAGACAGCGTTCTCCAGCGAGGGCCGGCGGTTCAAGGGCGTCGCGCAATCGAGCTATTCGTTCGATTTCGGTCCCGTCTCGAACCTCGTCACAGCCGCGGTCGAGATCGAGGAGGAGGTCAACGAGGCATCGACAGGCGACCAAACGCGGACGCTCGTGGGCCTCGTCGGCGAATACCGGGTGAGCCCCTTCGCGGGCGCTGATCTGCAGGTGGGGCTCCGCCAGGATTTCAACGACGCCTTCGAGGACGCCTTCACCTACTCCATCGGTGCGTCCTACACCTACGCGCTGACCGCCACGCGCTTTCACGGCTCGGTCGGGCGCGGTGTCGTGAACCCCACCTTCTTCGAGCAATTCGGCTTCTCCCCCGGCCAGTTCATCGGCAACCCCGACCTCGTGCCTGAGCGGACCTTCCAGTGGGATATCGGCGTTGAGCAGACGCTGCTTGACGGCCGGCTGGTGTTCGACGCGACCTACTTCCGGGGCCGCGTGACCGACGAGATCGTGCCGGGCTTCGACGTGGACGCCGGGCTCCCGACCTCGGTGAACGCCTTTGGGGAAAGCCCGCGCCAGGGCGTCGAGCTTCAGATGAGCGCGAACCCGATCGACCCGCTGACCCTGATCGCGAGCTACACCTATACGCTCTCCGAGGAGGGCTCGACCGATCTGCAGGAGGTGCGCCGGCCGCGCCACGCGGCGGGCTTCGATGCGATCTACCGCTTCGCCGCGGACCGGGCGACCGTCGGCCTTGGTGTGACCTATTCGGGCGATCAGCGGGATCTCGATTTCGGGGCGGGCACCTTTCCGGCCCCCCTGATCACGCTCGACAGCTTCGTGCTGGTGAGCCTTCAGGGCAGCTACGACGTCACCGACAATCTCGCCGTCTTCGCGCGCGTCGAGAACGCGACCAACTCGGATTATCAGGAGGTATTGAACTTCGAGACGCAGGGGGTCGCGGGCTTTGCCGGCCTGAGGCTCAGCTTCTAGGGGCGCGCACATGCTCGGCCACGTCCTCCGCAAAGCTGCGGTGATCATGCTTCTCGGCGCCGCCTCCACGGCGGCGGCGCAGCCTCCGGCCCGGGTCGTGTCGATGAACCTCTGCACCGATCAGCTCGCCATGCTGATCGCCTCCCCGGGCCAGCTCGTCTCGGTCAGCTATCTCGCGCGCGACCCGGCTTCCTCGGCCATGGCGGAGGAGGCGCAGGGCTACGACGTCAACCACGGGCTGGCTGAGGAGATTTTCCTCCTCGAGCCGGACCTCGTCATCGCCGGCAGCTTTACGACACGGGCGACGGTGTCGATGCTCCAGCGCCTCGGCATACCGGTTGCCGTGTTCGAACCCGCGAACAGCCTCGAGGCCGTGCGTGAGCGCATTGCCCAGATGGGCAGCGTTCTCGGGCGCGAAGAAGCTGCGGCCAACCTCATCACCCACTTCGATGCGGACCTTGAGGCCGCGCGGGCGAAGGTGGCAGAGCGGCCTCGCGCAGCGCTTTACTACTCGGGCGGCTACACCTTGGGGCGCGGGACGCTCGCCGCATCGGTGCTAGAGGCCGCCGGCCTCGCCAACATCGCGATCGAGGCGGGATATGAGGGCGGGGGACGGATGCCGCTCGAAGAACTGATCCTGCAATCGCCCGACCTGATCGTCACCGGCCGCACTTTCGACACCCCGGCGCGGGCACAGGAAGTCTTCGATCACCCGGCCATCGCGGCGCTCAGGGAGCGGGCGGGCACGGCCCCCGTCTCCGACCGGGACTGGGTCTGCGGCACCCCCTTCATCCTTGCTGCCGTCCGCCGCCTGGTCGCGGCGCGCGACGCTGTGCTCTCGGCCGAGTGAA
>JBCBEP010000235.1:0-3688 GCA_038528605.1 Pseudomonadota bacterium
TGCATACGGCGCTGATGTGCCAGCTTCGGGCGGGGGACCATGTGGTGGCGGCGCGGGCGCTCTTCGGCTCCTGCCTCTACATCGTGGAGCAGCTCTGCCCGCGCTTCGGCATCGATATTACGCTGGTGGATGGCACGGATCTCGAGGCCTGGCGCGCGGCCATGCGGCCCGAAACCCGGCTCGCCTTCCTCGAGACGCCGTCGAACCCCACCCTCGAGATCATCGACCTCGCCGCCGTGGCCGAGATTGCGCATGACGCGGGCGCACGGCTGGTGGTGGACAACGTGTTCGCGACGCCGCTCTACCAGCGCCCGCTCGAGCACGGGGCGGATGTGGTCGTCTACTCCGCCACCAAGCATATCGACGGGCAGGGGCGCTGCCTCGGCGGCGTGATCCTCGGCACGGAGAAGTTCATTCGCGACGAGGTGGAGCCCTATGCCAAGCATACCGGGCCCGCCCTCAGCCCGTTCAACGCCTGGGTGATGCTGAAATCGCTCGAGACCATGCCGATGCGCGTGGAGGCGCAGACGGACGGGGCGGTGCTGCTGGCTGGCCATCTCGATGCGCGCGCGCGGGCGGGCGGGCCGCTCGGCCGGGTGCTCTATCCGGGCCTGCCGAGCCACCCGCAGCACAACCTCGCGGCGCGGCAGATGGAGCGGCCGGGGCAGGTGCTGTCCTTCGAGGTGGCGGACGGGCAGGCGGGTGCCTTCCGGTTCCTGAACGCGCTGGGGCTGGTGGGCATTTCCAACAATCTGGGCGACGCCAAGAGCCTGATCACGCATCCGACGACCACGACCCATCAGCGCCTGAGCGAGGAGGCGCGGGGGGCGCTCGGCATCACGCCGGGGCTCGTGCGGCTCTCGGTGGGTCTCGAGGACCCGGAGGACCTGCGCGAGGACCTCGACCGGGCCCTGGCCGCGGTCTGAGGCAATCGGCGGGGGGCTGTCGTGTCCCCCGGCTTCGGACCTGACGGTCCTCAGCGGCCCACCCGCCAGCCTGCCCCCGCCCATGGCCAGATGCGGGTCTCCGCGCGATGGGTGCCGGCGGGCCGCAACGCTGTGCGGGCAAGGTCATTCTCTCCCCGTTCTTGTGCGGGAGGGGCGGATGACACCGGCGGCGATCGGGGAACTGCAGGCGATGCTGGCGCTCTTGGGGCTACATCCGGGGCCCGAGGACGGTGTGTTGGGCGCGCGCAGCATGGCGGCGGTGGACCGCTGTCTCGACCGGCTGCCGGCAGTACCGGCGGGCATTGCCGCCTGGGCGCCGCGGCGGCGGGCGGCGGCCTGCCGGCAGCTTCTGCTCGATGCGCTGACGCGCCGGCGGCTCGAAGCCTCTTGCGGCGCGCGCCGCGCCGTCGCAGCCTCTGCGCCCCGGATCGGTGCTGGAGGGCGAGATGGTCGAGGTCGCATGGGCGCGTTTGAAGGCGCATGAGCTCAGGGCGCGGGTTGCCGCCGGTGCTGCGGTGATCCTGCCCCTGGGGGCGACGGAGCAGCACGGGCCGCATCTGCCGGTGATGACCGATTGCCGGATCGGCGAGGAGATCGCGCACCGTGCCGCGGCCAAGGCCGCCGCCGCCGGGCGGGACGTGCTGGTGGCGCCGATGCTCTGGGCGGGGCTATCCGAGCATCACATGGTTTTTGGTGGGACCTTCACGCTGCAGCCCGAGACCTTCCAGGCGATGATCGCCGATCTCGTGGGCTCGCTCGCGCGTCTCGGCGTCCGCGACGTGCTCCTGTCCAACAGCCATGGCGGCAACATCCGGGCGATGCATGCCGCGGCGGAGACGGCGGCGCAGCGGCTCGGCATCGCGATCGTCGCGACCACCTATGCGGCGGAAGCGGCGGATGAGATCGCGGCCCTTCTCGAGGATCAGCCCTCCCTCATGCATGCGGAGGAGGCGGAGACCTCCATGATGCTCGCGCTCGAGCCCGACCTTGTGGACACCGGCGATCTTGCGAGCCTCGCGGACGGGATGACGGCGGAGAAGGGCCGCGGCGCGCTCTCTGCCGGCAAGGCGTCGTTCCGGTGGCGGCCCTTCCAGCACGTCACGGCCAATGGCGTGCGGGGCAACCCGGCGCGCGCGACGGCGGAGAAGGGAGAGCGGATGCTCGAGGTCTCGGCCGATGCGCTCGCCGCCCTCCTGCTCGACCCGGCGCTGTGGGCGCCGGCCACGGACCTTCGGGGCGCGGGTACCGGCGGCGTGCCGTTCGTCGAAGGCTGAAGCGCCCGCGCGCTTGCGGCGGCGCCCCCCCGCCGTTATCGCGAACCGACCCCACCGCCAGCCAGGAGAGACGCCCATGGCCGCGAAGCAGGAGCTCGCCGAGCACATCCGCACGATCCCGGACTTTCCCGTCCCGGGCGTCCAGTTCCGCGATGTGACCACCCTCTTTGCGCATCCGCCCGCCTTCCAGGCGGCGGTGGACGCGATGATCGCGCCCTACCGGGGTGCCGAGTTGAAGGCGATTGCCGGGATGGATGCCCGCGGCTTCATCATCGGCGGTGCGATGTCCTACCAGATGGGCCTGCCCTTCGTGCCGATCCGCAAGAAAGGCAAGCTGCCCTACCGCACCATCGCCGAGGCCTACAGCCTCGAATACGGCGAGGCGATTGTCGAGATCCACGAGGACGCCGTGGGGCCGGGCGAGCGGGTGCTGCTGGTGGACGACCTCCTGGCCACGGGCGGGACGGCGACGGCGGGGGTGAAGCTGCTGCGCCGGCTCGAGGCGGAGGTCGTCGCTGCGGTCTTCCTCGTGAACCTGCCCGATCTCGGCGGGGAGAAGCGGCTCCAGGCGCTCGACGTCGATGTGATGAGCCTCTGCGCTTTCGACGGGGACTGATCCGCACGCCGCCTTGCCCGGGCCGCCCGGGCGGCGGATAGTCGGGTTTCCACCTGCCAAGCCGAGGACCTTCCCCATGACCGTGCCCAGCCAGACCGGCGCCGATCTCGTCGCCGCCCGCCTCGCCCGTGCGGGTGTCTCCCATGCCTTCGGCATCCCCGGGGGCGAGGTGGTGGCGATCATCGATGCGCTGGTGCGCCACGGCATCGACTTCCGGCTGGCGCGGCACGAGAACGCGGCTGGTTTCATGGCGGAGGGGACATGGCACGCCACCGGCGCGCCGGGGGTGCTGGTGGCGACGGTGGGGCCGGGCATCGCCAACGCCTTCAACGTTGTGGCGAATGCGGAGCAGGACCGGGTGCCGCTGGTGGTCATCTCCGGGATGGTCGACCCCGCGGAGACGGCGACCTACACGCACCAGATCTTCGATCATGGGCGGGTGTTCGCCGAGATCTGCAAGGCCTCGATCACGCTGACCGAGGGGGCGGTGGACGTGCAGGTGGACAAGGCGCTGCGGCTCGCGATGTCCGGCCGCCCTGGGCCGGTGCATCTCGACCTGCCGATCAGGGTGGCGACCGCGCCTGCCGAGGCGCGGCATGCGGATCAGCTGCCCGCCGCGCTCGCTGCGCCCGCGGAGGGGCCGGCGCTGGAGGCGGCCCGCGCGCTTTGGGGGCGGGCTGAGCGGCCCGTGGCGGTGGCGGGGCTCGACGTGCTGGCGGAGCCTGAGGGCGCGTCGGCCGTGCGGGCTTTCGTTGAACGCCACGGCGTGCCGCTCCTCACCACGTACAAGGCCAAGGGCGTGCTGCCGGAAGACCACCCGCTCTCGCTCGGCGGCCACGGCCTCTCGCCGA
>JBCBEP010000236.1:0-3676 GCA_038528605.1 Pseudomonadota bacterium
CTTTGGGTCGTGCGCAGCTTGCGCCTGTTAGGACGCCGCCTGCTCACTCAGCCCTTTTGCATCCTGCCGCGCCGAACCATTCGCCGCCGCGCGACACACAGCTCTAGTCCGGGACCGAGCGCTTCGCAAAGGCGAGGAGCCGGGTGCGCGCGTCCCGTCCGCTCTCTTCGTCGCCCGCGAAGGTGACGCCCCGCTCGCCGCAGGTTGCTAGAAACGCACGCCGGTCGTCGGGGGTCGCCAGTGAGTGCGCGCCGTCTAGGGTCGTCGTGCGCCCGGCCTCGTCGACGCGCAATGTGCAGCGGGGTGAGGCATCTCGGACGGTGATCGCGCCGTCGATCTCGAAACGGCCCGCGCCACTGTCGAACCCATGCGCAACGGTTTCGTAGACGATGGCAGAGACGGGCTGATCCGCCGCTTGCCATGCGTCGGCCTGTCGGACGCAAGGGGCGGAAGGCGTCCAGTCGTCCTCCCCCGCAAGCAGCAGCAGGAGCGGGCTCGCCAGTGCGTCATCGTCCAGCCGGAAGCCGCAAAACGGGTAGAATGCCGCGGCGAAGGCGAGCGGCGGCGTATTCGGCGCGAGCATACCCTGGAGGCGGCTGACGGTTGCAAGGGTGACGGCGGTCGCGCCCTTCGACCAGCCGACGGCGCCGATCTTCGAGGGCTCGAGATCAAGCCGCAGGGCCAGCGCGTCCCGCGCCTGGAAGATGTCCGATGCCATCTGCTGTTCGCTGACCCTGATCTGATCTCGCGCGACGGAACGAACACCCCGTTCGCCGAAATGATCGAGTATGAGCGCCGCCCATCCGGCCTCGGCGAACAGCGCTGCGGCTCGTTCCTGCCGCCCACCCGCACCAGAAGCGCCGTGGCTCAGGATCACCGCCGCGCGTGGCAGGCTGTCTTCAGGCAGAACCAGACGGCCCTCGATGGCAACACTGCTGGGGCGCGCGTCGATGAAGTCCGCGAAGTCGTATCCTTCGAGCGTCTGCGTGCGCAGCGGCTCGCCCGAGGCCGCGCAAGCGGATAGCAGGAGGCCCGCGCAAAGCATGAGCGATGGGATCCGCAGTTCCATCAGACGCCCTCCTTTGACGCCGGCGCCAGCAATCGATGACGTTGTTGGCGATCCATAGAAGTCGATATGCGTCCGATGATACGGAGACCAACCACGCCCCGCTCATCTTTTGCCATTGCCCTGTCGCTGATATCGACACCGCCGCATGCCGTTATCACGCGCACGATCACCATCAAGCTCCGCGGCACGCGATGCACAAGGGACGCTCTGACCTCGAACGTCAGTCAACGGCCCTTAGCCGACGTCGGCGTGCCGCAACGCCTTCGCGGCCACAGCGCGCGGGAGCTGCCGTTCGTGTCGGGTGCAACATCGTTGAGGCCGACGCCTTCGTGTTGCGGATGAAGCTGACGTTAAGTGAATGCACGCTCCAGGAAGCAGTTGTTGATCAACACTATCAGAGATGGAGCACACTAGTTTCGTAGGAGCGATCATGGTTTGAAGAGCCTCCAACGGATGCAGTCGCGGATTGCCGATGAAAGCACTTTGCCTCAGCCTTCTTTTGCTTCTGGTGCCTTTGGTGCCGACTGCATCATACGCGCAGATCTTGCCAGGGTCCGAAGTCCCGGCGCTCAGAGCGGCTGCCAACGCGTGGCTCACCGATAAAGACCCGCGCGCGGCATTGTGGGCGATCGGACAGCTCGCCGCAGATGGCAATCCGGCCGCCCGGCAACTGGCTCGGCAACTCTCAAGGCGGACGTTGTACGACTTCCCGCGTATGTCCCGGGCGGATCGGAGGGCGCTATTCCCGCCAGACCGCACAGGCCAAAACTCGGGTCTTCTGCTCTACCCCATCAACGGCCGCGACCTCCCGACGGTCAGCGCGCTCAGGGCGGGCATCCATGAACTGGAGACGCCCGAGGATTGGATCAGCCGCGCCGAGGCCCTCCTTGCAGCAGGCTTTCGCGAGGAGTTCCAAACCTTGGTCAGCATTACCGTCCCCAACTATCGACACCTCAATATCGAGGTCGCGACGTTCGCAGAGACGGTTCTGACCGATGCGGATCGCACTCGCTCGACGCTCTGGTGGTTTAGACGGACGGAGCGTTCAATGCTCGAGTTCCTGGATCGTTGGGAGCCGGCGGAAGCGGCTGCGCGGCGTGCACGCTGGGGCGAGGAACCTTGGACACCGTCCACAACAACCGCCTTTGCTAAGGCACTCCGCGAAGAGCGCTGGTCCGCCATCTGGGCGGCCGGAATGATTGTTCAGGGTGAGTACGGTGAGCTGCCTCTGGATGCCGAGACGGCCGATCTCTACCGGCGCTGGACGCTTCTCGCCACTTGGCCTGTGTTCCGCGGACAGGGCAGCGCCCCGCTCAGCGTCGCCGAACTCGAGGCGCTGGGGGCGATCTTGATCAACGATGCCGAGAGATCGCCCTATCTGCGCCCGCTGAGCAGTCTATGCCACACCCACTGCCCCGAGGCCCGGGCGCTGTGCATGGCCGCCGGTCTGCCGATTGTGCGGCGTGTCGGAGAGATGGTTCCATCGGGTCTCGAGCCCATCACTGGGAGCGAGGCCTACTACACGTCTTGGCGGGCCGCTCGGTATGTCCTCAGCTCAATGGCCTTCCAGCAACGCCGCGATGGGTTCGGCCCGGAATGGCTACCGGTGCCCCAGTGTCTGCGGGCAGCCGCAGCGGCCGAGGCAGAGCGTGTCTGGCCGAAAGAGCCGTGAAGGCTGCCCGGCGCCCTTCCGGGTTGCTGGCATTGCGGATGGCGTAGTCATCGGGCGCGACGCTTCCCAAAGCGGCACGGCATAAAGCCCGGTTCTCCTGTCCGCACTGTACGAGCCATGGCCTGCCCCCGCTGAGCGGATCCACCTGTAATGTCGGCTGAGCCGGTGACCGGGGCGCCTGAACACGCGTCGGGGAGACACTAAGAGCAGGCTGCCGGCCGCTTTGCCCACTTCACGACGCCGAGGTTCGATTTTGCTACTGATGATACCGTGCTGGGTTCGCTTGCGGAGTTTTGCGATCCGAACCCCTCCGTAAGCTCCGACAGACCACCAATTCAGATTTCGCCGATCAAGGCTGCCGCCAACACACGGTTTCGGTGTCCGTTCGCCAGTGCAGCATGTGCGCGGCCAGCGCTGCGCCTCGACAGCGAATGAACAGCGGAATGCGTGCCGTGCATTTGGAAGGCCGATACGTCCGCATCGTGCCCCGACCGACCGGCGCGGTGAAGCGCAACGATCTATTCCATGAAAGCCGCAGGGTACGGGTTCGTCGTTCTCGGCATACAGACACCGTCCGTTCGGAGCTGTTCGGTGTCCACGAGACCGGGGGAACACCAGTTCCCGCGTCCGCCTCGTCTAGGTGGCTAAACAACGACATGACAGTTCTCTTGGTTCGCCTTCCCGATCGCGTGGACCAACACGGGTGCGCGCGGTGCTGGCGTGGCAGAGAAAGGATGGCGAGTTGCCATCAATCCTCGGATGCGCCGTCCTAGGCATTGTGTAACAAACTGTGTAACAAACTGCTCCCCTCTCAGTCGCCTCTGATTTTTTTCCGGTTGATAACAGAGACTTATAGAGGCAGGCGCCGCGGTGAGACGCTGACACCGGGCACCAAGCGTTTTCTGAAGCAGGTGGGGCCGCCGCAGGCAGGAAGG
>JBCBEP010000237.1:0-3657 GCA_038528605.1 Pseudomonadota bacterium
GGAGGGTGCGCGCCTTGCCGCCGACGCGGCTCGCGCGCTCGAGCACGGTCACGTCGCACCCCTGGCAGGCGAGGCGGAGCGCGGCGGCGAGCCCGCCGAAGCCCGCCCCGATGACCGCGACACGCGGTGGCTTCATGGGTCGGCTCCTCCGGTCTCGGCACGGTGCCCGGCTCTCCGTCCGGTTGCAGGCGCGCGTTGCTTCCTGTGTGACACATGCTAGTGTAAGGTTTAGCTGACAACAACAGGCGACAGGCTAGCGTGACGTTCCGACGCGCTACCGATGCGCCGAGCGGGATGCTCCTGGGAGGACGCCATGGACGAAGGATCGCGCATCGAGGCCGCTCTGGACCGGGCGCTGGCCCATGCCGAGGCGCCGGGGGCGCCGCCCCTGCTTGCGGAGGCGCTGCGCCATGCGGTGTTCCCCGGCGGGGCGCGGGTGCGGGCGCGGCTCTGCCTCGCCGTGGCGCGGGCCTGCGGGGAGCCGGAGCCGGCGGCGGCGGATGCGGCGGCGGCGGCCATCGAGCTCATGCATTGCGCGAGCCTCGTCCACGACGATCTGCCCTGTTTCGACGATGCGGAGACGCGCCGGGGCAAGCCTTCGGTCCATTCGGAATATGGCGAGCCGCTGGCGGTGCTGGCGGGCGATGCGCTGATCGTGCTGGCCTTCGAGACGCTGGCGCGCGAGGCGGGGCGGGACGGGCAGATGCTCGGCCGGCTGGTGACGATCCTGGGCCGGGCGACGGGCATGCCGGGTGGTATCTGCGCGGGCCAGGCCTGGGAGAGCGAGGCGCATATCGATCTCTCCGCCTATCAGCGGGCCAAGACCGGGGCGCTTTTCGTGGCGGCCTGTGCGGCGGGGGCGACGGCGGCGGGCAGGCCGGCCGCGCGCTGGACGCCGCTCGGCGACCGGCTGGGCGAGGCCTATCAGGTGGCGGACGATCTGCGCGATGCGATCGGCGATGCCGCGGCCCTCGGCAAGCCCGTGGGGCAGGACGAGACGCATGAGCGGCCGAATGCCGTGGGTGCGCTGGGCCTCAAGGGCGCGAAGGCGCGGCTCGACAAGCTGGTGACGGCGGCCGTGGACTGCATTCCGCAATGCCCCGGCCGGCCGCTTCTCGAGGCGCTGGTACGCTCGGAGGCGAAGCGGCTGGTGCCGCCGAAGCTTGCGGCGCAGCTGGAAGGATCGCTCGCCGGCGAGGCCGGCTGAGATGGCCGATGGTGCTGCCGGGGGCGCGGCTGGCGGAGCCGGCGGCGTTGGCGGGATCCTGCCCGCGATGCCCGCGCCGAAGCCCGGCGGCTTTCTGGCGCGGCTTTCGGACCGCTACGCCGCCTGGCGCAACAGCGTGGTGCGCAGCCCTGCCTTTCAGCGCCATTGCGCCCGAAACCCGCTGCTCCGCCCCATTGCGAACCGCGAGGCGCGGGCGCTTTTCGATCTGACGGCCGGCTTCGTCTACAGCCAGGTGCTGTTGGCGATGCTGCGGCTGGGGCTGCTCGAAGCGCTGGAGGACGGGCCGGCGAGCACGGCGGTGTTGGCCGATGGCGCGGGCCTGGGGGCTGAGCCGACGGCACGCCTGCTGGAAGGGGCGGCGGCGCTGGGGCTGATCGAACCCGCGGCGGCGGGGCCAGAGGGTGAGGCGCGCTGGCGGCTGGCGATGTCCGGCGCCGCCCTGCTCGCCAACCCTGGTGTCGTCGCGATGATCCGGCACCACGACATGCTCTACCGCGATGTGGCCGAGCCCGAGGCGCTGCTGCGGGGTGAAACGGACCCCGAGATCGGCCGGTTCTGGGCCTATGCGCGGGACCCGGGCGGGCAGGCGGGCCTCTCGCAGCGCCTGCCAGCGGAAGCGGTGGGCGCGTACTCCGAACTGATGGCGGCGAGCCAGGCCTTCATTGCCGAGGATGTGCTCGACCGCCTGCCGCTCCACCGCTATCGCCGCCTGCTGGATATCGGCGGGGGCGAGGGCGCGTTTCTGATGGCCGCTGCCGCGCGCGCGCCGGCGCTCGAGCTTCGCCTCTTCGACCTGCCGGCGGTTGCCGCGCGGGCGCAGGCACGGTTCGAGGCCGCGGGGCTTGGTACGCGGGCGGCGGCATATGGCGGGGATTTCTTCGCCGATCCGCTGCCCGAGGGGGCGGATGCCGTCAGCCTCGTGCGCGTGCTCTACGATCATGACGATGCCTTCGCGCTCGCAATCCTTGGCCGGGCGCGCGCCGCGCTGCCGTCCGGTGGCACGCTGATTCTCGCCGAGCCGATGGCCGGGTTGGCCGGGGCGGGGCGCGTGGGCGCCTATTTCTCGTTTTATCTCATGGCGATGGGCTCTGGCCGGGCACGCCGGCCCGAGGAGCTGATCGCGCTCGCCGAAGCCGCGGGCTTCCGCGACCTCCGCCGCCACCGCACCGCGCGTCCGATGCTCACGGGGCTCATCACGGGCCGCGCCTGAGACCCTTCGGAACATGGCGAATGGTTTCGCATCTGTAGTGTCAGACCATTGAGTGTCAGTCTAACTTGACGCATACTAGCGTGAAGTCAGACTGACACTGACGCGTGTGAACACAACAAGGCCGGGTTACCGGCCGCGCTGGGAGGTCTCGGATGGAAGCGCAGGCGGTCGTGCTGGAGGAGCCCGGGAGGCTCGCCCTCCGCACCCTGGCGCTCGAAGCGGCGGGGGAGGGCGACATCGTGGTCGAGACCCTCTTCTCCGGCATCTCCACCGGCACCGAGAAGCTGCTCTACGAAGGGCGCATGCCCACCTTCCCCGGCATGGGCTACCCGCTGGTGCCGGGCTACGAGAGCGTCGGCCGCGTGGTCGAGGGCGGTGGCGGGCTCGAGGTGGGCGAGACGGTTTTTGCCCCCGGCGCGCGCTGCTACGGCGATGTGCGCGGGCTCTTCGGCGGCGCGGCGCGGCGCATGGTGCTGCCGGCGGCGCGGGCGATCCGGATCGATGCGGCGCTCGGCGCGCAAGGCGTGCTGGTGGCGCTCGCCGCCACCGCGCATCACGCGCTGCAGGACCGGGGCGCGCTGGCGCTGCCCGATCTCGTGATCGGGCACGGCGTGCTCGGCCGGTTGATCGCGCGGCTCGGCACGGCGCTGGGCAAGGCCCCGGTGGTGCATGAGACAGCGCCGGAGCGGCGCGGCGGCGCGCTCGGCTATGCCGTTTGCGGGCCGGAGGACGACGATGGCCGCTACGCCCGGGTGCTCGATGCCTCCGGCGCGGATGGCACGATCGACCGGGCGGTGGCGCGGCTCCAGAAGGGCGGCGAGATCGTGCTGGCCGGCTTCTACGAACACCCCCTCAGCTTCGCCTTCCCGCCCGCCTTCATGGCGGAGGCGCGCATCCGCATCGCCGCTGAGTTCACCGCCGACGACATGGCGGCGGTGACCGACCTCGTCGCCAGCGGTGCGCTCTCGCTCGACGGCCTGATCACCCATTCCCGAAAGGCGGCGGAGGCGAGCGACGCCTACGAGACCGCCTTCGCGGACCCCGCCTGCTTGAAGATGACGCTCGACTGGAGGAACACCCCATGACCGCACTCGACGACGCCGGCACGCCGCCGGATCTTTCGGACGCTGTCGAGACCCGCTCCTTCGACGAGATGACGAAGGCGCTGCGCGAGGAGGCGGCCGAGGAGCCGGACGCGCCGGCAACGGGCGAGGTGAAG
>JBCBEP010000238.1:0-3618 GCA_038528605.1 Pseudomonadota bacterium
CGTGGATGTCGCCCTTCACGGTGCCGATCACCATCTTGCCGAGCTTCGGCGCGCCCGTTTCCGCCAGAAGCGGCTTCAGGATCGCCATGCCGGCCTTCATGGAATTCGCGGCGAGCAGCACTTCGGGCACGAAGAGAATGCCGTCCCGAAAGTCGATGCCCACGATGCGCATGCCCTCGACCAGCGCCTTCGTCAGCACGTCATAGGGCATCCAGCCCCGCTCGAGCAGGATGTTGACGCCCTCGCAAACCTCCTCTTTGAGGCCGTCATAGAGGTCGTCATGCATCTGTTGCACAAGCTCGTCGTCTTCGAGCTCCGAGAGGACGATATCTTCGTCTTCAGCCATAGCACCCAGCTCCGAATCACGTTGTCGCTCAACACATTGGAGCGTCGCGGTCAGCCACGAAGGCACAAACGCGTCATCCGACGCGCGCAAATCGACGATGCGCTGAAAGTTGAGCGTCGCTTCGCTCATGCAAAACGTGTCAGCCGCGTCGACGCCGCCGCCGACCGCCCGCGTTCGCATCCTCACCCGTACCGTCGGAGGCAGAGCTGAACTCACCGATGCGCTCCCGGATGGCATCGAGGCTGGGGCGCTCGCCGGGAACGTGCTCCTCGAGGGCCGCACGCATGGCCCGCAGATGCTCGGGCTTCGTGCCGCAGCAGCCGCCGATGAGCCGCGCGCCCGCATCGCGCGCCAGCCGCGCATAGTCGGCCATCAGGTCGGGCGTGCCATCATAGTGGATATGCCCGTCGACGTATTTCGGGATGCCCGCATTGCCCTTGGCGATCACCACCGCGTCCGGCGATGCCTCGGTGATGCCGAGCACCGTGCGCAGAAGATCCGCCGCGCCAACCCCGCAATTGGCGCCAAACGCGATCGGTGCCGCCGCCAGCTCAGGCGCCATTTGCGCATAGGCCTTCGAGGTCACGCCCATCATCGTGCGGCCTGCGCTGTCGAAGCTCAGCGTCGCACAGAGCGGCGCCTCCTCCGCCGCCGCCGCCTCCGCGATGGCACGGATCTCCTCCTCCGACGAGATCGTCTCGGCCCAGATCACGTCGACGCCGCCATCCATCAACGCCCGGATCTGCTCGCGAAACGCCGCAACGGCATCTTCATGGGAAAGCTGCCCCACGGGCTCGAGGATCTCGCCGGTCGGCCCCACGCTGCCCGCCACGATGACCGGCCGACCCGCCGCCTCAGCCGACTCGCGGGCGATGCGCGCCGCAGCCATGTTGAGCTCGCGCACCCGCCCCTCGGCCGCGTGCAGCTTCAGCCGATAGGAACTCCCGCCGAAGGTGTTGGTGAGCACCAGGTCCGAGCCCGCCTCGATGAACCCGTCATGCAACGCGCGCACCTTTTCGGGCTTTTCGACGTTCCAAAGCTCGGGCGCCTCGCCCGCCTCCAGCCCCATGGCGAAAAGGTTGGTGCCCGTCGCCCCATCCAGCAGCAGCCAGGGCCGCGTCTCCAGCATTTCCGTCAGCGCGTTCGCCATGGCACTTCACCCTCGGTCACGATCACGTCAGAGCGCGTTTTAGTACTAGGATCGTGCAAGAGGCGCAAAGATCGAATTGCCTAGCGGCGCGGCGCTGCGGTCAACCCGCCTCTGCATGGGCTGCAATACCGTCGAGCCGCTTGATCATCGCCTTGAGGCCATTGGAGCGCTGGGCGGAGAGATGCTGCGCGAGGCCGAGCCGCGCGAGCTCCGCCTGTGCATCGATCTCCCGGATCTCCGCCACGGTCTGCCCGGAATAGAGCGCCCGGAGCACGGCGATGAGACCGCGAACAATCATCGCGTCGCTGTCGCCCTCGAAGCTCAACCGCCGCTCTACGCCCGCACCATCAACGGCGGGGACCAGCCACACCTGGCTCGCGCAGCCCTCAACCTTGCTTGCAGATGTCTTCAACGCATCGTCGAGCGGCGCCATCTCTTTGCCAAGCTCGATCACGTAGCGATACCGGTCCTCCCAATCGTCGAAGAGCGCGAAGTTCTCGGCGATCTCCTCGAAAGCGGGGCTGGCCATGGTCTCTCTCCTCGCGGCGTGGACGTTGCGACACGGTGTTGAGGTATGCCGCCGGGCGTGCAGCGTAAAGCCGGGGGCTTTCCAGAAGGCGGCGCTTGTGGTGGAAAGCCGCAGCGTTTGCAACCAGTGCACGGAACCCGCACCGATGTCCGCCCCACTAACCCGTCGTTCGATCCTCTCCCTCGGCGTTCTCGCCGCCCTGCCCGCCTGCAGCCTCTTCGGCGACGACGAGGAGCGGGAGGCGGAAATCCGCGCGGAGATCGAGGCGGTGGAGCGCCGTCGCGAGCCGGTGGAGAATGTCGGACGTATCGAGATCGGACGCGCGAGTGACGGCGGCTTCGCGGTCAGTGCCTATGGCGTCGCCCCCACCACCGGGTTCTCGCAGCCGACGCTCATCCTTCGCCGCCAGGGGGCGCCGGCATCCGACGGATTTCTGGAGTTCGACTTCCTCGCCCTTGCGCCGGACCCGAACCTGCAGATGCCCCGCGGCGAGATCGCGGCCCGCCGCCTCCGGGCCGACCGTGTGCTGAAACCCGACCAGATCACCCTGGCGCGCGGCGTGCGGGTCTACGCCCTGCGCAACGCCTCGACCTTCAGCTTCTAAACGACCCGTCGCTTCGCGCCCTGCGGCCGGGTTCTGGGGATACCCTGCCCGGTGTCAGTCGGCGGTGGTTTCGATGACCGTGACGCCCTTTCGGCCGGCGCGCAGGCCGATCTGGCCTTCGCGAAGGCGCATCGCGTCGGCGCCGAACACCTCGTAGCGCCAACCGTGGAGGGCGGGCACATCCGGCTTGTCGTCGCCGGCCAGCGCGTCAAGATCCGCGCTCGTGGCAATGAGCTTCGAGGCGATGCCCAGCTCGTCCGACCGCGCCTTCAGGAACACGCGCAGGAGATCGGCCACCGCCGCGGACCCTTCGCGCCGCTTCGGCGGCGGGTCGAGCCTCGGCCGCTCGTCCGGCGGACAGGCAAGGCCGCGGGCGACAGCGGCGAGGATCTCCTCGGCCACGTCCTGGCGCCGCCCTTCCCGCTGCAGCATGCGCAGCTTCGAGAGCGCGTCCATATCCCGCGGCCGGGCTGCTGCGATCTCCGCGATCGCATCGTCCTTGAGCAACCGGGTGCGGGGCACGTCCCGCTCCCGCGCTGAAAGCTCGCGCCAGCGCGCAAGCTCCCGCACCACCGCCAGCATCTCCGGGTTGCCGGTGCGGGACTTCACCCGACGCCACGCCTCGTCCGGGTCCGCATCATAGGTCGCAGGGTCGGTGAGGATCGCCATCTCCTCGCTCACCCAATGGGTCCGCCCCGAGGTCTCCAGCCGCTCCGAGAGCGTTTCGTAGACCACGCGCAGATGCGTCACGTCCCCGATCGCGTAATCGAGCTGCTTCTCGCTCAGGGGCCGGCGCGACCAGTCGGTGAAGCGGGAGGACTTGTCGAGCTCCGCCTTCGCCACCTTCCGGACCAGCGTCTCGTAGCCCACCTGCTCGCCATAGCCGAGCACCATGGCCGCCACCTGCGTATCGAACAGCGGCTCGGGAATGATCTGACCGAGATTATGGAAGATCTCCACGTCCTGCCGTGCGGCGTGGAAGACCTTCA
>JBCBEP010000239.1:0-3540 GCA_038528605.1 Pseudomonadota bacterium
GAGCAGGAACGAGGCGGTGACGTTTTCCTCCAGCGCCTCCGAAAGCCCGCGGGCGCTGAGATCGGCGAAGGCGCCGGGGGCCGTGGCGCGGGGCACCTGCACGAGGATGTCGACACGGTCGAAGGTGTCGATCGTGGCGGCGACGAGATTGGCGGCGCCGAGCCGGTCGGCGAGCCTGTGGGCGAATTTTGCCGCGCGGTCTGTCGCCTTGAGGTCGCCATGGGCCGCTGCGAGGGCCCGGTCCTGCTCGTCCGCCATCATCACGCGGGCGCCGGCTTCGAGGAAGCGCTCGGTGATCGCGTTGCCGACGGCGCCGGCGGCGCCGGTGACGATGGCCACCTTTCCCGAGAGTGCATCGGCCATGTTTACCCCTGCTGCCACCGTGGCGCCGGCGCGGGCGCGCTGGCGCAAGAAGACCGGCACGCGAGCCCCCCGGCACCGGCTCCCGGGAATGATCCCCTGACACTGACCTCCAGCGCCGTCACGCCCGGCAGACTGGCCCGGCGCAGGGGGCGCTGTCGACCGCGAAATGACCGAGACGCGCAGCTGCGCCGGCCAGAGCGGGCGGCCACGCCATTTGACAGGGCCTGCCACGCTCGGCCAGCCTTGCCGGGGCAAGAGGCGGCAACGGCCTCGGGAGGGACGCGAATGCCGGGGCGTGACGATTTTCTCGCGAGACGCGAGGCGAATTTCCAGCCGCTGAGCCCCATCGGTCAGCTGGAGCGTGCGGCACAGGTATTCCCGGCGCGCACGGCGATCATCCACGGGGCGGAGCGGACGGATTACGCAGGCTTCTATGCCCGGTCGCGCCGCCTCGCCTCGGCGCTGCGGGTGGCCGGCGTGGCGCCGGGCGACGTGGTCTCGACGCTTCTCTTCAACACCCCGCCGCAACTCGAGGCGCATTACGGCGTGCCGATGGCGGGGGCGGTGCTCAATGCCGTGAACACGCGGCTCTCGGCGGGGGAGATCGGCTACATCCTCGATCATGCGCCGGCGCGGGTGGTGATCGTGGATGCGGAGCTGGTCCCGCTGGTGGCCGAAGCGCTCTGGCAGATGGTGATGCCGAAGCCGCAGGTCGTGGTCTATGTCGACCCGACCGCGCCGGGGGAGGCGGGCCTCGGTGTGGATTACGAGGCTTTCCTCGCGGGCGGGGACCCGGCGTTCGACTGGGCGATGCCCGGCGATGAGTGGGACACGATCAGCCTCAACTACACCTCCGGCACCACGGGCCGGCCGAAGGGCATTCTCTACCACCATCGCGGGGCGGCGCTGCTCGCCCAGTCGAACCTCCTCCACGCCAATCTCGGCGCGCCGCCGGTCTATCTCTGGACGCTGCCGATGTTTCACTGCAACGGCTGGTGCTTTCCGTGGTCCGTCTCCTATGCCGCGGGCACGCATGTGTGCCTGCGCCAGGTCCGCGCCGGGCCGATCTACGACGCGATCGCGGAGCACGGGGTCAACCTGCTCTGCGGTGCGCCCATCGTCATGTCCGTCATTCTGGGGGCGAGCGAGGCGGAGAAGCGGGCGGCGCCGCGCACCGTAAGGTTCTTCACGGCCGCCGCGCCGCCGCCGGAAAGCGTCCTCGCCGCGATGGCGGCGGCGGGCTTCGAGGTCACGCATGTCTACGGCCTGACGGAGGTCTACGGCCCGGCGGTGGTCAACGAGTGGAACGATGCGTGGGACAGTCTGCCGGCGGACGAGCAGGCGCGGCTGAAGGCGCGCCAGGGGGTGCGTTACGCGGCGCTCGAGGCTCTGTCGGTCCGCGACCCCGAGACCCTGGCCCCCGTGCCGGCGGATGGGGAGACGCTCGGCGAGGTCATGTTCCGCGGCAATGTGGTGATGAAAGGGGTGCACAAGGACCCGGAGGCGACCGAGAAGGTTTTCGCCGGCGGATGGTTCCACTCCGGCGACCTCGCGGTCACCCATCCCGATGGCTACGTCCAGCTCCGCGACCGGGCGAAGGACATCATCATCTCGGGCGGAGAGAACATCTCGTCGATCGAGATCGAGAACGTGCTCCATGCCCACCCTGCCGTGGCCTTCGCCGCTGTCGTCGGCGCGCCGCATGAGAAGTGGGGGGAGACGCCGGTCGCCCATGTGGAGCTGAAACCTGGCATGGAGGTGGACGAGGCGACGCTGCTCGATTTCGTGCGCGAGCGCCTGGCCCGCTTCAAATGCCCGAGCCGGATCGAGTTCCACGAACTGCCGAAAACCTCGACCGGCAAGATCCAGAAATACGCCTTGCGGGAGAGGGGGTGAGCGTTCGCCTCATGGCGGTGCTCTGCAGCCCCTGGTTGACGCTCCCGTATGCTCGTTGATTTTCAGCAGTTACGCCTGCACTCTCGGCCAATGATTGCTCGGGCGATTTCGGTGGCGCTTATCCTTGCCGGCCTATCGACGGCCGCGCTGGCGCGTGTGGTTGGCGAGCCAGAACCGTCGCCGCGGGCCGTTATCGATCATGCACCTGCGGAAGCGAGATCCGGCATCATGCTGGCGCAGACCACGCTCGGCAGGCGCAGCCGGAGTGTCACGCGCAGCTTCAGCCGGCGCGGCGGGTCGATCCGCCGGCAGTTCACCATTCGGGGCGGGGACAGGACGACGCCGCGCGGCAGGGTCGCCACACCCTATGGCGTGGAGAAGAAATCGGGCGCCCCGTCGCAGCCCGTTACCGCGCCGCCGGTAACCCCCTCGGTCACGAAGCGCGCGAACCCGACCTTCCAGAGCGGGCCGAAGCGCATGCGGGTCGGCGGGTAGCGCAGCGGCGGCGCAGGTGTCAGACGCAGCGCCGGCCGGGGGCAGGGACAAGTTTCCGGCGGCTATCCCCCGCCGTACCGATCACTCCTGCGCTGTCCCCTTCTCGGATCGACGCGATGGTCTCGGGCGGCAGGCCGGCGAGGGCGATGAGCAGGCCTTCGGTGTCCGCCGCGCGCAGGTCTAGGTCCAGGGTCCCGCGGAAGCTGCCGGGGTCTGCGGCCCGCTCGATGGCCAGTCCCCCTTCGCGGGCCACGCAGAAATCGGCGCCCGCGAGCACCAGGGCGGCCACCAGCGTGTCGCGCTGTTCCGTGAGGCGCTGGGCGGTGCGGCCCGCATTCGCTCCCTCGGCCTCCAGCGTTACTGCGTAGACCGTCGCGGCCTCGTCGCTCCCCACCACGCCACCGCCGACGCGCACCCGCTTGGGCTGTGCCAGGGGCATCGGTTCGGGCTCGGGCTCCGCCTCGGGTTCTTCGGGCTCCGGCGGTGGGGTGACGACGACCACGTCCCGCTCCCGCCGGTCGTAGCCGAAACCGTAAGGGAAGCCGAAGCCATGGCGGCGGTGGCGGAAATGGCGCCCTGGGCGCCGTGGCCTTGGGCGGCTCCGCGGCCGTTCGAGCCCCGGGCCATTGTTGAAGGACGGGGTGACCGAGCGGATCCGGGCGCCGAGCGCGCCGGCGCTCCGCGGCCCGCGCTGAACCGCGGCAACGCGCCCGCTTCCCGTAGCGCCGGCAGCACCCACCCCGCTGCGAAACCCGAAATTGCCGGCAGAAGCGGTCGGGCCCGGCG
>JBCBEP010000240.1:0-3487 GCA_038528605.1 Pseudomonadota bacterium
GCCTATCGCGTGGCGCTCTCCAACGACCCGCCGATCCTTTACGTGGTGTTGCGGCCCAATGAGGGAGACGAGGGCGGGCGGCCCTATCTGCCGTTCCTCGCCACCGCGTCGCCCTTCGAGGCGCAGGACTATGCGGATAGCGGCGAGGAGCTGGTGGAGCCGGTGGAGATGACGCCGGCGCTCATCGCCTGGGTCTCGAGCTTCGTGGACCGCCATCACAAGGACGAGGTGTTCAAGAAGCGGCGGCGGGACCGGGTGCGCGTGGAGGCGAGCGAGGACGGGCGCGGGGATGCACGCATCCGGCAGACCGCGGATGTCTATCGCAGCCCCTCGAGCCGCCGGGCCGGGGAGGCCGAGCGGCGGGCGGGGGCGGAGGCAGCGCCCGACAAGGGCCCGGACGGGGAGACGGTGCATTGAGCCGGCCTGAACGTCCCGACACGCGGGAGGACGGGTTCCTCGGCCGCTGGTCGCGCCTGAAGCGCGAGGGGGGCGACGCCTCGCCGGAGGAGGCGCCGGCAGAAAGCGCCGCGCCGGTAGAGGCAGCGCCGGAGGAGCCACCGAAGAGCGATGCGGAGATCCTGGAGGAGCTGGGCCTGCCGGAGCCCGAGGGCCTAAAGGAGGGCGACGACTTCGCGGCCTTCATGAAGGAGGCGGTGCCGGAGCATCTCCGTCGCCGGGCGCTGCGGCGGCTCTGGACCTCGAACCCGGTGCTCGCCAACCTCGACGAGCTCCTGGACTATGGCGACGACTTCACCGACGCGGCGACCGTGGTCGAGAACCTCGCCACGGGCTGGAAGGTTGGCCGCGGCTATGCCGTGCCAGAGCCCGAGGAAGCGCCGGCGGGAAGCGATGTGGCGACCGCAGCGGAGCCGGCGGACGAGGAGACCGGGCCGGAAATGGTTGAGGGAGACGAGGGTTCGGAGGCGGCGGAAGCTGACCTGACCAGCGAAGGCCCCGATGCGGAGCCGGCGCCGCTTCCCGAACCGGAGGAGATCGCTGCCGCGCCACGGCAGCGCATGCGGTTCATGGTACCTGGCGACGGGTGAGCCCCGGGAGTGCGGAAACTCCCGGGGCGTCGTTGGATCAATAGGGCGCGATGCGCGTCCAGTTCTCGTCACCCTGCGCGATATGCGTGGGTATGTCGGCCCGCCATTTCTTCTGCGCGCCTTCGTGAACCTTCAGGTAGAGCTTGCCGCCCTCGATCTGCCAGACATTCGGATCGCCCGGGCGCTTGTAGTTCTGGGACGCAGCCCAGGCGCAGTAGCCATCGTATTGCGGGGCGAAGGCGGCCGGGTCGGCGGCGAAGGTGTCGCGGTTTTCCTCGTTCGAGAAGAACCAGACCGCGCCGTTCCAGAAGTGGTGGTAGCGCGCGGCGCCCATCGTCGGCTCGCCGGCTTTGAAGTAGGCCACCGCGTCGTAGCCGCCGATGGCGGTCGCGAGCTGGTTCGTGGCGAAGGCCGGTGCGGCGGCAAGACCAGCGCCGACGATGGCCAGCACTGCGAAGAAACGCTTGAGCATGGGAGCTCCCCTTTTGGCGTTCGTGACGTCGAGCCTCATGGGCTCACCACCTTTCTGCCGCTGGGTGAGCAGGCATCTCCAATAACGTGTCCTGACAGCGACGTCAGAGCGCGTGAGCATGCCGCGCAAGAAAGTTGCGCCCGGCAACGGTTTCACGGGCATTGACTGACTGTCAGTCCAGCCCGTAGGCTCACGTCAACGAAACGAGACGCTTGGACAAGGCGTTCACGGGAGGATCGATTGGCCGACGCTGTCCGTGCCGAGGACATCGCCGAAGAGGACGGCCTGAGGGCCGATCTCTACGATATGCTTGGCCTTCTTCTCGCCCGCCCTCCCGAGCGCGACACCATCGACCGCGTAGCCCGGCTTTCGGGCGACGAGACGACCCTTGGTGAGGGCATCGGCGCGCTGGCGCGGGTGGCGCGCGCGACGACGGAGAAGAGCCTGGAGCGGGAGTTCAACGCGCTTTTCATCGGTGTCGGGCGCGGCGAGCTGATGCCTTATGGCAGCTACTACCTGACCGGGTTCCTGCATGAGAAGCCGCTGGCGGTGTTGCGGGGCGATATGGGTCGGCTGCGGATCACGCGCGCGGAGAACGTCTATGAGCCGGAGGACAACATCGCCTCTCTCATGGAGATGATGGCTGGGCTCATTCGGGGCAGGTTCGGCGAGGTGGCGAGCCTCGGGACCCAGAAGGACTTCTACTTCGCGCATATCGCACCCTGGGCGAAGCTGTTCTTCGACGACCTGGCGAAAGCCAAGAACTCCGTCTTCTACGCCCCGGTGGGCGTTGTGGGCGCGGCCTTCATGGAAATCGAGCGCGAGGCGTTCCGCATGGGCGGGGACAGCGCGCACTGATTTCGTGCGCCTTGATCAGGCGCAAAGAGTTTCGATCCCGATACGGGAACGGAAGATGGGCGGGGAACCGCCAAGGACGGGAGAGACGCGATGAGCGATACCGAGAAGACCAGCCGGCGTGACCTGCTGAAGCTCGGCCTCGCTGCGGCCCCGGCCGCTGCCGTGACGGTTGTCACCGGTGGCAAGGCCGAGGCGGCGGTGGAAGAGGCCGGCGAAGGCTTCCGCAAGACGGCGCATGTGCAGAAGTATCTGGAGACCGCGCGGTTCTGATCGGACGCTCGGGTGACGGTTGCGAATGCCCTGATCCCGATCCCCGAAGGTACCGAGCGAGCGAACCCGCCGACGGGCGGGCGCCAGCTAGGGAGATCACAATGCTAAAGAAGAAGACAGGCGGGGTAGCGAAAGGCCTCCGCCAGGCGAGCGTCCTCTCGGGCATCGCCGAGAAGAGCGTCGATCGTCGCTCGTTCCTGCGCGGCTCGGGCCTCGCCATTGGCGGCCTTGCCGCGCTCGGCGCCGTTGGCGGCACGGTGCGCCAGGCAGAGGCGGCCACGGGTTCCGGCTCGGTCGAGATCAAGAAGTCGGTCTGCACGCACTGCTCCGTAGGGTGCACGGTGCTGGCCGAGGTGCAGGGTGGTGTCTGGACGGGCCAGGAGCCCGGCTGGGACAGCCCCTTCAACCTCGGTGCCCACTGCGCCAAGGGTGCGGCGGTGCGCGAGCTCACCCATGGTGAGCGTCGCCTGAAGTACCCGATGAAGCTCGAGGGCGGCGAGTGGAAGCGCGTCTCCTGGGACGAGGCGATCAACGAGATCGGCGACGGGATGCTGAAGATCCGCGAAGAGAGCGGTCCGGACAGCGTCTACTGGCTCGGCTCGGCCAAGCACTCGAACGAGCAGGCCTATCTCTTCCGGAAGTTCGCGGCGTACTGGGGGACGAACAACGTCGACCACCAGGCCCGTATCTGTCACTCGACCACGGTTGCAGGTGTTGCCAACACCTGGGGCTACGGCGCGATGACGAACTCCTACAACGACATCCACAACAGCCGGGCGATCTTCATCATCGGCGGCAACCCCGCCGAGGCGCACCCGGTCTCGCTCCTGCACGTGCTGCG
>JBCBEP010000241.1:0-3464 GCA_038528605.1 Pseudomonadota bacterium
CCGGCTGCCACGGCATTGGCGCTCATCCGGGCGGCGAAGGGGTGCGTCGCGTCGATGAGGTGCGTGATCTTCTCCGCTGCCAGATAGGCGACCAGCCCATCCACCCCGCCGAAGCCGCCCACGCTCACCGGCACAGGCTGCGCCCGCGGCGCGGCGGTGCGGCCGGCATAGGAGAGCACAGCGTCCCAGCCGCGCGCCGCCACCAGCGCCGCCAGCGCGCTCGCTTCCGCAGTCCCTCCCAGAATGAGCAGTTTCGGCGACATGGTTGACCCGTGGCTCACGATCATCGGCATGGGCGAGGATGGCGTGCCGGGCCTCTCCCCGGCAAGCCGCGCCGCGCTGGAGGCGGCGGAGATCGTCACCGGCGCGGCCCGCCTGATGGCGCTGCTCGGGGCCGACGGGACCGTGGCCCCCGCAGCCGAGCGCAGGATCTGGCCCGTGCCCTTCGCCGATGGCATCGCACCGCTCCTCGCCTGCCGCGGCCGGCGCGTCGCCGTGCTGGTGTCGGGCAACCCCTTTTGGTTCGGCGCCGGCACCACGCTCGCGCGGCATCTGGCACCCGGCGAGTGGCGCGCTCACCCGGGCCGCTCCACCTTCGCACTGGCGGCGGCCCGGCTCGGCTGGCCGCTGGAGACGACGCTCTGCCTCGGCCTTCATGCCACGCCCTTTGAGCACCTGATCCCGCGCCTCGCCCCGGGCCTGCGCGCGATCCTGCTGATGCGCGATGGTGCGGCGCCCGGCGCCATGGCCGACTGGCTTACCGGGCGCGGCTTCGGTGCCTCGCGGCTCACGGTGCTCGAGGCGCTCGGCGGCCCGGCGGAGCGTGTGCGGGAAACCGAAGCGGCGCGTTTCGCGCTCGACGATGTGCGCCACCCTGTCGCCGTGGCTCTGGAGGCCGCCGGGGATGGCACCACGCTGCCGCGCGCCAGCGGCCTTCCGGACGATGCCTTTGCGCATGACGGGCAGATCACGAAGCGCCCGGTGCGCGCCCTCACCCTCTCGGCGCTGGCCCCGCGGGCGGGGGAACGGCTCTGGGATATCGGCGCAGGCTCGGGCTCGATCGCGATCGAATGGCTCCTGTCCGCCGCCGGCAACACTGCAACAGCCATCGAGCAGCGCGGCGATCGGGCCTTGCGCATCCGCGAGAACGCCGCGCGTTTCGGGCTCGAGGGGCTCGATATCGTGGAAGGCGCCGCCCCCGGCGCGCTGGAAAACCAACCGGAGCCCGATGCCGTCTTCATCGGCGGCGGCCTGTCCCAGGCCCTGCTTCAGGCGCTGTGGGCGCGGCTGCGGGCGGGCACACGGGTTGTTGCCAACGCCGTGACGCTCGAATCCGAAGCGCTGCTCGCCGAATGGCACGCCAAGGCGGGCGGCACGCTCCTGCGCATCGAGCTTGCAGAGGCCGGCCCCCTCGGCTCAAGGCGCGGCTGGCACGCGAGCTACCCGGTGGTCCAGTGGAGCACCGTCCGATGATCGTGGCAGGGTTCGGCTTCCGCCAGGGGGCGACGCAGGCAAGCCTAGAGCAAGCGCTCGCGGCCGCCTGGGGCAACGCTGCGATCGACCGCATCGCCGCGCCGGCCGACAAGGCCGGGGCGCCTGCCCTCCGCGCCTTCGCCGAAGCACGCACCCTGCCGCTGACCGCCGTGCCGGCCGACGCGCTCGCAGAATGTCAGACGATCACGCCAGCCCCCGCCGCCGCCGAGGGCCGGTACGAGGGCAGCCCCGCCGAGGCGGCCGCCCTTGCCGCAGCAGGCCCCGGCGCCCGGCTCGCGGGCCCCCGCGCCATTTCGGCGGACCGCAACGCCACCTGCGCCATCGCCATAGGAGAGACCGCGCCATGACCGTGCATTTCATCGGCGCCGGGCCCGGGGACCCGTCGCTCCTCACCCTGCGCGGGCGTGACATCATCGCGCGCTGCCCGGTCTGCCTCTACGCGGGCTCGCTGGTGCCGGAAGCGGTGCTCGCGCACTGCCCGCCGGGCGCGGAGGTCGTGAACACGGCGGCCATGGATCTCGACGCCATCATCGGTGCCTGCCGCTCGGCCCATGCCGCTGGGCAGGATGTCGCGCGCCTCCATTCGGGCGACCTCTCCGTCTGGTCGGCGATGGGCGAGCAGGTCCGCCGGCTGGAGGCTGAGGGCATTCCCGTCACCGTCACGCCCGGCGTGCCGTCCTTCGCCGCCGCCGCCGCCGCGCTTGGCGCGGAGCTGACCCTGCCGGGCGTCGCACAGTCCGTGGTGCTCACACGCACGCCGGGCCGGGCCAGCGCCATGCCGCCGGGCGAGACGATCGCGGCCTTCGCCGCAACGGGCGCAACGCTCGCCGTGCACCTCTCCATCCAGAACCTTGCGCAGGTCGTCGCCGATGCCACGCCGCATTACGGGGCGGACTGCCCGGTGGCCGTGGTCTACCGCGCAAGCTGGCCGGAGGAACGCCTCTTCCGCGGCACCCTCGCCACCATCGAGGCCAGCCTCGAGGGCGCCGATGTGGAGCGCACCGCGCTTATCCTGATCGGCCGCGCGCTGGGGGCGACAGGGTTCGAGGAGAGCCGGCTCTACTCGACCGATTATGTGCGCCGGTTCCGCGCGGGCTGGGCCCCATCCGGCCTCGGACGGAGTGGCAGCGATGGCTAATCCCCCAGGCCTCATGATCTCCGCCCCCGCTTCTGGCACGGGCAAGACCACCGTGATGCTCGGGCTCCTCCGGGCGCTGGCGGATGACGGTGTGGCGGTCCAGCCCTTCAAGAGCGGGCCGGACTACATCGACCCCGCCTTCCACGAAGCGGCCGCGCACCGTGCCTCCTTCAACCTCGACACCTGGGCGATGCACGACGCGCTCATCGCCGCCGTGCTTGCCCGGTCGGATGGGGCGGAGATGGTGCTGGCCGAGGGCTCCATGGGCCTCTTCGACGGCGTGGCGAGCGCAGGCGAGAGCGGGCGCGGCTCCTCGGCGGAGCTTGCCATCCGCATGGGTTGGCCGGTCCTGCTCGTCGTCGATGTCTCCGGTCAGGCACAGTCCGCCGCCGCCACGGCCTTGGGCTTCGCCAGCTACAACCCCGCGCTGAAGCTCGCCGGCGTGCTCCTCAACCGGGTGGCCAGCCCACGGCATGAGCGCCTCGCACGGCTCGGTTTCGAGGCCGTGGGGCTGCCCGTTCTCGGCTGCCTCCCGCGCCGCGGCGACCTGAAGCTTCCGGAGCGCCATCTCGGCCTTGTGCAGGCGGTCGAGCACCCGGACCTCGACGCGGCCATCGCGGGCTATGCCGCCTTTCTTCGCGAGCATGTGGACCTTGCGGCGATCCGCAGCGCCGCGGACGCGGCGGATGGCCCGGCGACGGGCCCCATCGAGACACCGCCACCACCCGGCCAGCGCATCGCCATCGCGCGCGATGCGGCCTTCTCATTCGCTTACCCGCATATGCTCGACGCTTGGCATCGTGCGGGCGCGGAGATCCTGCCCTTCTCCCCG
>JBCBEP010000242.1:0-3430 GCA_038528605.1 Pseudomonadota bacterium
TTTCCGCGATGGCGCCAACGGTCTCGGCCTGCTCGGCCACGCCCGCCTCGGAGCCGTGGAACTCGAGGAAGAGCGTGGGCTTCTCCGGCATGTCGTAGCCCGCATAGGCGTTGAAGCCGCGGATGGTGAGCGGATCGAGCAGCTCGATCCGGGCGATGGGCACGCCGCACTGGATGGTCTCGATCACGGTGCGCACCGCGTCCTCCACGCGCGCGAAGGCGGCGGTGGCGGCGGTGACGGCTTCGGGGATGCCGTGGAGCCTCAGGGTGAGCTCGGTGACGATGCCGAGCGTGCCCTCGGAGCCGACCATGAGGCGGGTAAGGTCGTAGCCCGCGGAGCTCTTGCGCGCCCGGCTGCCGGTGCGGATCACGCGGCCATCGGCCAGCACCACCTCCGTGGCGAGCACCGCCTCGCGCATGGTGCCGTAGCGCACCGCGCAGGTGCCGGAGGCCCGGGTGGCCGCCATGCCGCCGATGGAGGCGTCCGCGCCGGGGTCGACGGGGAAGAACAGGCCGGTGTCGCGCAGCTCCTCGTTCAGCCGCTTGCGGCGGATGCCGGGCTGGACCGTGACGTCCATATCCTCCGCATGCACGGCCAGCACCCGGTCCATCCGGCTCATATCGAGGCTGATGCCGCCGCGCACGGGGATGACATGCCCCTCGAGCGAGGTGCCCGTGCCCCAGGGCACGATGGGGCAGCCATGGGTGTTGCACGTGCGCGCGACCTCGGCGACCTCGTCCGTGCTTTCGGGCCAGATCACCGCATCGGGCAGGCGGTGGGTGTGATGTGCCTCGTCCCGCCCATGCTCGGCCCGGATGGCCTCGCCCGTCGCCAGGCGGTCGCCGAAACGGGGGGCGAGGGCGGCGATGGCGGCGTCGATCCCGGGCTTCAGGTCCTGGCTCGCAATCGTCATGGGCGCCTCCCTTGCGCTTTCTTATGCTCTCAGCGTTAGGCTGTCGGCCCGGGAGGAACAAGCATGCAAGACGCCGCGACGAAGCCGCCGGAGGCCGCCCCGCTCCGGACCGCCACGCAGACCGTGGAGCCCGCCTGGATCGACTATAACGGGCATATGAACGTGGCCTATTACACGCTGGCCTTCGACCGGGCGCTCGACGAGGTCTACGAGACGCTCGATATCGGGCCCTCGGCGGTGGAGAGCCGGGGGCAGGGGCCCATGGCGCTGCAGACGCAGATCCACTACCGCGCGGAGCTTCTGGAGGGCGAGGCCTTCCATTGCGAGGCGGTTGTCCTCGATGCGGACCACAAGCGGTGCCATGCCTTCGTGACGATGATCCGGGCGCGGGACGGGGCGGTGGCGGCCTGCTACGAGACGCTGTCGGTGAATGTGGACCTCGCGGCGCGGCGGTCGGCACCCTATCCGGAGGCGGTGGCGGCGGGACTGGCCCGGCAGCGCGATGCCCATGATGCGCTGCCGAGGGACGCGGCGGTTGGCGCGGTGATCGGGATCAGGCGAGGCTAGGGAAGGGATGGGGCGGGCTGCCGGGCGCCCCCGCTTCGGGCCTTCGGCCCTCAGGGGCCCACCCGCCAGCCTTCGCCCGGCCTTAGCTTTCACCTGGTCGTCGGACGAGGGTTGCGGTCTGCTCTTTCGGTCGGTGGCCGGGAGGGATACGCTCGGTCGAGGTAGACGGCGCGCTCCTACTCGACTGCGAGGGGCGGGCGGTGGGTGTTTGTGGAACGGGGGCGATGGCCGAGCGCGCGGACGATGCTGCGGAGGAAGCGGCAGGCGGGAACGCGGCGCCCGGCCCCGCTGACGGCCCCGCTGTCGGCAAAGGGGCTCGGCCGGGCGTCGACACCGATGCCTCGGAGGACGGCCCTGACCCGGCACCGCGCGGGGCACGGCCGGGCGAGGCCGGACGCCGCCGCCTCCTCAGGCGGCTGAAGGCGGGGCGTGCGGGCTGGGCTCGGCGGCGGCGGCTCTCGGCCGCCGCGCGGCTCGCCGGGCGCCGCCTCCTGCCGGAAAGTGCGGCGCGGGGCGGCATGCACGGGCTTCGCCGTCAGGCACCGCTCTGGATGATTGCCATCCTGCTCGGCGTGCTCACGGGCTATGCGGTCACGCTCTTCCGCAGCGCGATCCCGTTTCTGCAGACCATTTTCTACGGCGCCTCCGATGAGGTGATCCATTCCTATGCCGCCGGGTTGCCCTGGTACCTGGTGCTGCCGGTGCCGGTGCTGGGCGGGCTTGCCGTGGGCGTGCTGCTCGACCGGTTCACGCCGGACGGCAAGGCGCGGGGCGTGGCGGATGTGATCCAGGCGGCTGCGGTTCGGGGAGGCCGCGTGGAGCGGGCACCCGGGCTCGCCTCCGCCGGGGCGGCGCTGATCACGCTCTCCACCGGCGGGTCCACGGGCCGGGAGGGGCCGGCGGTGCATATTGGCGCCGTGATCGCGTCCTGGGTGTCGGAGCGGTTCCAGCTGAAGGAGCTGGCGGCGCGGGATGTGCTGGGCTGTGCCGCCGCCGCCGCGGTCTCCGCCAGCTTCAACGCGCCGCTGGCGGGCGCGCTCTTCGCGCTGGAGGTGGTGCTGCGGCACTTCGCGCTCCACAGCTTCGGGCCCATCGTGCTGGCCTCGGTGGTGGCGGCGGTGGTCAGCCGGCTCCATCTCGGCAACGTGACCGAATACACGCTCCCCGAGAACACCATCGGCTTCTACACGGAGCTCCCTGCCTTCATGCTGCTCGGCATCCTTTCGGGGCTCGTGGCCGTCATCATGATGCGGACGATCTTCTTCGCCGAGACGGTGGGCGACCGGGTGCAGGCGCGGCTTGCCATCCCCAACTGGCTGCGCCCGGCCTTTGCGGGCTTCGTGCTGGGGCTGATGGCGCTGGCCTTTCCGCACATCATCGGCGTCGGCTACGAGACCACGACGAAGGCGCTGATCTCGGAGATCCCGTTCTGGACCGCGGTGGCCTTCGCGATCGTGAAAGTGGTCGCGGTCTCGGCGACCTTTGCAGGGCGCATGGGCGGCGGGGTGTTCTCGCCGGCGCTGATGCTGGGGGCGCTGACGGGGACGGCCTTCGGCTCGGTGGCCATCGATATCTTCCCGGCGGTGCAGGGGAGCCAGGGGCTCTATGCTCTCGCCGGCATGGGGGGCGTGGCCGCGGCGGTTCTGGGGGCGCCGATCTCATCCACCCTCATCATCATCGAGCTGACGGGGGACTGGCAGGCGGGCATGGCCGTGATGGTCTCGATCGCCCTGGCTTCCGTGGTGGCGGACCGGCTGGTGGCGCGCTCCTTCTTCATCACGCAGCTCGAACGGCAGGGGCTGCACCTGGCGGACGGGCCGCAGGGCTATCTGCGCACCACGCTGGATGTGGGGCATCTGATGCGCGTGCGCGGCGCGGATAATGGCGCGCCGGATAGCGGGTGTTGGGAGCTGCAGGCGCAGGGCTTCTGGCTCACGCGGAAGGACACGC
>JBCBEP010000243.1:0-3371 GCA_038528605.1 Pseudomonadota bacterium
CGACGCGATCGAGGCCGTGAGCGCCGGAGAAGCGATGATGCATCCGGCTCTGGCCGATCTGCCCGCTCGGCGCTCGGTGCTCGCGTTCTCGGAGCCTTACGACACGCTGCGCCTCGTGGTGTTCCGGCCGGTCGACAGCGCGGACATCGAAGGCGAGGACGCTTTTGACGGGCTCCGCCTCGGCTTCAACCGGGGCAGCATCGCCGAGCAGGCGGCGCGCGCGCTGCCGAACGTCACGCCGATTGCCCTCGACAGCAACGACGCGGTCCTGCTCGCCCTCGCCGAAGGCGAAATCGACGGCGTGGTCTACCCGCAGCGGGCCTTCGAGAGGCTGGCGCGAGCCTTCGAGCTCGAGGGCAAGTACCGCCGTGCGGGCGCGCCGCTGCTTGAGATCGACCTTCGCATCGCCGTCGACCGCGAGCGCGCAGAGCTGTTGCGGACCATCAACGAAACGCTTGCGGCGCTGAGGAGCGAGCCGGTCTGGGACGCGATGAGGAACCGCTGGTTCCCGCCGAAACCGCCCTACTGGAACAGGCAACGCATTCTCTTCGTGGCGGGGATCGTGATCGGGCTCCTCGCCATCGGCGCCGCCGCCCTCGTGTTCCGGGAGCGGGAGGTGGCGCGCAACCGCCTGCTGCGCGAGAGCGAGGAGCGCTTCGAGGTGGAACGGGTGCTGGCCGCCCAGCAGGCCAAGGCCAACCAGCTCCTCGAACGGCATAACCGCGAGATGCAATCGATTCTCTATGTCGTCAGCCACGACCTCAAGAGCCCTCTCGTCTCCATCGGCGGCTTCACGCGGAAGGCAGAGAAGGCGATCAGCCGTGAGGAGGCCGAAAGGGCGCTGGAGGCGCTTGGCCGGGTGCGCAGCAACGTGGAAACCATGGGCCGCCTCATCGCAGGCATTCTGCAGCTCAGCCGGATCGGGCGGGAGCGGATGACACCCGCCCCCATCCAATGGCCGCAGCTTCTGGAGCGCTTGCAGGGAGCGCTGGCCGCGGATCTCGAGGCGCGCGAGGCGACCATCGAGGTGGTGGGGGAGCTTCCGCCGCTGGCGGCGGATCCCACGCTCTTCTACCGGCTCGTACAGAACCTCGTGGCCAACGCGCTGGCGCATGGCTGCCCCGAACCGGGCATGAGCGTCAGGCTGATGGGCTACTCGGACGAGCAGTGGCACCGTCTCGCCGTGTCCGATAGCGGGCCGGGCATCCCGACTGAGCACCACGACCGGATCTTCCGTCTCTTCCAGCGCCTCGACCCCGGGAAGGATGGAAGCGGCATCGGGCTTGCGACCGTGCTCAACATCGCGGAGCGCCATGGCGGCCGGGTCAGCGTCGAGTCGACGCCCGGTGCGGGGGCAACCTTTTGGGTGCAACTGCCTGTCGTGCCTACCGTTCTGCCGACAGAACCGGGCGAGATGGCCGACGATTTCGAAGCATCTATGATCTCTGCGACGGAGGCCGGCGCCATAGCCGGGCAAGCAGCATGACCACATTTCACGTTGTTCTCATCGAAGACGATCCGGACCATGCGAGCCTGATCAGCGACCTGCTGGAGGACGACTGCCCTGGCATGCAGGTCACGCATCATGGCAACGGGCCGGCCGGTCTCGAATTCCTTGAGCTGTGCTACGCGCAGGCGCGGCTGCCCGATCTCATCCTCCTCGATCTCAACATGCCCGGCCTGAACGGCGTGGAGGTGATGCGCATCCTGAAATCGGACCGGCGCTTCGTGCATATCCCGGCCGTGCTGCTCACAACATCGTCCTCGCCGGTGGATGTGGAGGCCGCCCTCGCCGCGCATGCCAACAGCTATGTCTGCAAGGCGATCGATCTCACGGATTTCGAGGGCACGATCGAGACGCTGAGGCACTACTGGCGGAGCGTGCACTGCGCCGCCAACCGGGCTGGACGGGCCAATGAAGCCTGACCTGCTGCGGCTGCGCATTCTCCTGATCGAGGACAATGACGATCACGCCGCGCTCTTCGAGGACGAACTTCGCAGCACGCTGCCACAGGCGCCGATGGCGCGCGCCGCCTCGCTCTCGGCGGCCGCGCACCATCTGAGCGAGGAACGCGTGGACCTCGTCTTCCTCGATCTCGGCCTGCCCGAAAGCGGTGGCCTCGATACCCTCAACAGCTTTCTCGAACTCGGGCACGACACCCCGGTGATCGTGATCACCTCGCAGGGGGAGACCGAGATCGGCGTCGACGCCCTCAAGATCGGCGCGGCGGATTTTCTCGACAAGGCGATGATGGAGGGGCCCGCCCTGCTGCGCACCGCGCTCTTCGCCATTGAGCGGGATCGCGCCCGGGAAGAACTCGCGCGCAAGCAACGCATGCTCCAGACCTTCGTGGCCGCGGCCGGCCACGACCTCCAGACCCCGCTCGCCAATATCGAGGGACTGATCGAGGCGCTGCTGGTATCGGTGGAGGGACAGCTCGACGCGGAGACGGTGACGCTGACCGACGCCATCTCAGGGGCTGCGGCGGAGATGCGGGTCCTGTTGCAGGACATGCTGGTCTTCGCCCGCGTCGGCGCCACGGAACGCGACGCCCGCGAAGTGCCGCTCGCCTCGCTGGTCGACCGGGTTGTGGCAATGCTGCCGGCGGAAGAGCGCGGGCGGGTGCGATGCGACGCCTCGGCCACGCTGCGGTGCGACCCGGGCCAGATGCACTTCGTCTTCCAGAACCTGATCCTGAACGCCTTGAAATACTGGGAGCACAGGCCGAGCACCGTCACGATCGGGATGCAGGAGACCGCGGGCGAGCTCCGGATCTCCGTCTCGGATGACGGGATCGGGATCGGGCCCGAGCTGATCGACGTGATCTTCCGGCCAGGCATTCGCGGCGTGGATGGCCGGCAGTTCGCGGGTACGGGCTTCGGACTGGCGATCTGCCGCGAAGTGGTCGAGGGCCATGGCGGGCGGATCTGGGCAAGCTCCGAGCCGGGCGAGGGCGCAACCTTCACCTTTACCCTGCCTCGCTGAGAGAACCGGGCGCGTTCCGGCCTTGGTGTCGCGACGACGAGCAGGCAGAGCCGCGCCGACCGGCCGCGCCCGCGAGATGACGCTCTTTTCACGCGATCGCGCAACGATCCCTCGAATGCTCACGGCCCGGAGCCTCGACCTCGCCATCCCTTTGCGGCAATGTCCCGCGCGCGGAACGGGCGTTGTGGCGAGGAAGGTCGGGTATGGAGGAGAGTGCCGCGTGCGGCTTTCATGACCTGTCGTCCCTGGTCTTCGTAGGGTTAGCGGTGCTGGGCGGATGGCTTCTCGAGAGACGACGGCGCCGCGAGATGCAGCTGACGCCTTCGTCGCGTAGCCCGACACCGTGGCGCCAGATCGTCCTTTATGTGTGGCTCACGATCGCCGC
>JBCBEP010000244.1:0-3329 GCA_038528605.1 Pseudomonadota bacterium
GCGCCCGGTGGCGCGGTGATCGCGCAGCTCAAGGAGACGGGCTTCGAGGGGCCGCTCTGGGCCGTGAACCCGAAATACGAAAGCGTGCTAGGCCTGCCCTGCTTTCCGGGTGCCGAGGCGCTGCCCGGGACGCCTGCGCTGGCGGTGGTTGCCACGCCGCGGCGCACGGTGCCCGAGGTGATCGATGCCGCCGGCGCGCGGGGCTGCCGGGCGGCGCTGGTGCTGACACCGGGGATCGAGCGCGACGGGCCGCTCTGGAGCGAGATGCTACAGGCGGCGCGGCGGCACGGGCTGCGCTTTATCGGCCCGCATACGAGCGGGCTGATGCGGCCGCCGCGCATGCTGGCCGCCAGCACGGCACCGCTCGCCCCGCTCTCGGGCCGCCTCGCGTTTCTGAGCCAGTCGGGCTCCATCATCGGCGGGGTGGTGGCGTGGGCGGCATCGCGCGGGATCGGCTTCAGCCATGTGGTCTCGGTGGGTGACCAGGCGGATGTGTCGATGGCGGACCTGCTGGACCATCTGGCGACGGACCGGGAGAGCCGGGCGATCCTGCTCTATCTCGAAGGGATCGAGGACGCGCAGTCCTTCATGCCGGCGGCGCGGGCGGCGGCGCGCGTGAAGCCTGTGATCGCGCTGAAGGGCGGGCGGCGGCAGGAAGGGGCGGCGGCGGCAAGCTCGCATTCAGGGGCGCTGGCGGGGACGGATGCGCTGTTCGACGCGGCGCTGGCGCGAGCGGGCATTCTGCGGATCGACACCATCGAGCATCTCTTCGATGCGGCCGAGGCGCTCGACCATCTGCGCCTGCGGGCGGGCCAGGTGCTGGGCGGGCGGATCGGCATCGTCACCAATGGCGGCGGGGCGGGCGTGATCGCGGCCGATGCGGTGGGCGAGATTGGCGGGCAGATGGCGGGACTGACCGACGCGACCCGCGCGGCGCTGAGCGAGGCCCTGCCGTCCTGGGCCAGCATCGCGAACCCCGTGGATATCGACGCCGCGGCGGACGAGGCGCGCTATCGCCTGTGCGTCGAGGCTGTACTCGACGATCCGGGCGTCGACGCGGCGGTGGTGATCAACTGCCCGAGCGCGCTGGCCGATAGCCGGGCGGCCGCCGCAGGGCTGGTCTCCGCCGTGGCGGCGGCGCGCAAGAAGACGTTCAGGCCGAAGCCCGTCTTTGCCTGCTGGCTGGGGGACGACCGGCTGGGCGGGCCCGGCGCCGAGGCGCAGGGGATGCTGGAGAACGCGGACATCCCGTGCTTTCCGACGCCGACGGAAGCGGTACGGGGCTTTGGCTACCTGCTCGCCCGCGCGCGGCTGCTGGAGGAGATCACCACCATTCCGCCGGCGGTGCCCGCGGGCCCGAAGGCGGACTGGGAGCATGCGCGCGCGGTGATCCGCGGGGCCGCGGCCCGGGGGTCGCGACGGCTGAACGAGGCCGAGGCGAAGGCGGTGCTCGTGGCCGCCGGTATCCCCACGGTCCGCACCGCGAGCGCCGAGCCGCGGCCGGGTGCCGCGCAGGCGGTGGCGGAGGCGCTGGGGCGGGAGGGCGTCCGCCGCTTTGCGCTGAAGGCGCTCTCGGATGATCTCGTGCACAAGTCCGATGTGGGCGGCGTGATCCTCGATCTCGACAGCCCGGCAGCGGTGGCGGAGGCGGCAGCGCGGATGCTGGCCGACCTCGCCTGGCGCGTGCCGGACGCGCATATCTCGGGGCTGAGCGTGCAGGAGACGCTGCGGCGCCCGGCGGCCCATGAGCTTATCTGCGGGATCTCGGACGACCCGGTGTTCGGCCCCGCGCTGCTGTTCGGCGCGGGCGGGCTGGCGGTGGACGCGGCGGACGATATCGCCATGGCGCTCCCGCCGCTCGACATGGCGCTCGCGCGGCGGCTGATCGGGCGCACCGATGTCTCGCGCCTTCTCGCGGGCTATCGCACGCGCCCTGCAGCGGATCTCGATGCCATTGCAGCTGTGCTCGTGCGCCTGGGCGAGATGGCGCGGGCGCTGCCGATGATCACGGAGCTCGACATCAACCCGCTGCTGGCGGACGACCGGGGCGCCGTGGCGCTCGACGCGCGCATCGTCATCTCCCGCCGGCTGGCGGATGCGCCCGCGCCGAACCCGCGCTTCGCCATCCGGCCCTATCCGGCAGAGCTCGAGGGGCGGCTGATGCTGCGGGACGGGACGGCGGCCTTCTGCCGGCCCGTGCGGCCCGAGGACGCGCCGCGTTTCGCCGAGTTCTTCGCGCGCGCCACGCCCGAGGACCTGCGCCTGCGCTTCTTCAGCCGGATGAAGGAGGTGCCGCCCGCCATGGTCGCCCGCCTCACGCAGATCGACTATGCGCGCGCCATCGCCTTCGTCGCCTTCGAACCCGCCGCCGAGGGGGAGCCGGACGATGCGGGGGAGATGCTGGGCGTGGGCCGCCTGGCCCTCGAGGCCTCGGGCGACCGGGCGGAGTTCAGCGTGATGGTCCGTTCCGACCTCAAGGGCCGCGGGCTGGGCCGGGCGCTGATGGAGCGGCTGATCGAGCATGGCCGCGCGGAGGGCATCGCCCGGATCTGGGGCGAGGTGCTGAGCGAGAACGAGGGCATGCTCGGCCTTGCGGCCAGCCTGGGTTTCGAGCGCGAGAGCATGCCCGGCGAAGGCGTCGTCCACGTTGAACTGACCGTTCGTTAGGTCAGGGCTGCACGGCGGCCTTCGGCTCGGGGAAGTGAACCCGGCGGGCACCCTCATGGAACGCGTCGAGATGGAAGGGCCAGCTCACGCCGGGCCAGAGCACTTCCATGAGGCGGCGATGCGGGCGGTAGACGCTGGTATAGAGCGTGCCGAAGCCCTGCTCGAAAGCCACGGAGTAGAGCGGCGGCTTGAGGAAGGCGCCCACGAATGTCTCCTGCGGCTCCATGTGGAGGGTAAGGCGCTGGAGGAGGAAGCGCTCGCGCTCCACGGTGGCGGTGAAGCGGGCGTGGCTGGCCCATTCCACGCGCTCCTGGTGGTTCGTGGCCACGGCGACGCGGGAGAGGACGGCGGGCCTGTCGGGCGCGAGATAGGCGGTGAGGTAGTGCCGCTCGGCGTCCACCACCGTGACGTTGTAGCTCATATGGCAGGGGATCCGGGCGAGCGCGCGCCCGGCCTCCGCCACCGTCTCGCAGGTTTGCAGCACGTAGCGGAGGATGAGCGGGACGCCGAACCCGTCCCCCACCACCCGGCGGCCGCCGAAGGTGAGGGAGACGGCGAGACCCGCATCGTTCATGCCATCCACGAGGCCCCAGAGCCCGTCCGACATGCCTTCGACGCGCTCGTGCTCCACACCGAATGGGATGGCCGGCGCTTGATGGGCA
>JBCBEP010000245.1:0-3317 GCA_038528605.1 Pseudomonadota bacterium
GCCTTGAACATGATCTCGGGCTTGTGGTTCCGGATGGCGCCCGAGGAGAGCTCCACGCCGTTGCAGACGATGTCGTACTGGTAGCCGAGCACGCTGAGCGGATCCGCCGCCGAGAGCGCGTCGAGCCCGCCCTGGGGCATGGAGAAGGGGTTGTGGGAGAAGTCGAGCGTCTTTGTCTCCTCGTCCCACTCGTACATCGGAAAGTCGACGATCCAGCAGAAATCGAACCGGTCCTCCGCCGTGAGGCCGAGCTCGGAGCCGATGACGTTGCGCGCCTTGCCCGCGACATCGACGAAGGCCGAGGGCTTGCCGGCGAGGAAGAAGGCGGCGTCGCCCGCCTTCAGCCCGAGCTGGGTGCGGATGGCCTCGCAGCGTTCCTCCCCGATGTTCTTGGCGAGCGGGCCCGCGCCGACCACGGCGCCGCCTTCCTCGCGCCAGAAGATGTAGCCCATGCCGGGCAGACCTTCCTTCTGGGCCCAAGAGTTCATCCGGTCGCAGAACGCGCGGCTGCCGCCGGTGGGGGCGGGGATGGCGCGGATCTCGGTACCGTCCTCCTCCAGGATCTTGGCGAAGATCTTGAAGCCGGAGCCGGCGAAATGCTCGGAGACCACCTGCATCTCGATGGGGTTGCGCAGGTCCGGCTTGTCGGAGCCGTATTTCAGCATCGCCTCGGCGTAGGGGATGCGGGGGAAGACGGGGGTGACCGGGCGGCCGCCGCCGAACTCCTCGAAAAGGCCGCGCATCACGGGCTCGATCGCCTGGAAGACGTCCTCCTGCTCGACAAAGCTCATCTCGATGTCGAGCTGGTAGAACTCGCCGGGCGACCGGTCCGCCCGCGGGTCTTCGTCCCGGAAGCAGGGCGCGATCTGGAAGTAGCGGTCGAAGCCCGCGATCATGCAGAGCTGCTTGAACTGCTGGGGCGCCTGGGGGAGGGCGTAGAACTGGCCCTTGTGAAGGCGCGAGGGCACCAGGAAGTCCCGCGCGCCCTCCGGGGAGGAGGCGGTGAGGATTGGGGTCTGGAACTCGAAGAAGCCCTGCGCGGTCATCCGCTGGCGGATCGAGGCGATCACGGCGGAGCGGAGCATGATGTTGGCGTGCAGCTTCTCGCGGCGGAGATCGAGGAAGCGGTACTTGAGGCGCGTCTCTTCCGGGTACTCCTGCTCACCGAAGACCGGCAGCGGCAGCTCGTCCGCCGCGCTCAGCACCTCAAGGCTGCGGATGTAGACCTCGATATCGCCGGTGGGGAGCTTGGGGTTCTTCAGGTCCTCGGCGCGGGCCTTCACCGTGCCGTCGATGCGGACGACCCATTCGGCGCGGACCTTCTCGACCTCGGCGAAGGCCGGGCTGTCGGGGTCGGCCAGCACCTGGGTGATGCCGTAATGGTCCCGCAGGTCGATGAACAGCACGCCGCCATGGTCGCGCACCCGGTGCACCCAGCCCGAGAGGCGGATGTCCTGGCCCACATGGGTCTCGCGAAGCTCGGCGCAGGTATGGCTGCGATAGACGTGCATGGCGGGGGTCCTTCCGGTCGCGACAAAGCGCGTGGGACTTCGCGCGGGCGGGCGCGCGCGTCAAGCCCGGGGGAGGGCGGCCGCCTCAGGTCGGGATGGCGCCGTGGTAGAAGAAGCGGCCGAGACCGATGGTGAAGATCGTCATACCGCCGATGGCGTGGAGGAGGAGCGCGAGGAGGAAGGAGCCCGAGCGCATGTAGGCCCAAGCGATGATGATGCCGGAGATGGCCGTGAGCCCGATGGCGACGGGGTTCTGGTAGAAGAGATGCCCGATGCCGAAGGCGGCGCCGTTCGCCAGCATCGCCAGCGCCGGCGTGGGGAAGAGCGCGCCGTAGCGGCGGAAGAAGAGCGGGCGGAAGATGATCTCCTGCGGCAGGGCGGAGACGATCGGGTAGAGCATCATCACCATCAGCCACCGGTCCGGGGCGTAACGCGGGAAGCCGAGGAGGGAGTTCGGCACGAGCCAGAGGGTGAGGATGAGCGTAATGACCGCCGTGATGCCTGCGTAGAGGAGCGCGAAGGGCAGCCAGGGGCGGAGGTCTCCGCCCCGAAGCTCCCGCCACGAGAAGCCCTCGGTGCGCGAGAGCAGGTAGATCGCGACGACGAGCAGGATGGCGAGGATCGGGAAGAGCGGGAACATGCCCGCGGTGAAGAGCATGAGGAGCGGTACGCCGACGAACAGCGCGAGCATCTCCGCCCAGAGGCGCAGTTTCGTGCCCTCACGAGGGATCGGGCTGTCGGGCAGGGCGGATGTTATCTGCATCGCTGCAGCAAGTGGCGACGCAGCCGCGCGCTTCAAGGGGCTGGGCGTGACGTTCCCGTGTCAGCCATTGAGCGCGTCGAGCAGCGGGGTGAAGGGTTCGGCCAGGCGGCGATGGGTCACCCGTGTCCCATCGAAGGGGGCAAGGCCTTGCATGGCGAGGTCCGCATAGCCGGCGCGTTCGGGGATGCGGGCGGTGAGGGGGCGGCCGAGTTCGGCGGCAGCGCCCTCGATGGCCGCGGCGGCGCGGCCGGGGCGGAGGCGGTTTGCCACGAGATGCACCGGGACCTTGCCTTTGCGGATGCGCTTGATGTCCTCGATCTCGTCGAGGAACAGCCGGGTGGCGCCGAGGTCGAAGAGCCCGGGCTGGAGGGGCGTGACGACGGCGCGGGCCTCGGCGATGAGCGCTTCGGCGCGGCTCCCCTTCAAGGCACCTGGCGCGTCGATCACCAGCCAGTCGAGCTTCTTGGGGTGCTCGCCGATATCGGCAGCCTTCTTCCAGGATAGGCCGCGGATGGGTGCCGCGTCGGCGGGGCGGAGCGCGAGCCAGGCGAGGGCCGACTGCTGCGCGTCCGCATCCGCGATGGCCACGCGTCCGCCCGCCGCCGCGAGGGCGCTCGCGAGGCTGACGGAGATCATCGTCTTGCCCACGCCGCCTTTGCGGTTGGCCACCAGCACGGTTTGCATGCGCGCTCCCTCCCGGATCGTGTTGTCATGCTACTGTCACATCAGCATCGCCGCTGCCACAGGGGAAGATGGCATCTCGAATTATTTCGGGACAGGCGGAAAGGGCTGCGTTAACCAACGCCTATGAGGGTGATTACCGAGAGTGCCGAGCTGGCGGAGGCCTGCGCCGCGTTCGCGCGTGCGCCGTATGTCTGCGTCGATACGGAGTTCCTGCGGGAACGGACCTATTACGCGCAGCTCTGCCTCGTGCAGCTTGCGGTGCCGGGGCCGGACGGGGCGGAGAGCGGCGATGCCGTGATCGTGGACCCGCTGGCGGAGGGCATCGGGCTTGCGCCGCTCTTTCGGCTCATGGGCGATGA
>JBCBEP010000246.1:0-3291 GCA_038528605.1 Pseudomonadota bacterium
ACTACCGCTCCACCTCCCATATCCTCGCCGCCGCCTCGGGCCTGATCGCGGCCAATTCAGGCCGCCTGGGCAAGACGCTGTGGACCGATGGAGATGATGGCGAGAAGGTTCGCCTCATCGGCCATTGGGACGGGGACGAGGAAGCGCGCTGGATCGGCGAGGAGATCGAGGCGCTGCAGGGGGGCACGCGCGGGCACGACCCGCTCAGCCTCGATCACATCGCCATCCTCGTCCGCGCCTCTTTCCAGATGCGCGCCTTCGAGGACCGGTTCCTCGCCATCGGCCTGCCCTACCGCGTCATCGGCGGCCCGCGCTTCTACGAGCGCATGGAGATCCGCGACGCGATGGCGTATTTCCGCGTCGCCGTGAGCCCGGATGACGGGCTGGCCTTCGAGCGCATCATGAACACGCCGAAGCGCGGGGTAGGCGAGAAGGCAGCGCAGGCGATGCAGCGCTATGCGCGAGACCATGGCGTCACGCTGTTCGAGGCCGCGCGTGCCGCCGGCCAGGGCCATGTGGAGGGTGTAAGCGCCCGGGCCCGCAAGGAAATGGCGCAACTCACGGCACAGTTCGACGACTGGCACCCGATGACGGCAGGCGTCATCAGCACGGGGGACAGCGTGCAGCGCATCTCCCATCTGGAGCTTGCCGAGCGCATTCTCGACGAGAGCGGCTACACGGGCATGTGGCAGGCGGACAAATCGCCCGACGCGCCCGGCCGGCTGGAAAACCTCAAAGAGCTCGTTCAGGCGCTGGAGGAGTTCGAGAACCTTCAGGGTTTCCTCGAGCACGTGCAGCTGGTGATGGACAACGAGACGGAGGAGGCCTCGCCCAAGGTTTCGATCATGACGCTGCATGCCGCGAAGGGCCTTGAGTTTCCGGCGGTCTTCCTGCCGGGCTGGGAGGACGGGCTGTTCCCGTCCCAGCGCGCCATGGACGAAAGCGGGGTGGCCGGCCTCGAGGAGGAACGGCGCCTCGCCTATGTGGGGACCACCCGGGCGGAACGCTTCCTCACGATCTCCTTCGCCGCCAACCGGCACATGTATGGCCGCTGGCAATCCTCCCTGCCCGCGCGGTTCATCGACGAGCTGCCGGAGGACCACGTGGAGGTGTTGACGCCTCCGGGCCTCCACGGCGGCAGCTTCGGGGCGGCAGCCGCGCCGGGTGCCGGGCTGCATGCCGGCCCGCTTTCTGGCTCCGCGCTGGAAGCGAAGGCCGTGGATGCGGACGCCTACAACTCCCCGGGCTGGCGCCGCATGGCAGCGAAGCGCGGCAGCTACGGCATGAGCCAGCCGAAGGAGGCGCGGAACCTCGTGGTCGACGCCGCCGCGGAGAGCCGGTTCGAGCAGGGCACCCGCGTCTTCCACCAGAAGTTCGGCTACGGCGCGATCACGGAGATTGAGGGGGACAAGCTGACGGTTGCCTTCGAGAAGGCCGGCACGAAGAAGGTAGTGGCCACCTACGTCACCGAAGCCCCGCCCGCCACTGGGACGTCCGCCACTGGTACGCCCAGCAGTGGCCCGTCCGACGCTGGCCGATCCGACGCTGGCACGCCCGCCGCCGGTACATCCGCGCCCGACGACGTGCCTTTCTGAGCGGTCCTGCGTGGAGGACTTCAGACCCGTCGGCTTCATCATCGGCCGCCTTTGGGCGCTGCTGGGCCTGACCATGCTGATCCCCGCAGCCTTCGACCTCTATGGGGGCGACGGCAACTGGGAGGCCTTCGCCCTATCCGCCGCCCTCTCCTGGGCCACGGGCATGGTGCTGATGGCGGCAACGCGGGACCGGCGCGCCGTGCGCAGCGGCCTCAACCGCCGGCAAGCCTTCCTGCTCACCACGCTGGTCTGGGCCGCGCTGCCCCTGCTTGGCGCGCTGCCGTTCGTCCTCGGCGCGCCGGGTGCCACGATGACGGACGCCTATTTCGAGGCGATGTCGGGTATGACCACCACCGGCGCCACGGTGTTCTCGGGCCTCGACGAGGCACCATCGGGCATGCTGCTCTGGCGGGGCATGATGCAGTGGTTCGGCGGCGTCGGCATCATCGTCGTCGCCATCGTGTTCCTTCCAGCCCTCCGCATCGGCGGCATGCAGTTCTTCCGCTCCGAGAGCTTCGATCTCTCCGGCGATATCCTGCCGCGCGCGACAGAGATCGCAGGCTCTCTCGCGGGAATCTACATCACCCTCACCGTCGCGTGCATGATCGCCTACAACGCCGCGGGGCTCAGCCCGTTCGATGCGCTCGTGCATGCCATGACCACGGTCGCGACAGGCGGGATGGGAAACTACGACACAAGCTTCGCCGCCTTGCCGACCGCGTCGCACTGGGTGGCGACGGTTTTCATGTGCCTCGCCGCCCTGCCCTTCATCCGGTTCATCCAGCTCGCGCGCGGCTACCATGAGCCGATCCTGCGGGACCCGCAGATCCGCACGTTCCTCACCATTGTGCTCGTCGTCGGCCTCGTCCTCGCGGCCGTGCTGATGCTCCGAGACCTGCACGCGCCGCTCGACGCAGTTCGCGAGGCGTTTTTCAACGGCGTCTCCGTGATGACAGGCACAGGCTTCGCATCCGATCCCTACGACCGTTGGGGCGGCGTCGCTGTCAGCATGCTGTTCGTGCTGGCGCTGATCGGGGGCTGCACCGGAAGCACCTCCTGCTCCGCAAAGGTCTTCCGCTACGAGGTACTGCTGGCCGCCCTCACCATGCAGGTCCGCCGCATCCACAGCCCGCGAACGGTCTACCTGCTGCGCTATGCGGGGCGCACGGTGGAGCCCGAGGTGATCAGCTCGATCATGGGCTTCTTCTTCGTTTTCTTCAGCTGCCTCCTGATCTGGTCGATCCTGCTCTCCCTCCTCGGCCTGCCGTTCCTCACGGCCGTCTCGGCGGCAGTTGCGGCGCTCTGCAATCTTGGCCCGGGTCTCGGGCAGCAGATCGGGCCGGAAGGGAATTTCTCAGGGCTGCCGGACACAGCGAAATGGCTGCTCTCGTTCGGCATGCTGCTGGGGCGGCTGGAGTTCCTGAGCGTGCTCGTCCTCTTCACGCCGCTCTTCTGGCGACGCTGACCGACAGCAACGAGGCGCGATGGTCGCACGAGGAGGAGTGGTACGCCCTACGGGACTCGAACCCGTGTTTCCGCCGTGAAAGGGCGGCGTCCTAGACCGCTAGACGAAGGGCGCTTCGCCTGCCCCCCGAGCCATGCGGCCCGAAGCGCAACTCCTGGTACACCCTACGGGACTCGAACCCGTGTTTCCGCCGTGAGAGGGCGGCGTCCTAGACCGCTAGACGAAGGGTGC
>JBCBEP010000247.1:0-3265 GCA_038528605.1 Pseudomonadota bacterium
CACCATCGGTGCGGTGCCTTCTGCGAGGAGCGCGGCGATCTCGGCCTGGAGCTTCTGGTCGTCCTTGCTCACGCGGCTGTGCTGGCGCTGGTGGTCGAGCCATGACGCCTCCCACCAGGTCTCGGTGAAGCGCTGCGGCTCGGCCGCATCGCGCATCAGCGTCCAGCGGTAGCCCCCGCCCCGGCGGCGGCTGGCGGCGAGGCCCTGCATGGCCGCTGCGAAGGCCCCCTCCTCGCCCGGGCGCACATCGTAGGCGATCTGGATCATCACCGGGCCGTCCGGCGGGCTGTCGGTCGCGAGGATCGGCTCGGGCCAGTGCATGGAGGGGGCGAGGTCGAGCGCGGCGCCCACCTGCAGATGGGCCCGCCGGGTGAGCGGGATCATCACCACCGCACCGATGGCCGCGGCGATGAGGGCGGTGGGGATCCCGGCGAGAGAGGCGAGCTGGCCCCAGGCGAGGCTGCCGAGGGACATGGCCCCGAAGAAGACCGTGAGGAAGACCGAGAGCCCGCGGGCGCGCACCCAGTCCGGCAGCGCGGTCTGCGCCGAGACATTGAGGCTGGAGAGGACCGCGATCCAGGAGAGCCCGGCGAGGGCGGCGGCGGCCAGCGCCGCGATCTGGTTCGGCACGGTCGCCATGATGAGCATGACGAGCGCGGTACCGGCGGTGCCGGCGGCCACCGTCCCGTCCGGACCGAGGCGCCCCTTGATCTTGGGCAGGACGAGGGCGCCGCCCACGGCACCGGCGCCGACGGCTGCCATGAGCAGGCCGTAGAGCGTGGGTCCGCCGTCGAGCACCTCGCGCGTGATGAGCGGGAGCATCGCCCAGAAGGCGCTGGCGAAGACGAAGAAGGCCGCAGCACGGATGAGCGTCGCCTTCAGCGCCGGGCTGTTCGCGGCGTAGCGCAGACCCGTGACCATCGCACCGATGATGTGCTCGGGCGGCAGGCGCGCGGGCTCGGGCGCGGCGGGGCGCCACCAGACGAGGGCGGCGATGATGCCGACGACGCTGAGCGCGTTCACGAGGAACGGGGCCGCGATGCCGGCGGCGACGATGAGGAAGCCCGCGAGTGCGGGGCCGATGGCACGGCTGACATTGATGCCCATTGAGTTGAGGGCGATCGCGGAGGAAAGGTCCTCGCGCGGGACGAGCTTCGGGACGACGGCCTGCCAGGCAGGCGCAATGAAGGCGGCGCCCGTACCGAAGAGGAAGGTGAAGAGCAGCAGCAGCCAGGGTGTCATCAGCCCGAACTGCACCAGCACCGCCATGGCGAGCGCCGCCACGCCCATGAGCGCGTTCACCCGGATGAGAAGCTGACGACGGTCGACGATATCCGCCACGGCCCCGGCAAGGAGCGCGAAGAGGAAGATCGGGAGCGTGGTGGCGGCCTGCACGGCCGCGACCATCATGGGCGAGGGGGCAAGCTCGGTCATGAGCCAGCCCGCGCCCACATCGTGCATCCAGGTGCCGATATTGGAGGCGACGGTGGCCAGCCAGAGGAGCGTGAAGGCCCGGTGGCGGAAGGGTGCCATGGGCCCTGCTGGGGCGGCGGGGCGGGTGGCGGCGGCGTCGGTCATACGAAGGCCTCGGCCCATTCCGGGTGCTTTTTGCGCTCGGCATTGATGAACGGGCAGAGCGGCATGATCTTGAAGCCCTCGGCGCGCGCATCGGCCACCAGGCGCTCGGCGAGGGCGCGGGCGATGCCCTGCCCGCGCAGGCTGTCGGGCACGCCCGTGTGGTCGGCGATCACGAGGGTGGGGTTGGCGATGGAGTAGGTGGTCTCCGCCTCTCCCTCCAGGCCCTCGACGGTGGCGACGTAGCGGCCCTTGGAGCCTTCTACGTGGCGTTCGATCGTCACGGTCATCTGGTCTCTCCTGACTGGTCCACGACGTCGGAGAGCACGGTCACGGCCATGCCGGGGCGGAGCAGACCGTCCGGGTTGGGGAAGCTGGCCCAGACGGTGACGGCGCCGGTTTCGGCATCGACGGTGGCGCTCGCCTTATGGGGCGTGGCGGTGAGCGGATAGGCACGGTCGCCCGGCAGGACGAGGCTGAGACGGATGCGGGCGAGGAGGTCGTCCACGGTCTTCGCGCCGGTGGCATCGAGGGTGGCGAGCCGATCCACGTAGGGCGCCCGGTAGGCGACGATCACCGGATCGAGCGCGACGATGGTGGCGAGCGGGGGCCCGGCCTCGGCCTCCAGGAACTGGCCGACGACCACGGCGGGCTTCGAGATGAAACCGGCGATGGGCGCACGGATGACGGCGCGCTCGAGATCCAGCGCCGCGCGGGCACGCTCGGTCACCGCCAGCGCGAGAGCCGCCTCGGCGGCGGCCTTGCGGGTGCGGGCGGGGCCGACGACGGCATCGGCGGTCACCCCCCGCTCGAAGAGCGCTTCCTGGCGGTTGGCGTTGCGCGTGGCGCCCGCAAGCTCGGCCTCGGCACCGGCAACCTCCGCCTCGGCAACGGCGAGGGCGAGCTCCGCATCGCGCGGGTCAAGACGGATGAGCGGCTGGCCGGGGGTGACGGCCTCGCCGCCCTCGAACAGCACCTCGGCCACCACGCCGTTGAGTCGCGTGGCGAGAACGGCCTCGCTGGAGGCCTCCACACGGCCCTCGAAGACAAGCTGCTCCGCTTCGCCGGGCGTGGGGGACGTGAGGAGCGCTAGGCCGAGGGCGATGGGTTTCCAGTTCATGGGGATGCTCCCTCAGCTCAGCGGCGCAAAGCCGGGTGCGCCGAAGACCGGCACGGGCGACCAGTCGGGCAGCGTTGGCAGGGGTGCTGGGGCGTGGGGTGCGAAGGCGCCCTTGGCGTGGACGACCTTGCCGCCGGAGAGGGTGAGATCGGCGGTGATGTCGGCGATCTCGTCCTCCGCCACCGAGAAGTAGTCCCGGTCGAGCACGGCGAGATCGGCGAGCTGGCCGGGCTTGATCTGGCCCTTCACGCCGGCCTCGCGGCTGAACCAGGCGCCGGCGGCGGTCCAGTGATGGAGCGCCTCCTCGCGGGAGAGCCGGTTCTCCGGGGCCCAGATCACGTCGCCCCCCCTGCCCTTGCCCGACACGGCCCAGTGGATCGCGAGCCAGGGATTGTAGGACGAGACGCGCGTCGCATCGGTCCCCGCGGCGAGGGGGACGCCCGAGGCCATCATCTGGCGCACGGGCATCACGTCCCGGAGCGCCTTTTCGCCATAGCGGTCCTTGTAGGCGGTTACCTGGAAGGCGATGCGGTTCTGGTAGGAGATGCCGCCGCCGAGGCGGGCGACCCA
>JBCBEP010000248.1:0-3222 GCA_038528605.1 Pseudomonadota bacterium
GTATCAGAAACTGGGCGAGGGCGGGTATTCGGTTTGAATTCAACGCATTCTGAGAATAATCAAAAAGTGGAAGCGGTTATTTGGGACGAATCTTGCAGCGTACGTTGCTCGACTCGCCTGAGGAGGGTAAGGGTAAGTTGACGCTAGCGGACGAATTGCCCTTTTGAGACCGGTTTCCGAAACGCTCGCGCGTACCGGCCGGAGTGATCGGGGCAGGCAACATCACCGCTTGGCCAGGAGGAACGCGGATGACCGGCAGTGCCGGCGATAGGGCGAAGGAGGCCGTGCAGGGCGCGGAAGCCGGTGCGATGCACAAGCTGCGCGCTGCCCTCTCCGAAAGCGTGATCCCGAGCCTTCTCGAACAGGCCCGCCGCGATGCGCCCGTGCCGGACGACGCGTTGCGCGACATGCTGCTGCGTTATGCGCTGCGCGGTGAACGCGAGGGGGCGATCTCCCTCGTGACGCGCTGCGTTCAGGCCGGCATGCGTCCGGAAGTTCTGAGCGAGGACCTGCTTGGCGAGGTCGCGCGCACGCTCGGCCGCGGGTGGGAGGACGACGCCTGCGATTTCGTTGCGGTCACCTGCGGGGTGGACTTGCTGGAGGCCCTGCTGCGGGAAATCCGGCAGCTTGCGCCACCGCGGCTCGTGCCCTCTCCCGCCACGCGGCCCTCCGTCCTGCTCGCCAGTGCGCCCGGGGAACAGCATGTCTTCGGCATCTCGGTGCTGCGGGATGCGTTCGAGCGGGCCGGTTGGGAGGTCACGCGCTCGGTGGGCAGCGCGGCCCATGTGCTCCTCGCCCAACTCACGGCCCAGCATTTCGACGTGCTGGCCCTGTCGGTCGCGACCGACCGGCATCTCTCGACGCTGCCTGCGCTGATGAAATCGGCGCGGCGGCTGAGCGGCAACCCGCGCCTGCGCTTGATCGTGGGCGGGGCGGCCATCCTGCGCCATCCGGAAACTGGGACCCGGATTGGGGCAGACGCCATCGGGCTCGACGCGGAAACCGCGCTTGCCGAGGCGTCCCGTCTCCTGAAAGAGACATGGGTGGCGAACGACGACGGAAAACCGGCGTGACGACTGGTTTCCGGCAGGAGGACTGACCTAGAATCGGGGAATTGCGATGTTGATGCCGTCGAAGGGGACGCGTCTTGAAGAACTTCGCTGCACCCCAGGAATCTCTGGGGAACCTCAACGCTGAAGCGGCCGCGCGCCTGATCGCGACGGCGGCTGACATAGCGATTGTTGTCGATGAAGACGGGATGATCCGGGACCTCGCGGTGGACCATCGCGAATTCGCGCTGACGGGCCATGAGCAGTGGCTCGGCCGGCGCTGGATCGACACCGTCACCTCCGAGAGCCGCCCCAAGATCGAGGCGCTGATGAAGGAGGCGATGGGGTCGGAGCGCACGCGCTGGCGCCAGGTCAATCATCCAACGGCGACGGGCACGGATGTGCCGGTGCTCTACTCCTGCCTCCGCGTGGGCTTCGAGCGGCGGCTGGTGGCCTTCGGGCGGGACCTGCGCACGATCTCCTCACTGCAGCAGCGACTGATCGAGGCGCAGCAGAAGCTGGAGCGGGACTATACGCGCCTGCGCCATCTCGAGACACGCTACCGGCTGCTCTTCCAGCTCTCCGACGAGCCACTGCTGGTGATCGACGGGGCGACGGACAAGGTGCTGGAGGCGAACCGCGCCGCCTTGCGGATGTTCGACAGCGGGACGCGCGGCATCGTCGGCCGCGCCTTCGCGCAATGCGTGGCGGACGAGGCGAGCCAGGAGATCGACCGGCTGCTGGCCACGGTGCGCGCCACCGGCCGGGCGGACGAGGCCGAGGTGAAGCTGATGCCCGACAGCGGGCGCTGGAAGGTCTCCGCCTCGCTCCTCCGTCAGGAGAGCGCTTGGGTTTTCCTTGTGCGCCTTCTCAGGCTCGACGGTGGCATGGCTCAGGCGGTCGAGCGGGGGCCCGACTATGCCGCCGTGGCCGCTGCCCAGCCCGATGCGCTGGTGCTGACGGAGCCTGACGGGACGGTGATCTCCTGCAACCCCGCCTTCCTCGAGCTCGCCGAAGTGCCGACGGAGGACCAGGTGCGGGGCGATACGCTCGACCGGTGGCTTGGCCGTCCGGGCGTGGACCTGCGGGTGCTGCTCTCGAACCTCCGCGAGCACGGTACCGTACGCCTCTTCGCCACCACGCTCCGCGGCGACTATGGCAGTGAGACGGAGGTGGAGATTTCCGCCTGCGCGACCCCGGGGACCAGCCCCACCTACGCATTCAGCATGCGGGACCTGCGCCGCCGCTTCGGCGCCGCCGGGCCGGAAGCGGCCGTGATGCCGCAATCGGCGGAACAACTCGGCGAACTGGTCGGGCGTGTGTCGCTCAAGGACCTCGTGCGCCAGACCACCGATATGATCGAGAAGATGTATATCGAGGCGGCGCTGGAGATGACCGGGGACAACCGCGCCTCCGCCGCGGAGATGCTGGGTCTCTCGCGCCAGTCCCTCTACGTGAAGCTCCGCCGCTACGGCCTGCGCGAACTTGGCGATGGTGAGGACGCGGACGGCACGGACTGAGAGCGGCGCAGGCCGCCCGCAAGTTGCAACTTCGGACTTTCGCGACTCTGCCTGACTGTCTAGTTTGATTGACAGTCATGCCAGTCAATAGCGTCATATCCACCAAGGCGCGGCGCGCAGCACCCCGGTTCGACGATCCGCGGCGGCGCTTGCCGAGCGGGCCCCGTCTCTCGCCGCCCACCGGTTGGCCGAAGCCGGCCGCGGTTCTCGAGCTTCTGAAACCCGTCACCTGGTTTCCGCCCATGTGGGCCTTTGGCTGCGGCGTCCTCTCCTCCGGCGTCGCGCTCGGGGAGCGGTGGCATCTGCTCGTGGGCGGCGTGATCCTCGCGGGGCCTGTGGTCTGCGCCATGAGCCAGGCGGCGAATGACTGGTACGACCGTCATGTGGACGCGGTGAACGAGCCGAACCGGCCGATCCCCTCCGGCCGCATCCCCGGCACCTGGGGCTTCTGGATCGCAGTGGTGTGGACGCTGATCGGCCTGGCACTCGGCGCCGCCCTCGGCATCCATGCCTTCGTGGCGACAGTGGTGGCGGCGGTGCTGGCCTGGATCTACTCCGCCCCGCCATTGCGGCTGAAGGCGAACGGGTGGCTCGGCTGCGCGGCGACAGGGCTTGCCTATGAGGGCTTGCCCTGGATCACCGGGGCCGCCGTG
>JBCBEP010000249.1:0-3218 GCA_038528605.1 Pseudomonadota bacterium
TTCGCAGGCGCAGGCGCATTCGCAATCGCAATCGGAATCGCAATCGCAATCGCAGTCGCAGCGGTCCTTACGATTGAACGCCTTGGGTGGTGGACCGGGCGGCCTGCCGTGGTGGCGTTCATGGTCTTCGTCGCTCTTCTCTGCGGTCTGAGGGGCGTGGCCTTGCTTGCGGCTCTGCCTGTCAGCGCGGAAGCAGCCAGAGACGCCGCATCCATCCTATTCTTCCTCGGCTTTCTTCCGGTGCTGAATGGGCTTGCGGATTTCCTGTCGGTGGGGGCGACGCGGCATCTGCTGGCGTGCTCGCTCAGGGAGCGGGGGCTCAGGGCGGCACTTTTTTGGCTCGCCGATCTCGCCGCCGGCGTCGCCGTGCTGCTCCTGCTCGGCGCCGCGCTCGTGGTCGTCGGCCGCTATGTCACGCTGGGGGATGGGACGCGGGTGTTCGACATCGCGGCGGTTGTTGCGGGGATCAGGGCGGATTCGGGGGCCTATTGGTGGCTTTACATCGGGCTCTTCTCCACGCTCCTGCCCACTGTCCTCCACCTCGCCCTCGGCAGCTTCGGGCTGATGCTGCGCGGCTCGCGCTGGCTCCGGCTGCACATCGCCTGGGGGCTGCGCTGCGGGGCGATGGGGGACGCGGTGCTCGGGCGCTGGGCGGTGCAGTGGCTCTGCCTTTCGATGACCGTCACGATCCTCGCGCCGCTCATCGCCCTCGGTCTCCTCATTGAGTATCACGCGGCCCTCGGCGGCCTTCTGCTCGACCTCTTCGTCGGCTTCGCCACGCTCCTCGGCGAAGAGGGCCTCGCACCGCCGCCGCCGCCACCTGCCTTCGAGGGCCTGCGCTTCTGACCGCTGGCGCATTGTTCACGTGGCGCGGCGGAACGGCCCGTTGCATTCCGGCATCAAAAGGGCGAAGTAAGCGCGAGTTCCAGCTTTGGGCCAGCCCTCCACCCAGTGGAAGCCCGCGCCCATGCCCGACAAAAGGAGATCCCCCATGACCATCACCGTTGGCCACGACAGCGCTGGCACGCGCCGGGAGCTCAGTGTGGACGGGCAGAGCGTCGCCTACTACTCCATCGAGGCGGCGGAGGCCGCGGGCCTCGGCAGCTTCGGCAAGCTGCCGGCGGTGCTGAAGGTGGTGCTCGAGAACATGCTCCGCTTCGAGGACGGCAAGACGGTCACGACAGACGACATCAAGGCGTTCTCGGACTGGGCGGCCAACGGCGGCAAGGCGGAGCGCGAGATCGCCTACCGCCCCGCGCGCGTCCTGCTGCAGGACTTCACGGGCGTGCCCGCGGTGGTGGACCTCGCGGCCATGCGCGATGCGATCATCAGCCTCGGCGGCGATGCGGAGAAGATCAACCCGCTCAACCCGGTGGACCTCGTGATCGACCACTCGGTGATGGTGGACGAGTTCGGCAACCCGCGCGCCTTCCAGCTCAACGTGGAGCGCGAATACCAGCGCAACGGCGAGCGCTACGAGTTCCTGAAATGGGGGCAGGGCGCCTTCGACAATTTCCGCGTCGTGCCCCCGGGCACGGGCATCTGCCACCAGGTGAACCTTGAATACCTCGCGCAGACGGTCTGGACCGACAAGGACCAGTCGGGCGCCGAAGTGGCCTATCCGGACACGCTGGTGGGCACGGACAGCCACACCACCATGGTCAACGGCATGGCGGTCCTCGGCTGGGGCGTGGGCGGGATCGAGGCGGAGGCGGCGATGCTGGGCCAGCCCATCTCGATGCTCATCCCCGAGGTGGTGGGCTTCCGGCTCGACGGGGCGCTAAAGGAAGGGGTCACGGCCACGGATCTCGTGCTTCGCGTCACCCAGATGCTCCGCCAGAAGGGCGTGGTCGGCAAGTTCGTCGAGTTCTACGGCGACGGCCTCTCGAACCTGCCGCTCGCGGACCGCGCCACCATCGGGAACATGGCGCCCGAATACGGCGCCACCTGCGGCTTCTTCCCGATCGACGACGAGACGCTGCGCTATCTTGAGGTTTCGGGCCGGGACAAGGCGCGCATCGCGCTGGTGAAGGCCTATGCGCAGGCCAACGGCATGTGGCGCGACGGGTCCTACGACCCTGTCTACACCTCCACCCTCAGCCTCGACATGAGCACGGTCGAGCCCGCCCTGGCCGGCCCGAAGCGGCCGCAGGACCGGGTGCTTCTCTCCGATGCCGCGCCCGAATTCTTCAAGGTGGTGGCGGACTATCGCGGCGTGCAGGTGGGCGGCGCGGCCGAGGATCTCGCAGCCGAGGGCGGCCCGGCGCCGGAGATGCCCGATCCGCGCAAGACCCAGCCGGTCGAGGGCGAGGACTATACCATCCGCGACGGCTCGGTGGTGATCGCAGCCATCACCTCCTGCACCAACACCTCGAACCCCTATGTGATGATCGGCGCGGGCCTCGTCGCCCGCAAGGCGGCGGCCCTCGGCCTCACCCGCAAGCCCTGGGTGAAAACCTCGCTCGCGCCCGGCTCGAAGGTGGTGAGCGAGTATCTCGAGGCGGCGGGTCTGCAGGACGATCTCGACGCGCTGGGCTTCAACCTCGTGGGCTATGGCTGCACCACCTGCATCGGCAATTCCGGCCCGCTGCCGGAGGCGATCTCGAAGGCCATCGCGGACGGTGACCTCGTGGCCACCTCGGTCCTCTCGGGCAACCGGAACTTCGAGGGGCGCGTGAACCCGGATGTGCGCGCGAACTACCTCGCCTCGCCGCCCCTCGTCGTCGCCTACGCCATCGCCGGCGACATGAACATCGACATCACGAAGGAGCCGCTGGCGCAGACGCCGGACGGCAAGGACGTCTACCTCAAGGATGTCTGGCCGACGCAGCAGGAAATCGCCGAGCTTGTCGAGAAGACCGTCACGCGCGAGGCCTTCCAGTCGAAATACGCCGACGTCTTCGCGGGCGACGAGAAGTGGCAGGGCATCGATACGGCCGATGGGCTGACATACACTTGGCCCTCCACCTCCACCTATGTGCAGAACCCGCCCTATTTCGAGGGCATGGGACCCGATGCGGGCAGCATCTCGGATGTGAAGGATGCCCGCATCCTCGCCATGCTCGCCGACAGCGTGACCACCGACCACATCTCCCCCGCCGGCTCCTTCAAGGAGGCGACCCCCGCGGGCCGCTACCTCGTCGACCGTCAGGTCGCCCCGCGCGAGTTCAACTCCTACGGCTCGCGCCGCGGCAACCACGAGGTGATGATGCGCGGCA
>JBCBEP010000250.1:0-3173 GCA_038528605.1 Pseudomonadota bacterium
GGCGACGGCGGGGCGGAACTGTTCGATCAGAAGCACCCGGTCCGCCACCGCATCGTAGGGCAGCACGGTCACGGCATCGCCCCAGGCGACGGTCACCCGGTCGAGCGTCGGCGACCAGCCCCCGTCGAAGCGGCGATGGCGCAGGCGATGCTCCTCGACCGCCAGATAGCCCTGATAGGGCCGGGCATGGGCGTCCCAGACCACGTCCTCGGGCCCGAAATCGCGCCGTATCCCGCCAAGCGCTGGCACCTCCGCCGCCGCCCGCGCCCGCTGGCGCGCCCGGTTCATGATGGCTGGCCAATAGTCGTTGATACGCTCTACGGGGAGCGTGCCCCGCAACGGCATGAGTTCCGCCGCCGCAGCGAGCGCGACCGCGCGTCCCTGCCGGCGCCACCCCTCGAAATCCCAAGCGCCTGTGCCCGCCGCAAGCCGGCCCGTCGCGCCGAAGTAAAGTGCCTCAAAGCCATCGTCGCCCGCAGCCACCGAAATGGGCAGAAGCTCGTACTCCGCCTCCTCGTAGAACCGCAGCGCCTCGACCTCGTCCGGCGCGGCGGGAAAGAAGAGCACGCCCTCCGCTGCCTGCGCTTGATCGCTGCGCAACATCGGGTAGGCCTCGCCCGCAACCTGCCACGCCACGACCCCCGCTGCGCGCGCCGGCCTCAGCTCGCCCGCCTTCAGCGAGCGACCGAGCACGACCGACAGCAGCTCCGGGTCTCGCAGCGTCCCAAAGAAAAAGATTGGTTTCACACCGGCACCGTTTTTCAGGTATGGTCCGAGACGTGGACCACGGCCAACGATTTTCGAGGCGCTGAGACTGTGAAACTTGCCTCACGGAGAGTTGGCGCTTTCTTTTCACAGGGTGGGAGTGATCCATTGTGTCGCACCCAGCGTAGAAGAACCCACAATGTCATGGCGAAGGCGCCGTGACATGCGACACGGAAGAGACCTCAACGGTCAGTAGGCGACAGGCGACGATACGATGACGACCCATTTGCCCCCGACCGAACTCCTGGCTGAATATGCCAGCGGATCGGCCAATCCCGGGCTCAACCTGCTCCTGGCATCCCATCTGACCTATGCGCCTGCAAGCCGGCGGCAGGTTGAAGCGCTCGAAAGCATCGGTGGTGCGCTGCTGGCGGATGAGCCGGCGGTCACGATGTCCGCATCGGCGCTCGACCGGGCGTTCTCCGCAATCGACGACGATGCGGGCGCCGAGGATGAGCTGGGCGAAGCGGCAACCCGCGCGCCCGTCCTGCCCCGTCCCATTCGCGACCATCTCGGCGGGCGCGACGAGGACAGCCTGCCCTGGAAGTTCCGTCTCCCCGGTGTCTCCGAATACGTGCTGCCCGGCTTCGAGCACGAGCAGGTGAGCCTACTGCGCGCCCGCCCCGGCGCCGGCATCCCGCAGCACACCCATGAGGGCACCGAGATAACCCTCGTCCTCAGCGGCGCGCTTTCGGATGGCGGGCGGGTGCTCGGCCCTGGCGATGTCGCCGTCAATACCGACGAGGACGACCACCGCCCCAAGATCCTCGGCGACGAGACCTGCTACTGTCTGATTGTCATGGATGGCGGGCTGCGCTTCACCGGCACCTTCTCCCGCGCGCTGAACCTCATCGCCGAATAAGGGTCCTTTCCTCGGCAACGTCTTGAAAAGGCGCCGCGAGGAACGATGTTGGAAAATATCCCACAAGCAGGCCACGGGGCCGAGCCGGGCGGGTATGCCGCGCGTCCGGATGGATGCTCTTGATCCGACGAGGACACGATGATCGACCGACGCCATCTCCTTCTCAGCGCCGGCGCCGCCGGCCTGACCGCCAACCTTCCCGCCCGCGCCTTCGCCGACGGCGCACGCGGCCGCCGTGTCTTCCGGGTGATGCGCGACGGCAGCGATATCGGCGTTCACAGCCTCACGGCCCAGCGCGATGGGGACCGTTTCGAGATGCGGATCGAGATCGATATCCGCGTCAGGCTCCTCGGCATCACGGCCTATCGCTACCAGCATGAGAACACCGAGATCTGGCAGAACGGCGTGCTGACCGAACAGAGCACCCGCACCGATGACGACGGCGAGGACGCCTTCCTGAACCTCCGCCGCGCGGGCGATCTGCTCGAGATCGACGGATCGGGCTTCAGCGGCACCGCGCCGCTCACCTCTGTCGCCACCAGCTACTACGCCCGTCCCTTCATCGACCGCCGGCCCTGGATCTCGAGCCAGAGCGGCAAGCTCCTCGAGATCGGCATTTCGGAAGCCGCACCGCGCACCTTCTCCGTCAGCGGCGAGCTCGAGACGACCCTCGGCTACGACGCCAATGGCGAATGGGTCGAATGCCGCTTCGATGCCGGCGGGGAGCCAGGCGCCTACGAGATGGTGGAGAACGAGGGCGCGATCACCGCGCTCTGGCAAGGCGCCTGAGCCGCCCCATCATCCCGCCTCGAAATCGGAGAAGAGGGTCAGCCGCACTCGAAAGCCGCGGCCGGCCCCGGGAGCACGCATGAGCATCTGGCAGCAGATCGTAAAGCCCGCCGACGGCGCCGCCTGGGTCACCGGTGCCTCCGGCGGCATCGGCAAAGCCCTGGCGCTCCGCCTCGCGCGCGATGGCTGGACTGTCCACGCCACGGCCAGGCGGGCGGGCGAGCTCGAAGCCCTCGCCGCGGAGGCGGACAGCTTGAGCGGCCGGATCGTGCCCCTGCCCGGGGACGTCACCGACATGGAAGCCATGGCCCGCGCGGTGGGGACCATCACGGCGGACGGCCCCCTCGCCCTCGCCGTCCTCAATGCGGGCATCTATACGCCGATGCGCGCCCAGGCCTTCTCCGCCGAGGTCGTCGCCAAGCACATGGCGGTCAACGTCCAGGGCATGGCCAACGCGCTCGAGCCCATCCTGCAGCACATGATCGCGCGCAAGGCCGGCCACGTGGCGCTGATGGGCTCGGTCGCCGGCTATCGCGGCCTGCCGAATGCCACGGCCTACTCGCCCACAAAGGCCGCCGTCATTTCCATGGCGGAAGCGCTGGCGATGGACATGGCAGATCTCGGCGTCCGCATCTCGGTGGTGAACCCGGGCTTCGTTGAGACGGATGCCACATCCGTGAACGAATTCGACATGCCGTTCCTCATGAAGCCCGAGGAAGCGGCGGACCGGATCGTCGACGGCCTCGGCCGCCCGGGC
>JBCBEP010000251.1:0-3154 GCA_038528605.1 Pseudomonadota bacterium
TTCGCGCTGGGAGGGGTTGGTGACTTCGAATTCCATCACCTCGGCGCCGGTCTCGTCGATGAAGCGCGAGACGCCGTTCCAGACGCCCTCGTTGAACGACTTGTCGAACTTGCCTCCCATGTCGAAGACGACAGCGGGCTTGAAGTCCTCGGCGAAGGCGGTGGTGGCGATGAGCGCTGCGGTAGCGCCGGCGAGCAGGGTCTTGATCATGGTGGTGATCCTCCGGGGGATGTTTTGCGGAGCTTAAGCATAGTGACGGGCGGCGGTTAAGCCTCTTCCGCAGGGTATCGTTGCGTCTCGGGGCGCGCAGAGGCGGTGACGAGCACTACTTTTCCGGATTGAGAACAGGAGCCGTCGCCCATGTCTGCAGATCTTCTTTTCGCCTTCGCGCTGGTCTTCACGCTCGACAGCCTTTCGCCCGGGCCGGCTGTCGCGGCGGTGATGGCGCGCGCTGCATCGGGTGGGTTGGGGCGCGCGGTGCCCTTCGTGGCAGGGCTGGTGGCGGGGGATCTGGTGCTCTTCGCGCTGGCGGTGGCTGGCCTCGCCGCGCTGGCGGCGGCCCTCGGCCCGTTCTTTCTGGTCGTGAAGTGGCTGGGCGTGGCCTACCTGCTTTATCTCGCCTGGCAGCTCTGGCGCGCGCCGGTTGTCACGGTGGAGGCGGCGGCTCCGGCGGGGGAGGGCTGGCGCCTCTTCGGGCTGGGCGCGCTTCTGCCGCTCGGCAACCCGAAGGCCATCGGCTTCTACGTCGCCATCCTGCCGAGCGTGCTCGATGCAGCAGCGCTGGGTTGGGCGGAGGTGAGCGCCATCGCCACCATTATCGTCGCCGTGTGGAGCCTTGTTCTCTTGGGGTATGCGGCCGCTGCGGCCCGCGCGCGGCGCATGATGCGCCGGCCCTCGGCGCTGCGGCTCCTCAACCGCCTTTCCGCAGGTGCGATGGCTGGTGCCGCAGCCACCATCGCCGCACGGGCGTGAGGGGCGGTTACCCTGATCAGGAAAGCTTACGAACCGTGTCTCCGACGCTGATTTCGCCGTCCTTGGTGATGCGGCAGTAGATGCCGCGGAGGCGGTGTTCCTTCCCGGGGCCGGTGTTGACGAAGAGGCAGGCGTCGCGGCCGTAGCGATCGATGAAGTTCTGGCAGCCGTTATGGGGCTCCTCGGTCACCACCATCTCCACGCTGCCCAGCGCGAGGCGGGTGCCCGGCGGGGTGTTGGCTGGCGTTAGGTCCATGTCGATGAAGAGATTGTCGCCGGCCGGGGGCCAGAACTCGGGCTCCCCGGCGATGGCGCGGATCACGCGGGACATCATGAGACAGATCTGGACGTCCGGATGCGGGCTGCCATCCTCGAGCGTGCGCCAGCAGCCCTTGGCCCAGTGGTCGCCTTCGACCCCGCCGGCGAGGCTGAGGGTCGTGGTCGCCGGCAGCCTGCGCTCGCCATGGCCAGGGCGGCTCACGATCATGTCGAGCCGGCCTTCATCCTTCGGGGCGGAGAGGATGTGCGGCAGGGCGGGCTGAAGCGCTGCCATCTCGGGCTGGGGCAGGGTGATCGTGTCCATGGGTGCCTCCTTCGTCCGTTGACGTTCAGGAAAGCACAGGCGCGGCGGTCTGTCGCGCCCGAAATGCACGGCGGCCTTCAGGGTCCGTGGCGGTCAGCCCTTGAGGCCGATCTCGCGGAGGCGCTCCTGCAGGAAATCGTCCGCCGTGGTCCCGGGCTTGAGGACGACCTCCGGGCGGGGGTGGAGGAACATGGGCGAGGAGAAGCGTGGCTTTGCGGGTCCCGTCTCGGCCGGGTTCACCACGCGGTGGACCGTGGCGGGATAGTAGCCGTTCGATGCCATCTCCAGCATGTCGCCCGCATTGATGACCATCATGCCCGGATCGCAGGGCACCACGTGCCAGTGCCCCTCGGTATCCTTCGCTTCCAGTCCGGGCTCTGAGCCTGCGAGGAGGCAGGTGATGAGGTTGATGTCACCATGGGCGGCTGCGCGGACGGCGCCTGGCTCGGGCGGTGTGTCGAGCGCGGGGTAGTGGAGGATGCGCAGGAGGTTCATGGCGGAGCCCGCGAGCATGGCCGGGAGCGGCTCGGAGAGCGCTTCCGTGACCGCCGGCGGGCTTTCGGCCTGGAGCCATTCGAGGAGGCGCTGGCCGGTAGCGACGAGATCGGCATGCATGGCGCGGGTCTCCGCCTCGAGGGCTTCGGGCACCCCGGCGTCGGGATAGACGTGGAAGAACTCCTTGAGGTCCTTCACCGCGCTGTCCTTCGCGTTCTCGGACTGGAAGGGGAAGTAGCCGGCGGCGCCGCCGGGCTCGCGCGTCCAGGCATGCTTCTCCTCACCCGCAAACCAGGTGCCCCAGCTTTCATAGAGGCTGGCGATGCGCTCGGGGGCGATCGGGTGGTCGCGGAGGACGGCGAACCCGGTCTCGTGGAGCGAGCGGGCGAAGGCGGCGGGGGCCGCAGGGTCGGTGTAGGAGATGGTGGCGATGCTGAACATGGCTGCTTCCGGCGGGCGCTACGAGAGGATCGCGAGTCGAACACGGGCCGGGCGGCGCGACAAGCCCTGGTTGCGAGGGTTGGGAGCAGAGATGGGGCGGGCTGGCTGGTCGCCCCGGCTTCGCGGGCTTGCGCCCACTCAGCGGCCCGCCCGCCAGCCGCGCCCCCTCATGCAGCACCCTTTATGCAGCGCGCCCCACCCAGCATGGGGACGGGCGGTGTCAGGGCAGGCGGCCGCTGGCGAGGCTGCCGAGCAGATGGCGGCGGATGGCTGGCGCATTCGTGGCGATGGCCACGTCCACGGCGTGGCCTGCCTCCGCCTCCCGGACGGCCCCTTCCGCGTCGCCCTCGAGCGTTACGGCCAGGGCCATGGGGCGGGTCTCCACCGCGCCCGGATCGGCGGCAACGGCGGTGGCAGTCGGATCGTGGAGGTAGCAGCCGTGAAAGCCGCGGCTCTCGCGGTGGAAGCCCGCGTAGTGGGCAGCCGCTTCCGCGATGAAGGCCGTGCAGCGCCCCGGGGGCAGGGCCGCCAGGTCGTCCGGATAGACGCGGGCGCATTCGGTGACGTCGAGGCCGATCAGCGTGATGGGCCACGGGGCGGCGAGGACGGCGGCGGAGGCGCGCGCGGCCCGCACCCGCGGCAAGCCTCTCACGATCGTGGCCC
>JBCBEP010000252.1:0-3002 GCA_038528605.1 Pseudomonadota bacterium
CGGCAGCGCTTGGGCTCGTTGACGGTCTCCGCGGGCTTTTCGCCGGCGGGGGCGAGGCGGCGGTGCTGATCATGCAGGAAATCCGCCTGCCGCGCGCGATCCTGGCGCTGATGATCGGGGCGAGCCTCGGCCTATCCGGCGCGGCACTGCAGGGCTATCTCCGCAACCCGCTGGCCGAGCCGGCGCTGATTGGCGTCTCCGCCACCGCGGCCCTCGGCGCGGTCATCGCCGTCTATACGGGCCTCTCGGCTGCATTCCCCCTTGCGCTCCCGCTCATGGGGCTCGCCGGCGCGGTGGTCGCCGTGCTTCTCGTCCTGGCGCTGGCGGGGCGGGAGGCCGGGACGCTGACGCTGATCCTCGCCGGCATCGCCGTCACCGCCTTCGCCGGCGCGCTCACATCCCTCGCCCTCAACCTCTCGCCAAACCCCTTCGCAGCGCTCGAGATCGTGTTCTGGCTGCTTGGCTCGCTCACAGACCGGTCGATGACGCATGTCTGGCTTGCAGCACCCTTCATGATCCTTGGTTGGCTGCTCCTCGCCCGCCTCGGCCGCGGGCTCGACGCGCTGACATTGGGCGAGGAAGCGGCGGCGTCCGTCGGCGTTCGTCTGGACCGGCTGCGCCTCGCCGTGGTGCTGGGGACCGCTGCCTCCGTGGGTGCTGCGACGGCCGTGGCCGGGGCCATCGGCTTCGTCGGCCTCGTCGTGCCGCATCTTCTCCGCCCGCTCGTCGGCGCACAGCCGTCGCGCCTGCTGCTGGCCTCCGCCCTCGGCGGCGCGGCGATGCTGCTCGCGGCAGACCTCCTCGTGCGCGTGGTCGCACCGAGCAAAGACCTGAAGCTCGGCGTGCTCACCGCTCTTGTCGGCGCGCCCTTCTTCCTCTGGCTCGTCTGGCGCAGCCGGCGGAGGCTCGTATGACTGTCATCGCCCTCCGAGACCTCAGCGTCACGCTCGGTCGGCGCAAGGTGATCGACGGCGTGACGCTGGAGATCGGGCCCGGCGAATGCGTGGGCCTGATCGGCCCCAACGGCGCGGGCAAATCCACCCTCATGCGCGCCGCCCTCGGCCTCATCCGCTCCGCCGGTAACAGCACGCTCGCCGCATTGCTGTCGCAGGAGCGCGCCCGGCTCGTCGCCTGGCTGCCGCAGTCCAGAGAGATCGCCTGGGACCTCGCCGTCGAGGCGCTGGTTGCCATCGGCCGCGCCCCGCATCGCCGGCCCGGCGCCCCGCTCTCGGACGTAGACCGAAGCGCGATTGCCGACGCGATGACCCGGATGGAGGTTGCCGACTTCGCCAACCGCCCGGCGACGCAGCTCTCCGGCGGAGAGCAGGCGCGGGTGTTGCTAGCGCGCGCCCTGGCTCAGGAGACGCCGATCCTGATGGCCGACGAACCGATCGCTGGGCTCGACCCCGCACATCAGATCGCGACTATGGAGACCTTCGCGCATCTTGCCTCGGAGGGGCGGACCGTGCTCACCGCCCTCCACGATCTCGGCCTTGCCGCCCGCTTTTGCACGCGGCTCATCATGCTCCACCAAGGCCGGATCGTCGCTGATGGTCCTCCCGACACAGTTCTCACGCCGGATAGACTGTGCACCGTCTACGGGATCGTTGCGCATATCGACCGGGTAGCGGGCGAGACCATTGTGCAACCCCTCGCGCGGGTCGGCCGGTGACCCCGGATCTCGCCCCGCCGTGGCTTGTCGCCGATCTCGGCCGGCCCCATCGCGTGCTGAGCTGGGCCCTCAACCGGCCGGGCTTCGTTACGGCACAGCGCATCGCCTGGCGCGAAGTCCGCAATGCCGATCTGCCGAAGCATCGCGACGCCGCCGCCTGGTTCGTGGCGGAGATCGAGGCGGCGGGTCATACCGACGCCGTGTGCTTCCTAACCTCCCGCAGCCTCAGGCATTTCGTGGCGACCGAAGCATCGGCCGAGGGCGTGGTCGCCCGCTGTATCGCGACCGTCGGGCTCTCGAACGCCGAGCGCGTCGGCGCGCGCAGGCACGCGACGGCGGTCGGCACGATCAACATCGCCGTCGCCGTCTCAACCCCGCTCGCGGACGCCGCCCTGATCGAAGCATTGAGCATCGCCGCGGAGGCGCGCACGGCCGCCGTCATCGCACACGGCCCCGACACGCCCAATGGCCGTGCAACCGGCACGGGCACCGACTGCATCGCCGTTGCGGCCCCGCCCGGCGCGGCCCTCCATGCCGGGCTGCACACGGCCGTGGGGGAGGCGCTGGGGCGGGCAGTGCTGGACGCGGTGGCGCAGGGAACGCAACACTGGATGGCAGAGCAGGGAGGCACGTATGGTTGACTTGGCAGCGGAGGTTGAAGCGCATCTTCGCGATTGGCGGGCGGGCTGGAACATCGGCTCTTTCGGCGCCATCGCGGAGTTTCACCAGGACGAGGGCGAGGCGACGCTGGTCGACGGCCCCCTCACCCGCGCCACAACCCGCGGCGCCATCCGCATCGACCGGCTCGACGGCGTGGTGCCGATCGCGTGGGAGGCGCTCAGCAAGAACCCCGAGCGCTGGCAGCAAGGCGTCGCGCTCTGCCTCCCTGCCGAGGAGGCCCGTCGTGCAGCACGGACGGTGCTGACCGAGCTCGGCCCCGATACGGAGGCGATCCGCGCGGAAGACCGCGGCGCGATCCTCTTCGACATGGGGCTCGGCCAGTCCAACGTGGATTTCTGTATCCGAACCGATGACGACGAGCTTGTCGCACTCCTCCGCGCGCAGGCCGGCCGCTCGCTCCTGGAGCACGGGAACCCAGCGATGGGGGCGATCCTCAAGGCGCATCCGCATCGCGTGGCACTCTCCGCCATCGGCCGCTGCGAGGTCTACCAGATGATCGGTGGGCCGGACACGGGCGGGGTCTCGCCCCAGGGCCCGCACACCCATGTGCTGCCGAAGCTGATGGCGGCGGGGCGCTCCCACTCCGCCAATGTGCCGGTGCCGGAGGGCTTGATGCCCTGTGCCAATCTCCACCCCGGCAATCCGACCA
>JBCBEP010000253.1:0-2971 GCA_038528605.1 Pseudomonadota bacterium
GGTAGCTCAGTTGGTAGAGCAGCGGATTGAAAATCCGCGTGTCGGTGGTTCGAATCCGCCCCTGGGCACCACCTCTCCTCCGTATATGCGACTTTGTTTCGAGTTTGCGCCTCAGCCCAGCGCTGTGGCTAGCGTCAGGAGGCTGGCATCGGCGCCGGCGGGCGCGATGAGGCTTAGGCCTACCGGGCCGCCCTCTACTGTGCCTGCGGGTAGGGAGATCTGCGGCAGGCCGCCATGGCCGGCGGGACAGAGGAGGCGGTGGGCATCGTGACGGTAGGCATCCGTTTCGGCGTCGGGGCGGCCGCGGACGGGCGCCGGGCCGGGACAGGTCGGCCACACGGCGACGCTGCCGGGCGGCAGGGCGGCTGAAAGGCGCGCCCTGATCCCCTCCCGCTGCGCCTCGGCGGCTGCGCGATCCTCTTCGCCGATACCCGCCGCATAGGCGAAGCGCGCCGCCACGTTGGAGGCGAAGCTGGGGCGTGCCGCTTCGATCCAGGCGCCGTGCACCGCCCAGCCCTCGGCGCATTGGCAGACGCGGAAGCAATCCCGCCACGCCCCGAGGCCCTCCGGCGCGAGGCGGATCGGCACGGCGGCGCCCAGGATGCGCTCCAGCGCGGCCAGCATCGGCGCCAGGGCCGCAACGGTCTCCGCCGTTGCCACCGCCCAAGCATCCACGGGCAGAAGCAGCTGCCCGGGCATCGCTCCCTCCGCTTCGAGACCGAGGGCCGCCCCCACACGGGCGAGCATCGCCGCGTCCCGCGCGAACCATCCCGGCGTGTCGAAGGACGGGGCGAAGGGCATGGTGCCGGCAAGATCGATGGCCCCATGCGTGGGCCGCATGCCCCAAACGCCGCAGAACGAAGCGGGCGCGCGCACGGAGCCGCCCGTGTCGCTTCCCAACGCGAAATCCACGAGGCCCGCGGCCACAGCGGCGACCGAGCCGGAGGAGGAGCCGCCCGGCACCCGCCGGGGATCGGCGCTGTTGAGCGGCGTGCCCCAGGCCGGGTTTTCCCCCATGAGCGAGAAAGCCATCTCGTCGCTCACCGCCTTCGCGACACAGCGCGCCCCGGCCGAGAGCAGGGCGGCAACCGGCGCCGCGTGGGCCGTTGCCGGCGCGTGTGTGCGTGCCCAATCGAGGCTGCCGCATCCGGTCACATGGCCCTCGATGTCGAAGATGTCCTTCGCGGCGAAACGCGTGCCGTCGAGCACCCCGCTCCCCGTGGGAGCAATGTCGAGCCGGGCGACGAAGGCCCCCGCAGGATCCAAGCGACTGCTCATTTTTCCGGCGCCCTCTGCACGCTTCAGGTCAGCCATGCCTCCCTTTCCACCATCTGGAAACCGATGTCCAAGCCTTCGGCAGGGAGTGGCGAGATTTACCTTGTAGCATGATTATTCTTGTCGCAGCCTGAGCCTGCTGAGAACAAAAGTCCCGCACGAGGAGAGAAACCGTCGTGCGGGCTCGGACAAGTTTCGCAGGGAGACCATCAATGAAACTCGGCAAATGGATCGGGGGCGGCGCCGTTGCCGTCGCCATGGCGCTCGGGGCCACCACCGCGCTTGCGCAGAAATCCGGCGGCACCTTCGTGTACCTCGTGCAGCCGGAGCCGCCCTCGCTGGCGTCCTACCTCTCCACCTCGGGCCCGATCGGCCTCGTCGCACCGAAGATCTATGATGGCCTCTTCGACTACGACAACGACCTGAACATCGTCCCCGCGCTCGCGACCTCCTACGAGGTGAGCGAGGACGGCAAGACGGTCACGTTCAAGCTCCGCGAGGGCGTGAAATGGCATGACGGCGAGGACTTCACCTCCGAGGATGTGCAGTTCACCGTGATGGAGGTGCTGAAGAAGGTGCACCCGCGCGGCCCGAACTCGTTCCGCGAAGTGACCTCGATCGACACGCCGGACGATTTCACGGCCGTCTTCAACCTCGCGAACCCGGCGCCCTACATGCTCCGCGCGCTCTCCGGCTATGAGAGCCCGATCGTGCCGAAGCACCTCCTCGAGGGGCAGGACCCGCGCACGGCCGACCTCGCCAACAACCCGGTCGGCACCGGCGCCTACAAGTTCACCGAGTGGAAGAAGGGCCAGTTCGTCCGTCTCGACAAGAACGAGAACTACTGGAAGGAGGGCCTGCCCTATCTCGACCGTGTGGTCGGCCGCTTCATCCCGGACGCCTCGACCCGTACGGCTGCGATGGAGAACGAAGAGGTGCTCTACGGCGCCTATGGTGCCATCCCGAACATCGATGCGGTACGCCTCAAGGAACTCGACTTCATCGACGTGACCACCGACGGCTACTCGATGATCAACCCGATGGCCCTCATCGAGTTCGACACGACCGACGGCGCCTTCGCCGACCCGGCCATCCGCAAGGCGATCAGCCTCGCCATCGACCGGACCTTCCTGATCGAGAACATCTGGTTCGGTTACGGCAAGCCTGCGCAGAGCGCGCTCTCGTCGAACTTCGCGCCAGTCGGCCTCTTCTCTGGCGGTCAGCCGAACTACGCCGACAACGCGAAGATCGAGGAAGCCAAGGCGATCCTGACCGAAGCGGGCTACGACCCCTCGGGCACGGTCGCGACCGCGGTACTCGACCTCATCCCGTATGGTGAGGACTGGCAGCGCGCCGGCGAGTATATGAAGCAAGCCCTCGCGCCCATCGGCATCGAGCTTGAGCTCCGCTACGAGGACGTGCCGACCTGGCTGAAGCGCGTCTATGCCGACTACGACTTCGAGATGAACGTAAACTACTTCTACCAGCTGCCTGATCCGGTGCTGGGCGTTCACCGTCACTATGGCTCCGACCAGATCCGCCAGGGTACGCACTTCGTGAACTCGTCGCGCTACTCGAACCCGGACCTGGATGCGCTTCTAGCCTCGGGCGCGCAGGAGCCGGATGCGGCGAAGCGGGCGGAGACCTATGCGCAGGTTCAGGAGATCCTCGCCAACGACCTGCCGGTGGTGAACCT
>JBCBEP010000254.1:0-2928 GCA_038528605.1 Pseudomonadota bacterium
GGCGAGGCGCTCCTCGACCGGCTCGCCCGCCACGCCAATGTCCGTCTCGTCGCCTCAGGCCATGTCCACCGCATGATCGCGACACCCGGCAACGGCGCCACACCCCCCTGCCTCATCGCCCCCGCTCCGGCGCATGCGGTGAGCCTCGACCATCGCGAGGGCGCCGAGGCCACCTTCGACTTCGAGCCGGGCGCCGTGCTCCTCCACCGCTGGGACGCCGCCAACAGCCGCCTCCAGTCCCAGCTCAGCTATATCGACGCGTTCGACGGCCCCCACCCCTTCAACGTCACCGGCTGATCCGGCCCACGCATCCGGCGCACAAGCGCAACGGAGCGCCCGTGGCGGCAGGCTGGCGGGTGGGCGTCCGCTGCGCGAGCGCAGGCGAGGCGCGGCGGTGACGGGCACCCGTCAGCCTGCCGCCCCCCTACACCGCCGCCAGCGCACCCTCCGCCGCCGCCCGGATCGCACGGATGTTCTCGCCATAGGCGCACGACGCGGCGACCGAACCGCCGCGGAAGACGGCAGAGCCCGCCACCAGCACATCCGCGCCGGCAGCCACCACACCCGGCGCGGTCTCCACGGTCACTCCGCCATCGATCTCGATATGGATCGGCCGGTCCCCGATCATCGCCCTCAGCCGGGCCACCTTCTCCACCATCGCCGGAATGAAGGCCTGCCCCCCGAAGCCCGGGTTCACGGTCATCACGCAGACCAGATCGATCCGGTCGAGCACATGGGCGATCGCCTCCGCCGGCGTCGCCGGGTTGAGCGCCACCCCCGCCTTGCAGCCCGCGCCACGAATGGCCTGCAGCGTCCGGTCGAGATGGAGCCCCGCCTCCGCATGCGCCGTCAGCACATCCGCGCCCGCAGCCGCAAACGCGTCGATATACGGGTCCACCGGCGCAATCATCAGGTGCACGTCCATCACCGTCCGCACATGGGGCCGGATCGCCTTCACCAGCTGCGGGCCGAAGGTGATGTTGGGCACGAAATGCCCGTCCATCACATCCACATGCACCCAGTCCGCCCCCTCCGCCTCGATGGCACGGCACTCCGCGCCGAAATTGGCGAAATCGGCTGAGAGGATCGAGGGCGCGATCTTGATGCGGCGCTCGGCGGTCATCGGCGGCTCTCCAAGGCTGAGGACGCCCCGGCGCGCCCGGCCAACCCTTTCGGCCCAGCGGCCCGGCCGGTCAAGCCCGCTTGGGCCGCACCGGCATCCCGAAAATATTCGTGGCCTGCGTGAAGAACCGCACATCGGGAACAGCCCCGAGGCGGCAGTGTCTCTCTCAAGGAAGCGGAGCGGGGCTCTTAAACACCTCCCCCAAAGCACCGCAGAAACAGTGAAGCGTGAGGGATACCATGAACAGCTCCGACGTTGCTTTCCGCCTGTTCTTCGAGACCGCGTTCATCGTCGTCGCCCTGGCCAGCATCGTCTGGTTCCTCGACGGCGGCAGCAGCGAAGAAGCCTTCCGGAACATCGCCGGGCTCTTTACCGGCAGCCGCTGAGCGCTGCGTTCCGCCTTTGATGTTGCGTACCGCCCGGGCTCCGCGTGCGTCTATCCGGGCACCCTTGTTACCGTCCGGCGGGGCCGCACCCCGCTTACCTGCGGCATCGGAACCGCCATGCTCGACCCCAGCCGTTCCGGTGCCGCCTTTTCTTCCGCCCAGCGCCTTCCCGAGCAGCCCCGTCAGCGCATGCTGAGGACGATCTTGGCAGGCGCGCGGCCCCGGTCGATATCCGTGAAGGACGCCGCACCCGCCTCCAGCGGGCGGGTCTCGCTCCAGGCGGCCCCGTCGATCGCGCCCTCTTCGAGCAGCGACAGCGCCGCGGCGAAATCGTCCTCGCCGTAGCAGTAGGAGCCGATGAAGGCGATTTCCTGCAGGGTGATGCGCCGCGTATCGAGGCCCTCCCCGCTGTTCTGGAGGCCCACATGCACGATGGCCCCACCGGGGCGGACAAGGCTGGATGCCGCCGCCCGCGTGGGGCCCGATCCCACCGCGTCGATCACAAGATCCGCGCTCCCATCGGCACCGGGCGCGGCGATGGGGTCATAGACCCCGCCACCCAGCAGCGCATCAAGCGCCTCGCGCCGCGGCGCGTTCGTCTCCGCGACCGCAAGCTGGCCGATCCCCTCGACCTTCAGCACAAGCGCCGACAGCAGCCCGATGGCGCCCCCGCCGAGCACGACGGCCGAAAGAGTGGCCGCGGGCTCGCCCAGCCGCGCGAGGCCGAGGCGCACGGCATGGACGGCGCAGGCCAGCGGCTCCGCCAGCACGGCGCGCTGAAAGGGCAAGGCGTCCGGCAGCACGGTCAGGTTCCGGTCCCGCACCCGCACCCGCTCCGCGAACGCCCCGGGCACGCGCATGCCGATAAGCTCGCGATGCGGGCAGAGATGGCGCCGCCCGGAAAGGCAGGCCGGGCATACGCCGCAGGACATGAGCGGGTTGATGGCGACCCGCCGGCCCGCATGCGGCCCCGTCTCCGCCACGCCCACCGCCTCGTGCCCCAGCACCAGCGGCGGCACGCGGCGGGCGTCGTGCCCGTGCCAGGCATGCATGTCCGACCCGCAGATGCCGCAGAGGTCGACCGCCACCACGCTCTCGCCCTCCGCGGGCTCAGGCGCCGCCACGTCCCGCATCTCCAGCGTCTCGGTACCCGTGTAGACCAGCGCCCTCATTTCGCGGTGTAGCCTCCGTCCACAGGCAGCACCTGGCCGGTCACGTAGCGCGCCGCTTCCGAGGCCAGGAAGACCGCCGGCCCGCCGATATCCGCCATCTCGCCATTGCGCCCGATGCAGGTCCGCTCCGCATGCATGGTCGTGAGCGCAGGGTCGGCGAAGACCGGCCCGGTAAGGTCGGTCGGGAAGAAGCCCGGGGCGAGCGCGTTGGCGTTGATGCCGTGCGGCGACCAGGCCTCCGCCATCG
>JBCBEP010000255.1:0-2895 GCA_038528605.1 Pseudomonadota bacterium
GGCGATGTGGAGGCCTGAGACGACGACCCGCTCGCCCGCCTCGATCCCGGCCTCGACGATGCGAAGGGTCTCGTGACGGTCGCCGAGGGTCAGGACCCGCCGCGTCACCGTGCCGTCGGCGCCAACCACCATGACGAACTTGGTGCCCTGGTCCGAGCCGATGGCCTCCTCGGGGATCAGCACGGTGGGTGCATCCTCGGCCGTGGCGAGGCGCAGCCGGCCGAACATGCCCGGCGTCAGCACGCCGTCGCCATTGGCGAGCACCGCGCGGCCCCGGATGGTGCCCGTCGCCCGGTCGATCCGGTTGTCCACGAAGTCGATGCTGCCCTCATGGGCGAAATCGGGCTCGTCGATCAGCCGCACGGCAACGCGCGTCTGCCCCGCCGTCGCCCGCAGGCCGCTTTCGGCGGTAGCGCGCATGTATTCGAGGTACTGCTGCTCGCTCGCGTCGAAAACGAAGTGAATGGGGTCGAGCGAGACGATGGTGGTCAGCACCTCCGCCCCGGCGCCTGCTGCGATCAGGTTACCGGCACTCACCGCATCGTCCGAGATCCGGCCGGTCACCGGCGCGTGGATCTGCGTGAAGCCAAGATCGAGCCGCGCGCTTTCGAGCGCCGCTTCGGCTGCCGCGATACGCGCCTTGGCCGCAGCCTCCTCCCGCACCGCCGCGTCGAGGACCGACTGGCTGACATGCCCACGGGCCTGCAGCTGGGATTGCCGCGCAAGTTCGGTCTCCGCCAGCGTCAGCGCCGCGCGCGCTTCGGCGAGCCGGGCCTCCGCCTCGGCCACCGCCGCCTCGAAGGGCCGCGGATCGATGGTGAAGAGGAGATCGCCCTTCTCGACCACCTCGCCGGCCCGGAAATGCACGGCGTCGAGATGGCCGGAAACCCGCGCGCGGATCGCCACCTCGTCGACCGCTTCGAAGCGGCCCGTGAATTCGTCCCACCGCGTCACCGCGCGAGCGGCGGCCGCCACCACATCCACGCTCGGCGGCGGCGCCTCGGCCGCCGGCACGGCGGCTTCCGCCTCGCCCACCAGCGCAGGCAGATCGATCCTGTCGGCGACATACCAGAGGCCGCCCGCGAAAAGCGCGCCGAGGCTCGCCCCTGACAGTAGCGTCTTCACATTGGTCATTGTCCGTCCTCACCTTGGATCCGGCCGCAGCCGGGTATGCGAGCCAAGATGAGGGCGGCGCGCGCCGAGAGTACCGCGCCATCGGTCAGGGGTTTGTTGCCTGAAAGTTAACGATCGGGCGTGGGCGGGGTCCAGAGCGTGCGCGTCGTGCTACTTCCCAGGAAGTCCACGAAGGCGCGGATGCGGGGCGGGACAAGCCTGCGGTCCTGGTAGACGATCGAGTACGGAAAGCGGTCGAAGCGGCGCTCGGGCAGCACCTGTACCACGCGGCCCGTCTCCAGCGCCTCGGCCACGAGAAAGCTCGGCAGCTGCGCGATCCCGATCCCCGCCTCCGAGGCCTGAAGGATCGCATCGACGCTGTTGACCACGAGCGCAGGATCGAGTGTGTGCCGCACAACCTCGCCATCGACGTCGAAGACGAACGGAAAGAGCCGCCCGGAATTGCGCACGCGGTAGTGGATCGCGCGGTGGCCATCGAGATCGTCAAGGCTCGCGGGCGTGCCCATCCGTTCGAGATAACTCGGCGCCGCCACGGTATAGACCCGGTCGTCGAAGAGCTTGCGGGCCACGAGGTTCACGCTGTCCCCGAGTTCGCCGATGCGGATCGCGACGTCGATGCCCTCCGAGGCGAGGTCGACCTGCCGGTCCTCGAAGCTCATCTCCACCTCCACGTCCCGGTACTGGCACATGAAGGCGAGCACGCGTTCCGTGAGCAGTTTGCGCCCGAAGACCGCGGGTGCTGAGACCACCAGCCGTCCGCGCGGGTGCTCGATGCTGTCCGAGAACTCCTCCTGCAGCGCCTCAGCCGCCTCGAGCAGGCGCAGCGCGCCGTCGAGGAACCGTTCGCCCTCGACGGTGAGGGCCACGCTCCGTGTGGTGCGGTTGAAGAGCTTCGCGCCGATCTCCTCCTCCAGCCGGGTGACCGCCTTCGAACAGGCAGAGGTGGAGAGGCCGAGGCGCTTGGCGGCCGGCGCAAAACCACGCTCCTTCGCCACCTGCGCAAAGATCGACAAGGTCTGAAGATTGTACATCGCTGACGACCCTACTCGACGTCTTGCCGCGGCTCAAAGGCTCACGCCGCAGCATCACCCACCGGCGCCGGCGAGGCTGACCGTGAGGGGCGCGGTTCTGATGGTCTTGATCGGTGTCTTCATGGCGGTCCTCCTCCAAGCCGGGATGTTTGTTCGATGGCTTGGGTATGGCAGCCGGGCCCGCTCGGTTCTCGACGCGTCCTCCGGAGTTTTTGAACGATCCCGCACGCGTCGGGCTGTTGGCCGACACTGCGAGATGCGACAGTAGGCGGAATGGGAGGAGGCGTTCCGCCCCCCAAGGACCGACACGGAGACTGCGATGGCTGCCGGGACGACAAAGGTGCTCATGATCGGGCTGAAGAGCTCGGCCGTGGATTTCGAGAAGTGGCCGCAGCTCAGCGTTGAGAAGCTCGAGGCAGCCTTCGTCCAGGTTCTGGGCGAGGTGCGCGAGGCAGGCTACGATGCGGCGTGGTGCTTGGTCGGTACAGGAGCGAGCGCGGCCGACGACGTTACGGCGGCGCTCGAGCGTCACGCCCCGGATATCGTGCTCGTTGGCGCCGGTGTGCGCACCGACCCCGACCACCTCCACCTGTTCGAGACAATCCTGAACATCTCGCGAGAACGGGCGCCGCGCGCCAAATTCGCGTTCAACTCCATGCCCTACGACACGCTCGAGGCGCTCCGCCGCTGGTCGTGACACCCTGCGGCTCGGCCAGCAAGTAGCGGAGCG
>JBCBEP010000256.1:0-2887 GCA_038528605.1 Pseudomonadota bacterium
GCGGAGAGCGACCTCATCGCCCCCCTCGTCGGCCATGTGGGGGACGGCAACTTCCACCTCGCCATCCTGATCGAGCCCGGCCATCCGGAGGAGACGGCGAAGGCAGGCCGGATCGCGGACCGGCTCTCCGAGCGGGCCCTCGCCCTCGGCGGCACGGTTACCGGCGAGCATGGCGTCGGCCTCGGCAAGCGCCGCTTCATGGAGGCCGAGCACGGCGAGGCCTGGGCGGTGATGGGCGCGATCAAGCGCACCCTCGACCCCAACGGCATCATGAACCCCGGCAAGCTCGTCCCCGGCAACTGACGCGCCGGGGCCGCTCCCGGCACGATGCGTCCCGCTCAGTACCCGCGCGCGCGGTCGACGACGCCCGTCATCGCTTCGCCGGACTTCCAGCGCTCGATATTCGCGGCCACCGCATCGGCCACAGCCTCGGCGCTGCTCTCGCTCGCGCAATGGGGCGTGACGCGGATGCGCGGATGGGTCCAGAGCGGGCTCTCGGCGGGCAGCGGCTCGGTCTCCATCACGTCGAGCGCGGCCACAGCCGGCCTGCCTGCATCGAGCGCCGCGAGGAGATCCGCCTCCACCAGGTGCCCGCCCCGGCCAAGCTGCACCACCAGCGCATCGTCCCGCATCATGGCGAAGCGCCGCGCATCGAGGATCCCTTCCGTCGACGCGGTCAGCGGCAAAACGTTCACCACCACCCGCGCCTCCGCCAATACCTCTTCCAGCCCCGCCGCGCCGGCGAGGATCCGGATGCCGGCCTCCGTGCGCGGCGTGCCGGCCCAAGCGGTCACCGGATAGCCGAGGCCCGCCAGCGCCTCCCCGCAGGCACGGCCCATATTGCCCCAGCCGAGCACCGCCACCGGGAAGCGCGAGGGCGCACTCGCATCCAGCACCTCCCAGTGCCGCTTCGCCTGCAGCGCCGGGTATTCCCAGAGCCGCCGGTGCCAGGAGACCGCATGCCACACGGCAAAGCCCGCCATCATGCGCGCCTGCTCCGGGTTCACCATGCGCACCACCGCCATGCCCGGCAGCAGGCCCGGATGCTTCAGGAGCCCGTCCACCCCCGCCCCCACCGAATGCAGCAGCTTCAGGTTCGGAAAGCGTGCGAAGGCATCGGGGGGCGGGTTGAAGGCGAGCGCGATGTCGATCGCCTGCGGATCGGCCACCTCGTCGGGCTGCAGCAGCCGCAGGGACGGGTGATGCGCGAACCCCGCCGCATAGGTCTCTTTCAGGTCGTAGTGCGTGCAGAGGCACACGATGTCGGTTGGCTCTGTGTTCATGAGGCATGCTCCGGCGCGGGGTCGGTCTTGGGGCCTGCCGCGGCACCGATGGCGGCGCGCCGGGCGGCGAGGCGGGTCTTGAGGGCGGGGGCGAAGCGCAGCGCCGTCTCGTCTCGATGGGCGGAGAGGGCGAACTGCGCCATGCGGCGGGGATAGGTCGAGCGGTCGATCTCCCCGTTCTTGCTCACCCGCCCCTTGTCGAGCTTCGCCTCCAGCTCGGCCTCGGAACGGGTGAAATAGTGGTGGAGGCGGAGATGCTCTGCACGCGGGAAGCCCTCGCGCCGCGCCTCCTCGGGGCTCGCCGCCTCGCCTGCCTCGTTGATAAACACGTTGCCGCGGCCTTCGAGCCCGAAGTGATGCGTGCCCGCCCGGGTCACCGCCGCGGGATCGACGATGGACTTGTAGCGCAGGAGGGAGAACTGGCGCGGGTCGTGCGGCAGGGCGGCGCGCTCCGTGTAACTCTCGATCACCAGCCCCTCCGGCCGCGTCTTGTGCCCGTTCGGCCCGAAGCAGATCCAGGGCAGCGAGACGCAGGGCAAATGCTCGAACCGCCCGAGCGTGGCGCCGAGATCGTCCCCGTCCGCCGGCATCAGGAACTCGTCCACATCGATGAAGGCGACCCAGCGGAAGTCCGCCGCGAAGTTCGCCAGCATATGAGCATGCGCTAAGTTCTGCGTGCTCTTGATGCCGTCGAAGCTCCACCAGGGCAGGCGGGTGACGGCGGCGGAGAACCCGCCCGCATCCAGCAGTTCGGCGGAGCCGTCGGTCGAGCCGTTGTCGTAGAGAAAGAACGAGCGCACGCCGAGAAGCGCGTGAAACTCGATCCACTCCTCCAGATACGGCGCCTCGTCCTTGAAAATGGCCGCAATGGCGATGCCCTCGCGCGCGCCCGCGGTGCGGCGGCTGGGGGGCAGGAGCCAGGGGTCCATGTCCTTCCGCTTCTCCCGGCGGAGGCCGAGCGCCTTCAGCAGGCGATTGCGGGCGATGAGAAAGTCGCGCTCGTTGATCATGGGCTCTCCCGGCGGCGGTTGGGCACGGCCTATCCCGGTCGCGCGCCGCTGTCGATGGAGGGGCGATGGAGGGGCGGCGGACGGGCTCAGGCGGCCTGGCGGGCGAGGAGCGCCGCGGCGGCGCTGAGTGCTTCAGGCGTCACTTCCTCGCCGGCCAGCATGCGGGCCAGCTCCTCCAGCCGCGCATCGCCCTCCAGCGGGGTGACCTTGGTGCGGGTGGTGCCCGCGGCAACATGCTTGGCGATCTGGAAGTGCTGGGCGCCCTGGGCCGCGACCTGCGGGCTGTGGGTGACGACGAGCACCTGGTTTGCATGGGCGAGCCGCGCAAGCCGTCGCCCCACGGCATCGGCGGTCGCCCCACCCACGCCGCGGTCGATCTCGTCGAACACCATCGCAAGCCCCCCCGCCTCCGCCGCGAGGCAGACCTTGAGGGCCAGGAGAAAACGGGAAAGCTCGCCGCCCGAAGCGATGCGGTCGATCGCCCCCGCCGGGCTGCCGGGGTTAATCGAGGCGGTGAAGCTGACCGCGTCGCGCCCCTCGGGCCCCGACGGCGCCTCGGCGATCACGGTCTCGAACCGTGCGGCCTCCATGCGG
>JBCBEP010000257.1:0-2887 GCA_038528605.1 Pseudomonadota bacterium
CCACCGTCAGGTCCTCGTAATAGTCCTTGCCGATCTGGACCATGGGCGCATTGGCACAGGCGCCGAGGCACTCGACCTCTTCCCAGGAGAACTTGCCGTCGGCGGAGAGGGCATGCGGCGCCTTGGCGATCTTTTCCTGACATACGCTGACCAAGTCCTCCGCCCCGCAAAGCATGCAGGAAAGCGTGCCGCAAACCTGAATATGCGCAACGCTGCCAACGGGGTGGAGCTGGAACATGAAGTAAAATGTTGCCACCTCGAGCGCCCGGATCCGCGCCATCCCCAGCATATCCGCCACATGCTCGATGGCCGGGCGGGAGAGCCACCCCTCCTGCTCCTGCGCCCGCCACAGTAGCGGAATGATCGCCGAAGCCTCCCGACCCTCCGGATACTTCTTCAGCTGCTTCTCCGCCCAGGCCTGATTAGCCGGCGTAAACGCAAAGCCCTCGGGCTGCTCTTGGTGAAGTCGTCTCAGCAAGTTTTCACCCTCTCGGCAAGCGACAGTCTCAGGGTTTCGAGCGGCCCGGCGCCGATATCGCTCCCTCCCCTCGGAGGGGAGGGGGGCGAAATCCGCGCGGCCCCCGCCCCCATCATCGGTCGATCTCCCCGAAGACGATATCGAGGGAGCCGAGGATCGCGCTCACATCGGCCAGCATGTGGCCTTTGCAGATGTGGTCCATCGCGGCGAGGTGGGGGAAGCCGGGGGCGCGGAGCTTCGCGCGGTAGGGTTTGTTCGTCCCGTCCGACACGAGGTAGACGCCGAACTCGCCCTTCGGCGCCTCCACCGCCGCGTAGATCTCGCCCGCGGGCACGCGGAACCCCTCGGTATAGAGCTTGAAGTGGTGGATCAGGCTCTCCATCGAGGTCTTCATGTCCCCCCGCGTCGGCGGGCCGATCTTGCCGCGCTCGGTGAACGGCTCGCCCTCGCAGGCGCGCAGCTTGTCCACGCATTGGCGCATGATCTTCACGCTCTCCCGCATCTCCTCCATGCGGCAGAGGTAGCGGTCGTAGCAGTCCCCGTTCTTGCCGATGGGAATGCCGAAATCGAATTCGTTGTAGCACTCATAGGGCTGCGCGCGCCGCAGGTCCCAGGCCCAGCCCGACCCGCGCACCATCACGCCCGAGAAGCCCCAGGCCTGCGCCTCCTCGAGGCTGATCACCCCGATATCCACATTGCGCTGCTTGAAGATGCGGTTGTCGGTCAGCAGCGTCTCGAGATCGTCGCAGACCTCGAGGAACGGGTCGCACCACGCCTCGATATCGTCGATCAGCTCCGGCGGCAGGTCCTGATGAACCCCGCCCGGGCGGAAATAGGCCGCATGGAGGCGCGCCCCGCAGGCCCGCTCGTAGAACTCCATCAGCTTCTCGCGCTCCTCGAAGCCCCAGAGCGGCGGGGTAAGCGCGCCCACATCCATGGCCTGCGTGGTGACGTTGAGCAGATGGTTCAGGATCCGCCCCATCTCGCAATACAGCACGCGAATGAGCTGGCCCCGGCGCGGCACCTCCGTGCCCGTCAGCCGCTCGATCGCGAGGCACCAGGCATGCTCCTGGTTCATCGGGCTCACATAATCGAGCCGGTCGAAATAGGGCAGGTTCTGGAGATAGGTGCGGCTCTCCATCAGCTTCTCGGTCCCGCGATGCAGGAGGCCGATATGCGGGTCCGTCCGCTCCACGATCTCCCCGTCGAGCTCCAGCACCATGCGCAGCACGCCATGCGCGGCCGGATGCTGAGGGCCGAAATTGATGTTGAAGTTGCGGATACGCTGCTCGCCAGCGACCAGATCGCTCGTGCTGCCGTCCATGCCCTGTCCTCCCGGGCGGCGCGCCGCCCTGCCCTTCGCGTCCCGTCCGCTCCGCCGGCCGCTAGGCCGCCGGACCCGTATCCTTCAGCCGCGGCATATGCCACGCCGCCGGCACTGCGTCGCCGAAGCGACGCCCACAAAAGTCGTAGCACTCCGAAAGGCTCGCCGCGGCCCGCGCCGCAAGGCCGTCCGGCAAATCGAGTATCCGCTCCTGCGTATTCACGCGCTCATCGGAGGTCGCGATACCCTCGAGACCCAGAAAGGCCTCGACACGGGCAATCTCCGACGGCTCGAACATCGTCTCGTAGAAGAGGTAGAGGATGCGCTCGCGCGGCACCGCGGCCTCGAGCGCCTGGATCGTGAGATCGTAGCGCGAGTACCGGTTGTCGAGCTGCTCCGGCCCTTCCAGGGCACGCTTGAACGCCTCGAGAAGGCCCTCCCGCGCCATCACCCCCCGCTCCACGAGATGGCGGAGCCGGAAGCGCACGCCGGACCAGAGCCGGTCGACCGGGTCGCGGAGGATGTAGACGAAGCGCACATCAGGATGCACCGCGAGGATCTCGGCATAGGTCTCGCGTGTCAGCAGCGCGTATTCGGGCGTGATGTCGCCCACCACGCGCTGGCCCTCACGGCTGAACGACAGGTAGGCGAGGTAGCGCCCGTGGTCGTTCACATCGCCGGTGAACAGGCCCTCATAGGCCACAAGCCGCGCCCGCTCCGCCCGTGCCTCGGCAGACCAGAACTCGCGCAGCCGGAAGATCCCGCGCGCCCGCTCGGTCCGCGCCCGGCGCACCTCGGCAATCACGCTGAAAGCCCAGTTGAACGGGGTGCGCACCACGTCCCAGTAGTGGTGCTCCTTGGGCAGCTGCAGATGGACGTCTGGGTGAGCGGCGAGTTGCTCCCATAGCCAGGTAGACGCGGCCTTCTGCGCGCCCAGCCCGATCAACAGGACCTCTCCCTCCGCTTTCGGCACGTAGGCCATCAGGAGCCACCCATCCCCGAGCCGAGGCGCGCATCGTCACCCGGCCAGGGGCGCATCGCGAGCACGAAGAGCAGCCCGGGCAGACCCACGAAGGGGATCAACG
>JBCBEP010000258.1:0-2880 GCA_038528605.1 Pseudomonadota bacterium
ACCACCGGTGAGCTCAAGGCGGAAGGATCGAGCATCTCCGAGGGCATCGGCCAGGGCCGGATCACGGCCAATCTCGAAGGGCTGGATGTGGACGCCGCCTTCCAGATCCCGGACGCGGAGGGGCTGCCCATCGTCTACGATCTTTTGCGCGATGAGGGGCTGTGCCTCGGTCTCTCCTCCGGCATCAACGTGGCCGGTGCCGTTCGCCTGGCCCGCACGCTGGGGCCTGGCCATACGGTTGTGACGATCCTCTGCGACTACGGCACGCGCTACCAGAGCCGCCTCTTCAATCCGGGGTTCCTGAAGCAGAAGGGGTTGCCGGTGGCGGACTGGATGGACGCGGACGAAGCAACGATCCCCACCGTCTTTGAGGACGCCTGAGCGATGAGCCGAGGGCCGCAGCAGCGAGGGCGGCCCGGCATAATGGCCGCACTCGCGAGCCTTTGCCTCCTGCTGGTTCTTCTTGGCGCGCCTGTCGGGGCGCAGGCGCAGGCCGACGACCCGATCGCCAGCGGAAATGAGCTGCTCACCACGCTCGAGCAGGAAGCCAGCTCCATCGAACGCCGCATGGAGCGCGAGCTCGACGGGGAGGAGATCGAGCGGCTCCTCAACGAACTCGTGGCGCAGCGGGACCGCCTGCCGCCCGTCAGCGCCGCGGTATCTCAGCGGATTGCCCCCCTCAGAAGCCAGCTCGAGGCGTTGGGGCCTGCGCCGGAGGAAGGGCAGACGGAGGACGAGACCCTCGCCCGGGAGCGCGGCGCTCTCACCCAGCGGCTTTCGGAGCTTGAGGGTCTGGAACGCCGTCTGGGCCAGGCCGACGCGCGAGCGGTTGCCCAGCTCGACCGGCTGGCTGCGCTCCGCGGCCAGCTTTTCCGCGAACGGCTGCTGAGCCGCGACCGCAGCATCTTCGAGGGGCCGCTTTTTCAGGATGGCATCCGGGAGCTCAGGGATGCTGCCGTGGTTATCGCGGATGAAGTGGTGGTCCGCGCGAAGAATGACGCGGCGATGGGGGCGGTCGCCGGCAGGCTCCTCGCGCCGATGGGTCTGGCCATCATAGGTGCTGTGCTGCTGCTGGGCCTCCGCCGCGCGGCCATGCAGCGCGTCGCACCGATGCTGGACGCAGAGATCAGCCCGTCGCGCAAGATCGCCGTCGCCGTGGCGCTGACACTTGCCCGGCTGCTTCTCCCGTTCCTGGCGCTCCTCTTTCTCGCTGTGGCAGCGCTCTCCTCGCAGCTCCTCGGCGCCCAGGGTGAGGCGGCGCTCAAGGGGTTCGCCAGAGCGAGCGTTCTCGTGATCGCAGCCTATGCGCTTGGCGGAGCGTTCTTCGCACCGGGCCTGCCGCAGATCAGGCTCAGCCATCTAGACGAAGCCTGCGCAACCAAAACGCACCGATGGATGATGGTCCTCGCGGCCGTTGTGGGGCTCGACCGGATGCTCGTCGCCGGCACCACCGGGCTCGATCTGGGCTTTGAGGCCGTGGTCCTCCTGAACCTGATCCTCGTGACCGTCGGCTCCTTCGCGCTTTGGCGCTTCGAGCGGGCGCTGATGACGCACGACCACGCGCGTGATGACGAGCCGGTCGACCCCGATGCGGCCGAGGACCCGGATGCTCCGGAGCGGCCCGGCCCCGGCCTGCTCACGATCATGCTGCGCGGGGGGCGCGTGTTCCTCCTGACCGCCGCCGTGGCTGCGCCGCTCCTCGCGCTTGCCGGCTATTTCGGGGCGTCGCGCATCGTTTTCTACAACCCGGTCATGACCGCCGGGCTCATCGGGGTCTTCGTGCTGCTCTTCACGGTGGTCCGCGAGATCGTCGAGAGCCTGGCCGTGCGGAAGGATGCAACGGCCGCAGCGGGTGCCACTGCCGCGCCGGGCGCTCACGCACCGAAGGCGAGGTTGCTGCCGGTCGTCGTCGGTTTCATCCTCATCGGCCTCGCCGTGCCGATCATCGCGATGATCTGGGGGGCGGAACTCGCCGATCTCACGGCCGCGTGGCAGGCCATCCGGAACGGCTTCCCGGTTGGCGAGGTGATCGTCTCGCCGCTCGACTTTGCGGCCTTCATCGCCGTCTTCGCGGTCTTCTACCTGCTGACCCGCGTTGCCCAGGGCGTGCTCAACCGATCGGTGCTGCCCGTGATGGGGCTCGACGCGGGGGCGCGGGCCGCCATCGTTGCCGGCGTGGGCTATCTCGGCGTGGTGGTCGCGGCCTTGGCGGCCGTCGGTGTGGCGGGGCTCGACCTGTCGAATATCGCCATTGTGGCCGGTGCGCTCTCGGTCGGCATCGGCTTCGGGCTGCAGAACGTCGTGAACAACTTCGTCTCCGGCCTGATCCTGCTGATCGAGCGGCCGATCAAGGCGGGGGACTGGGTCGAGCTCGGTTCCGGCATGGGGTACGTCCAGCGCGTAAATGTGAGGTCGACCGTGATCGAGACCTTCGACCGCGCCTCCCTGATCGTGCCGAACTCGGAGCTCGTCAGCGCCACGGTCATCAACTGGACCCACACCAACCTCAACGGGCGGGTCATCGTCGCCGTGAAGGTATCGATGGGGAGCGAGCCGCGGGAGGTTGAGCGCATCATGCTCGAGGTCGCGCGGGCTCATCCCATGGTGCTGCGCCGGCCCCAGCCCTTCGTGCTTTTCCGCGGCTATTCGGACTACGCGATGCTCTTCGAGGTGCGGGCTGTGCTGCGGGACGTGAACTGGATCCTGAACGTCCAGTCGGACTTCCATTTCGACATCCACAAGCGCTTCGGCGAGGCCGGGATCGAGATCCCGGTGCAGCGGAGCGAGGTGTCGTTGCAGCGCCCGCCCGTCTCTGGCGTCACGGGTCCGGACCAGGGACCGGGGGCAACTGTTGCCCGGTTGGAGGCAGGCCGCCGGCCA
>JBCBEP010000259.1:0-2865 GCA_038528605.1 Pseudomonadota bacterium
CCGCGGGCTCCGTCGGGGCGGTCAGCCTCCTCGCCGCGTTCCATTCCGGCACCGCCGCCCGCGGCCCCACCTGCACCCAGCCCACCGGCTCACCCGCCGCATAGCCGACGAGCCCGGGCGGCGGGCCCGCCTCGACGATCGCGCGGAAGCGCGCCTTGTTCTCGGCAGCCCCGCCCATGCCAAGCGTCGTGCCCACGCCCGCTTCACGGGGCAGGCGCCACCACATGCACCAGCAGCGCCCGCACTCGCCCTTCCCGTCCCCACCGCCGAAGACGGTAACGAGATTCTCCCAGCGTGCCGGGGTAAGCGGGTGCGCTTCGAAGCCTGCCATACGCCGCACGCTCCGCGCTGCGCACGGAGCGGTCAACTGACATCATCCTGACTGAGGATGGGTTACTCGGTGCCCGCTTCCGGCTTGGGCTCCAGCCGGGGCGGCACCGCCAGAAGGCCCGGCGGCCGCGCCGCGCCGGCATCGGCCGGCGGCACCGGGTTGATGTTCATGAGGAAGCTGTCCGGCTCGGTCGCCCGCACCGCCGGTTCGGTGGAGGAGCCGACCTGGATTTCGCTCGACCCGTCGCTGCCCCCGGGCAGGGCGGCATCCAGCCCCGGCATCTCCGCCGGCTCGGGCCGGCCAACGGCCAGCGCATCCGGCGTCGGCGGCTCGCTGTCGAGCGCTGCGATCGAGGGCACCTTGTCCGTCGTCTCCGGCTCCGCCGCAGGGTCGCGGGCAAGCGAGAAGGTGCCGGGCACGAGCTGCGGGCCGTCATGGGCCACATCGCCATCCACCCGGTCGCGCGCCGAAAGAAGCGTGCCGTCGATCGAGGGCGCGAGCAGATGCACCTCGTCGATCCCGGCAACCTCGGCCAGCAGGAACCAGGCGAGCGCCGCCACGTTCGGGTCCCGCGCCTCGATATGCACCGGCACATGGCCCCAGGGCAGGTCGAGCGACTTGAAGTTACCCACCGTCGCCACCGCAAGGTCGGAGAGCGGCAGCGGTGCCGCGTCGCCCGCATCGGTCTCACCCCCGGCAAGGTCGATCACCGAGGCTTCGACGACCGTAAGCTCGTCCGGCGAGCCCGTCCGTCCGTCACCCACCTCGAGCTCCGCCTCGATCGGCGCGGGCAGACCCAGCGGCACGCGCACAAGCCGTGTCACCGGCAGGCCCGCATCGGGCCAACTCTCCCGGTCCGCATCGAGCAGCGCGATCTTCTCGGCCCCCGCATCCTTCAAGGCCCAGAAGACACGGGCCGCAGCCCCCATGCCTTCATAGCTGTCTTCCCCGGGCACGAGGACGATGCGCTGCGAGAGATCGAGCTCCGCCGCCTTCAGCAGCAGCGCCATCGCATCCTCGTCGTTCGCCACGGCACCCCAGTTCTCGAACGGGAGCGAGATCGCACCGTCGATCACATGGGGCGCCCCGCTCCGCTGGCCCGCCAGATCCACAATCTGCGGCGTGCCGTCATCGCCCGTGCGCAGCGCGGAACGCAGCATCTGGGCGGAGATGATCGCGCCCGAGCGTTCGGCCGCCAGGCTCGAGCCGCGCGTGGGCACCTTGAAGCGGATGCCTTGCGGGGAGCTGCGCGCCACCGCCGTCTCCGCCTTCGCCTCGCGACGGTCAATCGCCGGAAGCGCGCCGTCAACGCAGGGCAGGCGCAGTTCCATACCGGCCTTGATGACGTTCGGATTGCCGCCGATCACGTCGGCGTTCTCCTGGAAGATTTTCCGGAAGGCGCCCATGTCGCCGTAGTGCTGCTTGGCGATCAGGCTGAGCGACTCGCCCGGCTTGACCACATGGACCGCCTGGCACGCATGCGCCGGATCGGCCAGCAGCGTCGCGCTCAGGAGGGCGGTCAGCGCCGCGTTGCGCTGAAGGGCACGGCGCGCTCCAACGCCGTTCCTCCGACCGACTGTCCCGTTTACCGTTTCGCCTGTACGATCAGTCTCGACCCGACGCCGCATCGCTCGCCCAATCCCGAACAAAAACCAAAAGCTGCACCCCACAATCCAGCTCGTCCTAAAAATTGACATGGTTTGAACAAGCTGCAACCAAATTCGTTAACGGCGCATTCACAATTAGAATTCATCAACCTGCACGTGTAAATTAGCCACGCTCTTCGCGTCGCCGCGGAGAACGTGACCAAACGTCAATTTTTTTGGGACACGAATCAGTGCGTTCCCGGCCGAACTGTCCCGCTTAGAGACTGCCGCCCGGGGGATGGAAGGTCAGACAGTCCCGCCCCACCGCCGCGCGGATGGCCGGCTCGATCCGGTCGTCATCCTCGGCGTAAGGCCCGGAGGCCAGCAGGGCGTCGCGGATCGTCATGTCCTTCGGCACCCGCCGCCAGACCACGCGCGTGGCATAGGGCGCGCCGCCCATCCGCCACGAGCTGCCCATCATCAGCCCGTTCATGATGTCCGGCCGGAAGGGGTGCGGCGTGTCGAGCGTGAGCAGGCAGATGGCGCGCGGTTCGCGCATGTTCTGCTCCATCACGTGGAGCCGGCCGTCGACCATCTCCACAAAGCCGCGGTAGCGCGCGCGCTGGCGCACGCCCAGCACCTTGTCCACGCCCCATTCCGCGGTCCGCACCGCCACGCGATCCGCCTCCTCGGTCAGAACGCTCACCCCGCATTTGATCGCTTCTGGCCAGGAAGGCGTGCGGTAATAGCTGAAATAGATGCCGAGAAGGCTTCTAAAGGCCGAAACCGGCGCTGTTCCGACGAAGCTCTTGCCCACGGGCGCTGCCAGCGTCGGCCCCTGCGGCGGCAGCGGCTCGGAGAGCTCGGCCAGCGCAGGCGGCTCATCGTCCTCCGACACACCCTGGCGCTGAAACCGCACCCCGCGGCCGTACTCCCATTCGATACAGC
>JBCBEP010000260.1:0-2852 GCA_038528605.1 Pseudomonadota bacterium
AGTAGCCTGAGATCATCGGGAAGGTGTTGAGGCTCAGGATATCGCCCCCTTCGAGGCGGCGGCCAGTGACTGGGTTATGCGCACCATCGGTGTTGATGCCGGACTGGAACCACACCCAGGTGTCCCGGTACTCGGCCTCGGGGAAGGCCTCGGCGATGGCGGTCTCCATCGCGTCACGCCCGGCCATGGCCACGTCGATCTCGCGCACGCCCGGCGCGATGGCGTCCCGCACCGCATGGCCGCCGATATCGGCGATGCGCGCGCCTTCGCGGATGAGCGCGATCTCGGCGGGGCTCTTCACCATGCGCTGGCTCATTGTGGCCGGCGCTATATCCGCCGCCTCCGGGGCGCCGAGGAACTCGGCCAGCTTCTCCGCCTGGGCGAGGCTCATATGGTCACCCTCAAGACCCACGCGCCGCGGGCTGCCGGCCACGCTCGCCACCGCCCGCCAGAAATTGTCCCGCCGCCAGTCGGTATAGGTCAGCGTCTCGCAGGCGGCGCGTCGGTTGGGCTGGCCCGCATCGATCAGCGCGGCGATCACGACCGCCCGGTCCTCGGTCACCACCATGCCGTAGGGCCGGCCGAAGGCGCAGTAGAGAAAGCCCGAGTAGTAGGCGATGTTGTGCATCGAGCTTAGCACCACCGTGTCGCATTTCGCCCGCGCCATGATCGTCCGCAGCCCGGCGAGCCGCGCGGCGTACTCCTCGTGGCTGAAGGGGAGCGCGGCGGGCGCGCCGTTCCGCAGCGCCATCATGTCCGGCATGGTGATTGTCGTGCTGGTCATCCCCGTCCTCCCTCGGCTTCACGATGCCCGCCTGCCGTAGCGCCTGGCATCCACGCTGCCAAGACACACCGCAATTCGTGGAAAACACGCGACGGTTGCATAGGATTTCTTTGCGCTTTGCCGGGCATGGTGCAGCCTATTGAGGCGAGAGAAAGCGAGTCGCGTGATGGACAGTCTGATCCCGGAAGAGATGAGCCGCGCCGGCAAGCGGGAGCCCAAATCGGGCCCCTGGCTGGCGGTCGATCCGCGGGCGCCGCTCACCGCGGTGTCGGGCACCAAGCGCTACGGCGTGCTTCGGCTGGCCGAGGGGGAGGTGGTGGTGGAAAGCGCCGGCCGCCCGCCTATGCGCGGCACGGTCGATCTCTTCGCCGGGGCCGAGCGGGTGGCCCGTCTCCTCGTCCAGTTCGCCTGGGAGCAGGACGGACGGGCGGCCTACGAGATCAAGCGCCGCGCCGTCGTCGCCCTCGCTGCCGCCGTGCCGCATGGCGCGCGCGGGCAGGATGGGGCGAAGGGGCAGGGCGCCTGAGCGCTCGGCCACCCGGTCAGGTCCAGTCCACTTCCGCCTTCATCGCCAGCCGGGCGCCCGCGCCTTCGCCAGCCGTCACCCAAAGCGAAAGGCCGCTTGGCCGGGCATTCGCATGTGTGGTGAAGGTCTCCTCCACGATTACGGGAGAGATGGCCCGGAACGCGAAGCGGCCCCTGAAGCAGGGCGCAAAGCGCTCGGGCGAGGCTAGGTTCGCGAGCTCCAGGAGCAGCGTCGCCAGCAGGGGACCGTGGACCACGAGGCCCCCATAGCCTTCGACATCCCGGGCATAGCCGGCGTCGTAGTGGATGCGGTGGCCGTTGAAGGTGAGGGCGGAGTAGCGGAAGAGCACGGTCTCATCGAGGCGCCATGACTGCCGCCACCGCCCGGCTTCCTGTGGTGGTGCGACGCTGGCGGGTGGCGGCGCGCTCGGCGCGGGGCCCTCTCGGTAGACGATGTCCTGCTCCTCGCTCACCGCATGCCCCGCGCTGCCGCTCACCTCGCGCCGCATGGTCACGAAGGCCAGCGGCCCGCTCCGGCCTTCCTTGCGGGTAAGGGAGCTGAGGCGGCTGACCCGTTCGGCCGGCGCGCCAAGGGGGAGGGGGGCGTGAAAGCTGAGCCGCCCGCCCGCCCACATGCGCCGGGGCAGCCCGGTGGCGGGGAGGGACCAGCCGGGTGCGGGATGCCCGTCCCGCCCTAACGCGCCGCGTGGCGCGGCCTCGAGGAAATGCATCCAGTGCCAGAAGGGCGGCAGCGCGTCGCCCGCGCCGAAGGCCGGCCGGTCGAGCCCCAGCGCGGCCGCGAGCGCATTGGCCGCGAAGGGGGCCATCGCATCCGCCGCGCGGTCCTCCCGCGCCGCCCAGTCGCCATCATCATCCATGAGCTTGTCCTTCCGCCTAGCCTCTGGCACCCATCCCTCATGACTGAAACGGTGATCAAGGGCCTCGATCATTTCGTCCTCTACGTGGCGGACCCCGAGGCGACGGCGGCCTTCTACGCGCTCCATCTCGGCATGGCGGTGCAGCGCTTCGGGCCGGAGGGGCGGTTGGCGCTCGGCTTCGGGGCGCAGAAGATAAACCTGCACGCAGCCGCAACGCCCTTCGAGCCGCATGCCGACCGGCCCGCCGCGGGGGCCGGGGACTTCTGCCTGCTCACGGACGAGCCGGTGGAGGACGTTAAGGCGCGTCTGGAGGAGGAGGGGCTGACCGTCGAGAGCGGGCCCGTCCGCCGCACGGGCGCGGCCGGGCCGCTCAGCTCAATCTACCTGCGGGACCCGGACGGGAACCTCGTGGAGATCGCCAACCGGGTCTAGGGCCTGCTGGTCAGCCGCCGGTCAGCCAGATCACGAGATTGAGCAGGCTGAACGTGCCCGCCGCGATGGTGCTGGCGAACTGTGCGCCGGTGAAGATCCACTGCGCCATCTGGCCGAGCCGCGGCAGCCCCGCGCGAGCGGCATCGCGGATCAGAACCACGTTGATCGCCAGGATCCCGGCCGCCACGGCGACGCTCAGGCCGACCGCGGCGAAGACCTGCCCGTTCGTCGCC
>JBCBEP010000261.1:0-2791 GCA_038528605.1 Pseudomonadota bacterium
ACACCATGTCGAGGTTCATGCGGCCGACCTCGGTGGAGATGCGGAACCCCATGCCGAGGGTGGGGGTGCCGAAGAACTCCGCCACGATGGCGCCGATGAGGGCGAGGGTGCTCGCGATCTTGAGGCCGTTGAAGATGAAGGGCGAGGCCGCCGGCAGGCGCAGCTTCCACATGGTCTGCCAGTAGCTCGCGGCGTAGGTGCGCAGAAGCTCGCGATGCATCCGGTCCGCCGCATCGAGGCCTGCAACGGTGTTCACGAGGACGGGGAAGAAGACCATCACGACGACGACGGCGGCCTTCGACTGCCAGTCGAACCCGAACCACATGACCATGATGGGGGCGATACCGATGATGGGGAGAGCTGCCACGAAGTTGCCCACGGGCAGGAGCCCGCGCTTGAGGAAGGGCGACCGGTCGATGGCCAGCGCGGTGAGGACAGCCGCGCCGCAGCCCATCAGGTAGCCGGTGAGCGCGCCCAGCACGAAGGTCTGCACGAAGTCGCCCCACAGCATGTCCGGCGAGGCCACGATGCGCTCGGCGATGGCGGAGGGGGCGGGGAGGAGGACGGGGGAGATGGAGGCGCCCAGCACGATCTTCTCCCACAGGAAGATGAGCGTGGCGCCGAAGAGGAGCGGGGCCGCCAGCCGGAGCGCGCGTCGGGCGAGCGCGTTGCGCGGCTCGGTCCCCGCGGTCAGGCGCACGGCCCCCCAGGCGGCCAGCCAGAAGGCGACGAGGAAGAGCCAGAAGCCCGGCGAACCGGGTGCCGGCCGCGCCCAGAACGCCACGGCGGAGGGCGTGAGCATCTGCGCCGTGTAAGCCAGGATGGCGGCGAGCACGACCGCCTCGAAGAGCCCGCGCCGCCTGAGGATGGCGGCGGCAACCCGGGGCGAGAGGCTGAGAGCGAGAACCGTCCCGGCGGCGGCCGCGGCAACCAGCGCCTGCACTGCGGCAAGAAGCGCGGCAGCACCTTCGCGTGCAAGAAGCTGTGCGAAGCCGTCCACCATCACACCGACGAGGAGGAGGGCGAGGGCGGCCGTGACCTGCCAGCCGAGCAGGCGGACGCGCCCGCCCGCGGGGCCGAGGCCCGTCTCTGTCGCCATGCTCATGCGGGTGCGCCCTGCCCGCCCATGCGCGCGGCGACCAGCCGGCCCAAGAGGGCGACGATGGCCACGAGGCCCGCAGCGAGAATTGCGGCTGCGAAAAGCGCGGACCAGATCTGGATGGTCTGGCCATAGTAGCTACCCGCCAGCAGCCGCGCGCCGAGGCCCTCGACCGCGCCGGTGGGCAGCTCGCCCACAATGGCGCCGACGAGGCTGATGGCCACGGCCACCTTCAGCGAGGCGAAGAGATACGGGAGCGAGGCGGGCAGGCGCAGCTTCCAGAACACCTGCGCCTTGCTGGCGTTGTAGGTGGTCATCAGGTCGAGCTGCATCGCGTCGGGCGAGCGCAGGCCCTTCGTCATCCCCACCACCACCGGGAAGAAGGAGAGATAGGTGGAGATCAGCGCCTTCGGCAGAAGCCCGGAGAGACCGACAGCGTTGAGCACCACCACGATCATCGGCGCGATGGCGAGGATGGGGATGGTCTGGCTCGCGATCACCCAGGGCATCACGGAGAGCTCCATCGCCCGCACATGGACAATGCCGACGGCGAGCAGGACACCCAGCACCGTGCCCATGGCGAAGCCAAGCAGCGTGGCGGAAAGCGTGATCCAGCCATGGTAGACGAGGCTGCGCTTCGAGGTTACGCGCTTCTCCACCGTGGTCTCCCAGAGCTCCACGGCCACCTGATGGGGGGCGGGCAGCACGGGCCGCTCCTGCGCCATGGTGTTGGCGAGCATGGTGGTGATGGCAGGGTCCGTGCCCGCCCGCGCCGCCTGATCCCGCTCCCAGGCGAGGTTCATCGCCGCCGCGGCGCCGTACCAGAGCACCACGATGACGGCGACGACGCTGAGGATGGGCAGGACGGCCCTCATGCTACACGTCCCGGTCGTCGTGACGGCGGTGGGGCACCATGTCGTCCAACAGCCGGCCCCAGAAGATCAGCACGAGGATCGGCACCCAGACGACACCGAGAAGCGCGATGGTGACGAAGAGCGAGGGGACGAAGCCGAGCAGAGCCATCACCAGGCCCGCACCGACCAGCCAGAGCCAGGCGCGGAGCGTGCCCTCGCATCGGAGGAGGAAGCGCTGCGTGGCGGTGGCGCGCATCGGTTCAGACATCCTGTCCTCCATCGCCATGGCCGGCTCTCAACCCGTCCCGCACCCGGCGGGCAACCTCGAGAAACTCCGGTGTCTCACGGATGTCGAGCGGGCGTTCCCGCGGCAACGGGCTCTCGATCACATCCACGATACGGCCGGGCCGCGGGCTCATCACCACGATGCGGGTGGAGAGGTACACCGCCTCGGGTATCGAATGCGTGACAAAGCCCACGGTTTTGCCAGTCCGTGCCCAAAGGGCGAGCAGCTCCTCGTTGAGCCTGTCCCGCACGATTTCGTCGAGCGCGCCGAAGGGCTCGTCCATGAGGAGAAGGCCTGCATCGAACGAAAGCGCGCGCGCGATGGAGGCGCGCTGCTGCATGCCGCCCGAGAGCTGCCAGGGAAACTTCCGCTCGAAGCCCTCCAGCCCCACAAGGGCGAGGACACGGGCGACACGCTCCGCCTGCTCCGCCTTCGGCACCCCCATGATCTCGAGCGGGATGCGGATGTTGCCCCCCACGGTACGCCACGGAAAAAGGGCAGCCGCTTGAAAGACATAGCCATAGGCACGGGCCTGGCGCGCCGCTTCCGGGC
>JBCBEP010000262.1:0-2661 GCA_038528605.1 Pseudomonadota bacterium
TTGCCGCCGGGGGCAGGGGGCAACGCACCGCCCCCGCCCGGCAATGCGGACTTTGAGGTCGACCCCGAAGCCGCGGAACGCGCCCTCGAGCGGACGCTGACGCAGACGGGCAACCTCCTGCTGCCCCCCGGCCGCATCGATCTTACGCCGAGCGCCTCCTACACCTACACGGAGACCGACACTGGCCGGACCGTGATCTTCGCGGACGCCGACCTCGACGGCCAGACGGAGAGCGCGATCACCGATACGCTGCGCTTCCGCCGCGATGAGTTCGAAACCGCCGTGACCGCGCGCGTGGGTCTGCCCTATGACAGCCAGGTCGAAGCGCGCATCCCCGTGACATTCGCCCGCGAGCGCGTGGATCAGCCTCTTCTGCAAACCTCCTCCGAGAGCAGCGGGTTCGGCCTCGGCAATATCGGCGTCGCCGCGGCCAAGACGATCATCCGCGAGGATGGCTGGGTGCCGGATGTTATCGCGCGCGTGAACTATGACAGCGGCACCGGCCCCAACCGCTCGAACGGCGTCCTGATCGACGACGACTTTCACGAACTGGGCGGCTCCATCAGCCTCCTCAAGCGCCAGGACCCGCTCGCCTTTACGGGCAACTTCGAATACCGCTATGCATTCGCGGAAGACGGCGTGCGTCCCGGGGCGCTATACGGCGTCGGCGTCGGTGCATTCCTCGCGCTCAGCCCCGAGACGTCACTCAACATGAGCCTCGGCGCAAGCTATAGAGGTGAGACACGCTTCGACGGCAGGCCAATCGAAGGCAGCGAGCAACGCTCCGCAACCGCCTCCTTCGGTATCTCGTCTGTCCTCGATAAGGACGTGTTGCTGAATTTCAGCGTCGGTGTCGGTCTCACCGAAGACGCACCGGACTTCTCAATCAATCTTTCACTACCGGTAAGACTGGACCTGAGGTGAGTTCTAGACCTGAAATAAGCGATCTGGGAGCGCGAATTACGGCCCTGAACGAGAGGCTTAGGGACCTCATCGCGGAGATGCACGCGCTCATCGACGAGCACGGCGCCATCTGGTCTGCGAATGCCGCCTTCTGCGAGATGTTCGAGGTTGAGCGCGCGGAGATCGAGGGCCGCCCGCTCGAGAGCCTCCCGATCTGGTCGACACGGCCAGATTCTGTCTCACGCCTCATCGCGCTCGCCCGCCGCTCGCCCGATGGCCGCCAGGAAGCGCTGATGGATCGCGCGTCCGGCCTCTTTTTCGAAGAGAATGGGGAGACGGGGGCGGATCTGCAGGTCATCGCCGTCCTCCTCTCGGACAATGTCGTCGCCGTCTTCGTCTACGAGCGGGATCTGGAGCCGGTGCGCCCCAGCGGCGGCTGCGCTGCCGGCGAACTCCTTGAAGAGCTCAAGAACGCCTTCATGATCACCCAGTCCCTCATCTCGATCGCGGCCGAAGGCTCCGAGGGCGGAGAGCTTGGCGGCAGCACCATCGAAACCGTCGTTCTCACCCGCCTGAACGCTCTGGTCCGCACCATTGAACTGATGGAAGAGCGGGGAGACGGTATCCAGGCCTGCTCCCTAGGGAGCATCGTGCAGTCCCTGCTGCGCGAGCGCGTGGAGCAAGACCAGGCCGTTGAGATCGAGGGCCCGCCCGTCGAACTCACACTGCGTTACGGCCTCATCTTCGCGATTGTCCTGCACGATGTCGCCCGCCTTTACCGCGACGGCGACACGGCTAATGGCGCCGTCGCGACGCTCAGGGTCCGCTGGTATGTGGGCACATCGAGCGCCGGAGCCGAGATGCTGCGCATGGTCTGGACCGGCGTGCCGCTTGTTGATGACGACGATGAGCTGTCGGATCGCGTCCATCTCGCCGAGGAACTCACCGCCGGCGCGCTGGAAGGCCGCTTCTCGATCATGCGCAGCGACCGTGAGCTCGAGACCATCCTCGAACTCGATCTCGACGACGACCTGACCCATCAGCGGTCCTGATCCGTCAGCATCCACCGGGCTGAGGCTGGACGCCTGCTACTTGCCGCGGCGCGCCGCAAGCAGTCCCAGCGCAAGCGCAGCGCCGAGCAGGAAGGGCAGGCTCGCCGGCAGTGGCGTGATCACGACGCCCTTCAGCTCCGCATCGGCAAAAACGAAGTTCTGCACGAGCGGGCTGGTCGGTGAGAGTGCCGTCTCGGCGTAGGTCGTCTCAGGGTCGTTGTCATCAAAGAGGAAAGGAAAGGTCAGTGTCGCGAGCACGTAGTCGACACCGAAAAACTGCGGCGAGAGGCTGAACAGCGTCTCGAAAAGCAGTTCGATCGTGTTCGCACCGAAGCGTGTGTCGATCAGATCGCCGAAATATTGGTTCTCCAGCTCCAGATCAGGCACGCCGGGCAGTTCCTGTGCACTCCCATCTGGGGCGATGCTCAAGAAGCCGAAAAGCGACAGATCAGCATTCCCAAACAGGAAGTTTTCGGACTCTGGGCTGTAAACGGCGACGATCTCCTCCTCGATGGGAACGAAGTCTGGAATGTCCCGAAGATGATCAATCGGCGCTGCTACCGCAGTCGTAACTAAACTGACATATCCTAACGCCAGGATGCCTGAGAGGAACTTCATACGCGATCCCTTCCCTTGCGCCACTGCAGGTAAAGTCGCTACTGCCAGACTCCACTGGTCGTGCTATCTGCAGGGCATCCACTTCCTG
>JBCBEP010000263.1:0-2649 GCA_038528605.1 Pseudomonadota bacterium
ACTTCCTGCCGGATGTCTACGTCACCTGCGAGACCTGCAACGGCGCGCGCTACAACCGCGAGACGCTGGAGATCAAGTACCGGGACAAGTCCATCGCCGACGTGCTGGAGATGACCGTCGAGGACGGCTGCAAGTTCTTCGACGCCATCCCGATGATCCGGGACAAGCTGGTGACGCTCAACGAGGTCGGCCTCGGCTACATCAAGATCGGCCAGCAGGCGACGACGCTTTCGGGCGGCGAGGCGCAGCGCGTCAAGCTCTCCAAGGAGCTTGCCCGCAAGGCGACGGGGCAGACGCTCTACATCCTCGACGAACCCACCACGGGCCTTCATTTCGAGGACGTGAAGAAGCTCCTCGAGGTGCTGCAGGAGCTCGTGGAGCAGGGCAACACCGTCGTCGTCATCGAGCACAATCTCGATGTCATCAAGGTGGCGGACTGGCTGGTGGATCTCGGCCCCGAGGGCGGCGATGGCGGGGGCCAGATCATCGGCACGGGCACGCCCGAAGATCTCGCCCAGGTCGAAGGCAGCCACACGGGCCGCTATCTGCGCGACATCCTGGCCGCGAAGGGTCGAATCGCCGCCGAATAGCGGGCGTGGCAGGCGACGCAACCGCCTGCCGTCCTGCTCAGCCTACCAAAGCTGGATGGTGAACACGCCGCGCCGGTCATCGTAGCGGCGGCCGGGGTCCACATAGACACGGTCAGCGCGATACTCCCGGCCCCGACCATCGCTCCAGCCATAGCCGCGGTCGCGGCGATAGTCGCGGCGGTCATCGCGCCGGTTGGAGCGGTCGTCGCGCCAGCGATCGCGCTCCACGCGGCGGCGGTCCCGCTCCGCGTCGCGACGCTGACGCTCCGCATCGCGGCGGTTGCGCTCCAGTTCGCGGCGCGTGCGCTCGCCCTGCCACCGGTCCTGCCGCCGGTCGCGGTTCGCCTGGCCGCGATCACGCCGCCATTCCCGGTTCGCCTCACGCCGATCCTGGCGCCGATCACGGTTGAAGTCGCGGCGATCCTGCCGGCCATCCCGTGCGTTCTGCCGGCGGTCCTGGCGGCCATCGCGGGCGTTATCGCGCCGGTCCCGGCGATCGTCGCGAACATTGTCCCGCCTGTCCTGCCGACCGTCGCGCAGATTGGTGCGCCGCTCCTGGCGCTGCTCACGCCGGGCCTGCTCGGCATTCCGACGGTTCTCCCGCTTGATGCGATTTTCCCGGTCGATCGACCGCTGGGTCTCGAGAAAATCCTGGAGACCGCTTTCAGAGCGGTTGTCCCCTTCGTCCGCAAAGGCGGGCGCGGCAAGACCGAGCATCAGGCTGGCGGCCAGGCCGCCGATCAGGCTGCGGATGCGCATGTCCGAACTCCTTTCCGAGTTCTGCTTCGGGCTGTGAGATGTACGCCCGCGCCCCGCAATTCCAGCGGCGCTATCACGGGGAGTTCACCGACTGACACGGTCGAGAATTGACAGCCCCGCCTTCAGGTTCCACGCTCCGGAAACAAAATTCGCAAAAGCCGGAGGAAACCGATATGAAAATTTCCCAAGTGCTTCAGCTCAAGGGCTCGACGCATGTCGAGACCGCGGCTGCGCAAATGACTGTTGCGGAAGTTGCAGGCATCCTTGCCCACAAGAAGATCGGCGCCCTCGTGGTCACGCGCCCGGATGGGAGCATCGCAGGGATCGTGTCAGAGCGTGACGTGGTGCGCCATGTGGGCACCGAAGGCCCCGCGGCCCTCTCCAAACCCGTCGACGCCATCATGACGGCGCGCGTGGAGTCGTGCTCGCCCTCCGATGAGACACTGGACGTGCTGACGCGCATGACCGCCGGGCGCTTCCGCCACATGCCCGTCCTCGTCGACGGCACGCTGGCCGGTGTCCTCTCCATCGGCGACGTGGTGAAGGCCCGCATCGAGGAGCTGCACGCCGAAAACGAAGCCATGGCGACGATGCTGAGCGGCCAGGCCTGGTGACCGCGCCACGGGCTGCCTGAAAATCCGGCAGTTCGTGAAACAAAATTGCGCTCGACGGCTTGACCCGGCGGGCCCGGCGGCGTTGCCTGCCTTTCAGGCATCCTGGGGAGGCACCCATGCGCACCGGTCTCTATCCCGGCACGTTCGATCCCGTCACGCTCGGCCATATCGACGTCATCCGACGCGCCGCCAAGCTCGTGGATCGGCTGGTCATCGGCGTCGCCATCAACCGCGACAAGGGGCCGCTCTTCACCCTCGAGGAGCGCACCGAGATGATCGAAGCGGAGGTGCGCAGCATCGCCGCCAAGCACGGCACGCATATCGAAGTGCGCCCTTTCGAGAACCTGCTGGTGCACTTCGCCGAAGAGCTCGGCGCCGATGTCATTTTCCGCGGCCTGCGCGCCGTGAGCGATTTTGAGTATGAGTTTCAGATGGTCGGCATGAACCGGGCGCTGAACGACGAGATCGAGATGGTGTTCCTGATGGCCGAGGCGCAGCACCAGGCCATCGCCTCGAAGCTGGTGAAGGAGATCGCGCGCATGCGCGGCGACATCACCCAGTTCGTCACCCCCGACGTGGCCTCCAAGCTCACGGCCAAGCTCCACCCCCAGGCGCGCGCGGCGCTGGACGTGCGGGGCGCGGCTGGATAGGCACGGGGCCGACAACAACCCGCGCACAGCCCGGAA
>JBCBEP010000264.1:0-2593 GCA_038528605.1 Pseudomonadota bacterium
AGTTCGCTATGCATGAGATCGACCTCTCGGGCGGTGCCGTGCTGGAGACGGGCTGCGCCTATGTCGTTGAATTGGCGGAAAGCCTGCGGCTGCCGCCGGATCTTGCGGGCGCGGCCAACGCGAAAAGCTCTACGGGCCGGCTCGATCTCCTGACCCGGCTGGTGACTGACCGGAGCACGGCGTTCGATGTGGTGGAGGCAGGCTACGAGGGTCCACTCTACGCGCAGATCAGCCCCTGCACCTTCTCCGTCCTCGTCCGCCCGGGCATCACCCTCAGCCAGCTGCGCCTGCGCCGCGGCAACCCGATGCTGGACGATGCGGGCCTGCGCCGGTTGCATGCGGACGACCCGCTGGTGGATGGCGAGCCGGTGATCGATGGCGGGCTGGGCTTCTCGGTGGATCTGGCGGGGGGGCCGAGCCGCGAAGGCCCGCTCGGCTGGCGGGCGCGGCGCCATTCCGGGCTGATCGATCTCTCGCGCCTCGCCGCCTACGACCCGCTGGAATTCTGGGAGCCCGTCCGCCCCTTCGACCGGCCGGACGGCCATGGCGGCGTTATCCTCGATCCCGGAGCCTTTTACATTCTCGTCAGCCGCGAGGCCGTGGCCGTACCGCCGCACACCGCGGCGGAGATGGTGCCCTACATGGCCGTGGCGGGGGAGTTCCGGGTGCATTACGCGGGCTTCTTCGACCCCGGCTTCGGCCACAGCGCCACGGGGGGCACGGGCTCGCGCGGGGTGCTGGAGGTGCGGTGCCACGAGGCTCCCTTCGCGCTCGAGCACGGGCAGACCGTGGGTCGCCTGGTCTATGAGCGCATGGCCGAGGTGCCGGACACGCTCTACGGTCGCGATATCGGCTCGAACTATCAGGGACAGGCGCTGCGGCTATCGAAGCATTTCCGCCCCCTGCCCTGAACTTGCCACGCCTTAACCGGGCTTCGGGTCCGAGGGGGTGGCTTCGTTCTCCTTGCCGCTCTCCTCATCAGCCTCCACTTGGTCGAGGAGCGGCGCCGGGCCCGGTTCCTCGGGCGGCGTATCGCCCGGCGGCGCCGCCTCCAGCAGGCCGGCGGCGCGGAGTTCCTTGAGCCCCGGCAGGTCCCGAACGCTCTCCAGCTCGAAATGGTCGAGGAAGGCCGTGGTGGTGATGAAGGTGGCTGGGCGCCCCGGGCTCTCGCGGCGGCGGCCGAGGCGGACCCAACCGAGGTCGAGCAGCAGGTCGAGCGTGCCTTTCGAGACGCTGACCCCCCGGATCTCCTCGATCTCCGCGCGGGTAACGGGCTGGTGGTAGGCGATGACGGCCAGTGTTTCCATGGCGGCGCGGGAGAGCTTGCGCTCCTCCGTCACCTCCTCGCGCATGAGGAAGCCGAGATCCGATGCGGTGCGGAAAGCCCAGGCCTGCCCGATGCGTTCGAGGCGGACGCCGCGCCCGTCATAACGCTTGGCAAGGGCGGCCAGCGCCGGCTCGACAGCCGCGCCTTCTGGCAGGCGGCGGGCGATCTCGGCCGTGGTCATCGGCTCGGCAGCGGCGAAGAGGAGGGCTTCGACCATGCGCTCCTGCTCCGCCTCGGGCGGCGCGGCGAAGAGCGAGGGGGCGCCTTCCTCCCGCTCAGGCTCCTCGGCGGCGGTCTCGGCAGTCATGGTGTCTCTCCCTGCTCCCCATCGGCCGGACCGTCGCCCATGCTGCTGACCTGCCCGGCCGCGCGGGGGCGGAGCAGGAGGGGCGCGAAGGTCGCCTCCTGCCGAAGCTCGATCTCGCCCCGGCGCGCGAGTTCGAGGGCTGCAGCGAAGGAGGAGGCGACGGCGCTACGATGCTTCGTGGGGGCTTCAAGCCAGTCTTCCGGCAGGAAGGCTTCGAGGCGCGTCCAGCTCGGCATTTCCATCCCGCCGAGCAGGCGGCCGAGGCGCATCCGGGCATCCTCCAGCGCCATCACGCTTTCCCGCTTTTCGACCATCAGCGGGCGGTAGGCGTCACGCGTGCGGATGCGGGCATAGGCGCGCAGAAGCTCCGCGAGATCCGCCCGCCAGCGCGTCTCCGCCAGCCTCTGGGCGGCCTCTGGCGCGCCGCGGGCAAACCGCGCCTCGCCCAGATGAGCGCGGCGGCCGAGGGCGGCGGCCGCCTTGCGCATCGCCTCCAGACGCGCCAGCCGGTGGGCCAGCCGGTCCGCCAGTTCCGCGCCCGAGGGCTCGTCCGAGGAAGGCGGTTCGGGCAGGAGAAGGCGGGACTTCAGGTAGGCGAGCCAGGCCGCCATCACGAGGTAGTCCGCCGCGAGATCGATGCGCAGCCGCTTCGCCTCCGCCACGAAGGCCAGGTACTGCTCCGCCAGGGCAAGTACGGAGATGCGCCGGAGATCGACCTTCTGCCGGCGCGCCATCTCGAGCAGCAGATCGATGGGCCCCTCGAAGCCTTCGAGCGAGACTGTAAGGAGCGCCTGTTCCTCTGCGCTCAGCCCCTCGGCCTCCGCCGGGCCGGGCGTATCGCGTGCAGGACCTTCCGTGAAATCGTCGTTTGCGCTCAAGTCTTACGCCATCTCGCCGGTCAGGGCGCGATAGTCCGCCAGCGCGGCGTCCACGTCAAATGCGGGCGCCGCGGGGCGCGC
>JBCBEP010000265.1:0-2538 GCA_038528605.1 Pseudomonadota bacterium
TGACGCGCCTCCTGCCCGCCGAAAGCCACATCCCCGAGCGCGCCTTCACCGAAGCGGCCGCCGCCTGGTCGGAACCGGGAGACTGGCGCGGCGCGATGGCACCTGGCGCACCGGGCCGGCCGCTCTGCCTCTTCCCGCCCGAACCGGTGATGCCCGCAGGCCCCGAGCCGGCCGAGCCAAGCGGCGCCGCGGGCAGCCTCTTACGCCCGCCCAGGCGCTTCCGCTGGCGCCGGCAGGTCTTCAGCCTCGCGGGCGCCGAGGGGCCGGAACGCCTCGCGCCGGAGTGGTGGTGGGACGATCCCGCCTGGGCCTCGGGCCCGCGGGACTACTGGCGCGTGGCCACGGCCGAGGGACCACGCCTCTGGCTCTTCCACACCCCCGCAGCGGACGCACCGGCGGCGCGGCGCTGGCATGTGCAGGGCAGCTTCGCGTGACCCTAGGGCCTAGCGGCGCCCGGCCTTGAAGGGTTCGAGGAGCGCCGCCACCGTCGCATGGGCGGGGGTATCCACGCCGCTCTCGGCCCCGAGGCGGGCGACGGCGCCGTTCAGCCAGTCGAGCTCCAGCGGCTTGCCCGCCTCGAGGTCGAAGCTCATCGAGGAGCGAACACGCGGGCCCGCTTTCTCCACGAACGCCACGGCCTCGTCCGCCAGGCTCTCGCTCAGCGGTACGCCCCGGGCCCGGCCCACGGCGACGACCTCGAGAGCGAGCCGGCGGAACAGCGCCGTAAGCGCGGGCGTGGCGGCGATGGTTCGCGCGTCGCAGCGGGCGCCGGCCGTGGTGCCGGACAGCGCAGTGAGCATGGCGAATTTCTGCCAGAGATCGACGCGCAGGTCCGGATGATCGAGCGTGGCAATGCCGGCCGCCTCGAAACGCCGGCGGATCTCGACGATCACCGGGGCAGACTGGCCGCCATCCGCCGTGCCGATGGTGTAGCGAGCGAAGGGGGTGCTTTGCGTGACCACGCCGGGCTCGGCGATAAAGGCGCCCACGCGGGCGATGCCGATCAGGGCCCGGTCCGCGCCGTAGCGCCCGGCCAGCACATCCGTCGCCTCCACACCGTTCAGCATCGGCAGGGCGTAGGCCCCGTTCGCCATCAGCGGCTCGGCCACCGCCATGGAGCCTTCGAGGTCCTGTCCCTTCACCGCGAAGATCACCACGTCCCCCGGTCCCATGCCCGGCAGCTCGCGACCATGATCGGCGGCGGTGAGCTCGGCGCGCACCTCCTCGTCGGGCGTGCGGAGCGCGAGGCCGCTGGCCTGGATCGCCTCCAGGTGACGGCCGCGGGCGACGACGCTCACCTCCTCGCCAGCGAGGGCGAGGCGCACCGCGATCTGGCCGCCAATGCCGCCAGCGCCGATAATGGCGAAGCGCACGGGCCTACTCGGCGGCGGCGGGCCGGCGGGCCTCGCGAATGAGATCAAGCACCCGGGCGGCGGCTTCTGGAATGTTGGTGCCGGGCCCGAAGATCGCCTTCACACCGGCGCCCAGCAGGAAGTCGTAGTCCTCCTGCGGGATGACACCGCCGCAGACCACGATGATATCCCCTGCCCCCTGCTTCTTCAGCGCCTCGATCAGTTTCGGCGCGAGGGTGCGGTGCCCGGCCGCCTGGGAGGAGACGCCGATCACGTGCACGTCGTTGTCGATCGCGTCCTGCGCCGCCTCGTCCGGCGTCTGGAAGAGCGGGCCCATATCGACGTCGAAGCCGATATCGGCGAAGGCGGTGGCGATGACCTTGGCACCGCGGTCATGCCCGTCCTGGCCCATCTTGACGACGAGCATGCGGGGGCGGCGGCCTTCTTCTTCGGCGAACGCGTCCACGTCCTTCTGGATCTGCTCGAAGCCCGCATCGCCCTCGTAGGCCGAGCCGTAGACCCCGGCGAGCGTACGCGTCTCGGCGCGGTGGCGGCCAAACACGTTCTCCATCGCCGAGCTGATCTCACCCACGGTGGCGCGGGCGCGGGCGGCTTCGACCGCCAGCGCCAGCAGGTTGCCCTCGCCCCGCGCGCCGTCCTCCAGCGCCTTCAGCGCCGCGTCGCAGGCCGCCTGATCGCGCCCGGCGCGTACGCGCTCGAGCTTGGCGACCTGGGCCTCGCGGACCTTCACGTTGTCGACGTTGAGGATGTCGACCTTGTCCGGATTCTCAGGGCGGTACTTGTTGACGCCGACGATGACCTCCTCGCCCCGGTCGATCGCCGCCTGGCGTTTGGCGGCAACCTCCTCGATGCGGAGCTTGGGCATGCCGGAAGCCACCGCCTCGGTCATGCCGCCCAGGGCCTCGACCTCCTCGATCAGCGCCCAGGCGCGGTCCGCCAGCTCGTTGGTCAGGCTCTCCACGTAGTAGGAGCCGGCGAGCGGATCGATCACCTTGGTCACCCCGGTCTCGTGGTTGAGGATAAGCTGGGTGTTGCGGGCGACGCGGGCGGAGAACTCGGTCGGCAGCGCCATGGCCTCGTCGAACGCATTGGTATGCAGGCTCTGCGTGCCGCCAAGCACCGCGGCCAGCGCCTCGTAAGCCGTGCGCACGATGTTGTTGTAGGG
>JBCBEP010000266.1:0-2533 GCA_038528605.1 Pseudomonadota bacterium
TCCGGCGTGATGTAGTAGCCGATGGCCAGGATGAAGACGAGGATCGCCCCCGCCCCGATACCTGGCACCGAGAGCGGGAAGTAGACCCGCCAGAACGCCGTGAAGTCGGTCGCACCCAGCGATTTGGCCGCGCGCAGATAGGAGGGGTTGATCGTCTTCATCACCGAATAGAGCGGCAGGATCATGAAGGGCAGCAGGATGTGGGTCATCGCCACCACCGTGCCGACCTCGTTGAACATCATCTCCAGCCGCCCGTCATCCGACAGGATTCCGATGGCCACCAGCGTATCGTTGATCACCCCCTGCTGCTGCAGCAGCACGATCCAGGACGAGGTGCGCACCAGCAGCGAGGTCCAGAACGGCAGCAGCACCAGGATCAGCAGGAGGTTCGAGACCCGCATGGGCAGGTTCGCCAGCAGGAAGGCGACCGGGTAGCCGAGCAGCAGGCAACTGAAGGTGATCGTCACCGACAGCACCAGCGTCCGCCAGAATAGAAGCAGGTAGATCTGCTCGTCCGCCGGCTTCATCTCGACGCCGGAGGGCGTGTTCTGCATGTCCACGGCCGCGAGGAAATAGCCCGAGGTGTACTCCCCGGAATAGGCCTTCATCACCTGCCAGTTGCTGACATCGCCCCAGTCCTCGTCCGCCTCCAGAAAGCCCGCCTTGATGTCGACCTGGGGAATGGTGTCGGCTGCCGCCAGCGTCTCCTTCAGAAGGGCGGCGCCGGGCCCGTCGTAGCGGCCGATGGCGTCCGCCGCGCCCTCGGCCTGCAGATCCATGGCAAGGGCGGCGTGCACCGCTTCCCAGGGCTCCTCCTCCGCCGGGTCGTCCTCGTCGATGAGGGCGGCGAACATCACGAAATCGGTGTAGGCCCGGGTGGTGGCGGGCAGGAGTTCGGCGATCTCGGCCGCCGGCTCGAAATCGGTGGTGCCCACGAAGGGCTCGTCCGTCATCGTCCGCAGCCGCTCGCGCGCCTCGGCCGCCACGCCGGCCGCCGCCTCGCGCCCCTGCCCGGCCGCCATGAGGTTCAGCCAGGGGCCCGCCTCGTCCCAGTCCCCGGAGATGTCCTCGAGCGGGTCCTTGTAGGTGTCGCCCATATTGTCGAGGTCGCGCCCCGTGGAGCGGAAGAGCGAGGCCATGCCCGACTCTTCGTAGTTCAGCCGCGAGCCGAGCCGCGTGTGCTCCTTGGCCTCTGCCGCCAGGAACATGTCGAAATACATCGCCCGGAACACGTCCTCGCCCGGCGCGCCGGTGGCGGGATCCCAGTCCTGCAGCGCTTCGACGGTGCCAGGGATGGTGTTGGGCACGATCTTGTTGTCGATCGAGCGGAGCAGCATGTCCGCAATCGGTGCAACGAAGGTGATTAGGATGAAGAAGAGGAGCGGCGCCACAAGCATGAAGGCGCGGATCTTTTCGCGCCGGAGTGCCCGCGCGAGGGACTGCTTGAGCGGCGTGCCGTCGGCCGCCAGCAGGCGCCCGCGGCTATCGGTGTTCGTGGCCTTCGCGGCCTGTTCCGCAGGGGTGTCCGGGGCCAGGCTGCCGTCGGCGGTCGCGTCGGTCGGGCTCATGGGGCACCTCCTCGATGGTCGGTGGGCGGCGAACCGCCCACCGCGTTTCGGCGATTACTGCGCGAGCCAGGCCTGGAACTTCGCGTCCAGATCGTCGCGGTTATCCGCCCACCACTCGTAGTTGTAGAGGAAGGTGTTCTTGGCGTTCTCCGGGTCGGTCGGCATGTGCGGCGCCATGTCGATGCCGAGCTCGGCGTGCTTGCCCACCAGCGGGGCCGAGGAGGCACGGGCCGGGCCGTAGGAGATGTACTTCGCCTGGTCGGCAAGGCGCTGCGTGTCCGTCGCGAAGTAGATGTAGTGAAGGGCGCGGTTCTTGCGCTCCTCGCTCAGGCCCGTCGGGATGATCCAGCCGTCGAGGTCGAACACCTGCGCGTCCCAGAGCATCGCCACCGGCTGCTTCTGCTCCTCGATGAGCGCGAAGAGACGGCCGTTATAGGTCGAGCCGATCACGACCTCGCCATCGGCAAGGCGCTGCGGCGTCTCGGCACCGGCCGACCACCAGATCGTCTCGCTCTTGATCGAGTCGAGCTTGGCGAAAGCCTGCGCCACGCCCTCGTCGGTCTCGAGCACGTCGTACACGTCTTCCTTGGCCACGCCGTCGCAGAGGAGCGCCCACTCCATGTTGTTGATCGGGCGCTTCTCGAGGCTGCGCTTGCCCGGGAAGTTCTCGAGGTCGAAGACCGCGCAGACATCCGAAGGCGTCTTGCCGCCCCAGGCGTCCACATCCGTGCGGTAGCCGAAGGTCGTGGAGTAGACGATCTGCGGGATGAAGCAGTCGGAGACCAGCAGGTCGCCGAAGTCATCCTCGGCCGAGGTGCCGTCCGGCGCCGCGGCGAGCATCTCGTCCGCGTCGATCTCCATCGCCAGGCCTTCGTCGCAGAGGCGGATGGCGTCCGACGCCACCACGTCCACCACGTCCCAGGTCACGTTGCCGGCCTCGTTCATGGCGCGCAGCTTCGCCACCG
>JBCBEP010000267.1:0-2512 GCA_038528605.1 Pseudomonadota bacterium
GTAAGCGCGACGCGGCTCCCCTCCTGCCGCCGGCGCTCTGACCCGGGCATTCTCCGCGCGCACGAGCGCCGGAGGTGAGACTTGGAACGGGACAGCAAAGTGGGCGTCCATTTGGACGGCTCGACGGGCGGTGAGGTTTCGCGGCTGGAGGTGATCGAGGGGCCGACCGGGCGGCGGCGTCGCACGAAGTCGGAGCGGGCGCGGATCGCGGCGGAGAGCCTGGTGGCCGGCGTGACGGTCGCGGATGTCGCGCGACGGCACGGGACAACGCGCTGGCAGGTCTATGATTGGCGAAAGAAGCTGCGGTCGGGGCAATTGACGGTGCCCGAGAGCATGGCAGGTTTGCCCATGTTCGCGGAACTGGTGGTTGAGGACCCTGCCGAGGAGGCGCCGTCGTCGCATCCCGCGCCCGCGGTGGAGATCGTCATCGGCGATGTCGTGATCCGCGCCCGGACCGACGCCGACGAGGAGCTGCTCACGCGGGCGATCCGGGCGGCGCGGGCATCGGCATCATGATGCTCGGCCAGGGCGGGCCTGTGAAGGTCTATGTTGCGACGCGCCCGGTGGACTTCCGCAAGGGGATCGACGGGCTGGCGCTGGCGGTACAGGAGATGCTCGGGCTCGACCCCTTCTGCGGGGCGGTCTTCGTGTTCCGGGCGAAGCGGGCGGATCGCATCAAGCTCCTGGTCTGGGACCAGACCGGGATGGTGCTCGTTCACAAGCGGCTGGAGGGGGGCAAGTTCGTCTGGCCCCAGGTGCGGGACGGCGCGATGCGGATGTCGTCCGCGCAGCTGGCGGCGTTGTTCGAAGGACTGGACTGGCGGCTGGTGCGACCGGAGCGGGCGCGGCGTCCCCAAGCCGCCGGATGAGCCTTCGGGGCCTGTTCTTGCTGGCCAGGACGGGGTCCGCGTGATTCACTCCGGCACATGGATGCCGACGCCCTCAGCCGCGAGAACGCCCATCTGAAGGCCCGCCTGGCCGAGGTGGAGGCGACGCTGGCCGAGGTACAGGAGGCGAACCGCCGGCTGGAGGACATCCTGCGCACGTCGCAGCGCGAGACGTTCGGCAAGCGCTCCGAGAAGCTGTCGCCCGATCAGTTCAACCTGCCGCTCGAGGACGCCGAACTGGCCCAAGGCGTGCTCGAGGCGGCGCAGGAGAAGGCCGAGGCCGCCCTTCAACGGGCGCGTGGGGAGACGCCTCGAAAGCCGAACCGCAACCGCGGTCATCTCCCGGCGCATCTGCCCCGGGTCGAACGCGTGATCGAGCCGGCCAGCACTCTCTGCCCCTGCGGCTGCGGCGAGATGGTCCGGATCGGAGAGGACGTCTCCGAACGGCTCGACGTGATCCCGGCCCAGTTCCGGGTTCTGGTGACGCGGCGCCCCAGATACGCCTGCCGCCGGTGTTCGCAGGCCGTGGTGCAGGCGCATGCGCCCGAGCATGTCGTCCCGGGCGGGCTGCCCACCGAGCGGCTGATCGCGTGGATCATCGTGTCGAAGTTCGGCGACTTCCTCCCCTTCTACCGCCAGGCCGGGATCTTCGAACGGCAGGGGCTCCACCTCGACCGCGGCACGCTGGGCAACTGGACAGGGCGCGCCTGCTTCCACCTGATGCCGGTCATCGAGCACATGAAGAGCCACTTGCGCGGCGCCGACCGGATCTTCGTCGACGAGACGCGTGCCCCGGTGCTGGACCCGGGCCGGAAGGCCACAAAGAGCGGCTACTTCTGGGCCGTCTTGTCCGATGATCGTGGTCATGGCGGTGCCGATCCGCCCATCGTGCTGTTCCACTACGCCTCCGGCCGGGGCAAGGAGCATCCACTGAAGTTCCTCGCCGGATACCGCGGCCGGTTCCTGCAATGCGATGCCTACCAGTCCTACAACGCGCTGGCCGAGATCGCGCGCGAGAATGGCCCGTGGCAGCTGGTCCATTGCTGGACCCATGTCCGCCGTCGCTTCGTCAAGCGCTTCGAGAACGAGGGTTCTCCCATCGCCGAGGAGATGCTGCGCCGGATCGCGGCCCTCTACGGGATCGAGAAGACAGTGCGCGGCAAGGATCCTGCCCTCAGGCTCGCCGCCCGACGGGAGCAGTCCGCCCCGATCGTCGCCGCGCTGAAACCCTGGCTCGAGGCCCAGCTCTCCCGTATCCCGCAGAAATCCCGGCTCGCCGAGGACATCCGCTATACCCTGGCCCACTGGCCCGGCCTGATCCGGTTCCTCGAGGATGGCACCCTCGAGCTCGACACCAACCCGGTGGAAAACCAGATCCGGCCGATCGCTCTGACCCGGAAGAACGCCCTCTTCGCCGGCAACGAGACCGGCGCCGAGAACTGGGCCATGCTCGCTTCGCTCGTCGCCACCTGCAAGCTGGCCGGCGTGAACCCGGTCGACTACCTCGCCGACACCCTCCGTGCCATCCTCGACGGACACCCCAGGTCCCGCATCGAGGGCCTCATGCCCTGGCGCTACAACCAGCCGTCAAGCCTCGCCGCATAGGGCCGCACCGTCGCGCTTAC
>JBCBEP010000268.1:0-2474 GCA_038528605.1 Pseudomonadota bacterium
CTACACCACCGAATTCGCCCTACGCGCCGCTTCGGGCTGCACCGGCTGATCCCTCAGACGCTCCGGTACCCCTCCCGTGCTGCCGAGAAGTCCTAGGGGCGCAGCGCGGGGGCCATGCTGTCCATCAGCGCCCCGATCGAGCCGCGGGGCGGCGTGCCATCCGGTGTTCGCATGGCGAGGGCGGCTGCGTGGGCGGTTTCTGCATCGTGCAGCGGCGCGTCGAGAGCGATGATCTCGTCGAGCGCCGATGCAGTGGTGCGCAGGGTTTCCCGGACCGCCGTCCTGTCCCCCTCGGCGGCCCGCAGGGTTTGGGGCGATGCATGGCAGGCGGCGGCGATCGCCTCGATGCGCGCGAGGAGCGCCGGCTCCGCGTCGAGAACGTGCTCGCGCAGGATGAGATACGCAAAAGCCTCCTCCGCCAGATGACCATGGTTGCTCACGCGCCGCGCAACGGCCGCTGGCTCAAGCGGCGGCAGGCCGAATGCGCGGCGGACGCCAAGGAGGCTCGCGGGCAGAAGCTTCATGCCGCCGTCTCCGCCGAAGGAAGGGTTGCAACCCGCCCGCCGGCCGCCGCCTGACGGTAGACCTGCTCCGCGGCCGCGCACATGGCATCGACGGTGTACCGGGCCTCGTATGCCGCCCGCGCAGCACGCCCCATTGCCGCGCGGCGCCGGGGGTCTGTCAGCAGGCGCTCGAGCGCATCGGCGAGCCCATCGCCACCCGCCTCGACCGGAACAAGCAGGCCGTCCTCGCCGTTGCGGATCACCTCGACCGGGCCGCTGCCCTCGAAGGCGACCACGGGGGTTCCCGCCGCAAACGCCTCGATCGCGACAAGGCCGAAGCTTTCGTAGCGGCTGGGGAAGAGCACCACCGCCGCGTCCCGTAGCGACTGGTCGAGGTCCGGCCGGGGAAGTACGCCGCGCCAGCTTACGCGCGGGTGGTCGGCCAGCGCGCCGAGCCCCGCCGCTTCGAGCATGGCCCGGCCCGGTCCGTCCAGACAGTCGCCAGCGAAGACCGCTTCAGCGGATGGCAGCCGGGCGAGGAGGCGGGACACGGCCTTGGCCGCGAGATCGAAGCCCTTTCGCGCCTCGAAACGCCCGAGGAAAAGTACCCGTGGCGCACGATGTTCAGCATCCCCCGGCGCGATCGCAGCCGTGCCATGGGCGACCACATGCGCCCGCTCATGGGCATCGATGCCGTAGCGGGCCGAGATATCGCGCAGGATGGCGCGAGAATTGGCCAGGATGGCCGGCGCCTCGGCGAGCGCCCTCGTCTCGGCGGCGATCATGGGGCGCACATGCTGCCGGGCGAACACCGGCCGGCTCGCCCAGTCCTCCCGGAAGGGTTCGGAAAGCGCGTAGGTGGTGTGCAGGCTCATCACCGCGGGCACGGGGCCGCCGAGGCAGCCGATCCCCTCGAGGTCCCAGATCGGAAAGGAGACGGCGTCGAGCCCGAAGGAGGCCAGCCGGTCGACCTCCGCGGCCACGGCGGCGGCCCAGGCGGCGGGGCCCGGCGGCAGGCCCCAGCGTTCGGCCAGAGCCTCGGGCGCGCCGCCGGCAGCCGGGAAGACGTGGCGCCAGATGCCTGCGGCGTAGGACGTTTGGCGCTCCGCCCCCTCGCTGAGGAGATGGATCTCGTGGCCCCGGCGCGCGAGCCCCTCGGCCATCGTGAGGGTCCACCGGGCGATGCCGGCATCGACCTCGGGCGGCAGGCCGCGACTGACGAAGGCGAGCCGGAGCCTGTCCGCCGGTGGCTCAACCTTCAGGAAGGCGGGTGCGGCCATATGGGGCCCGAGCGAGCCGCCGCGCCGGCCATCGCACCGGCGCGCGAGGGCCCTGCCCTCCTCGATACCCCAGCCGAGATCGGCGTCGAGGCTGGCGCGATGGGCAGGGGTGATCCGGCCTTCGCCCTCGAGATAGGCGTTCGCCTCCCGGATCTCCCGCTCGTATCGCGCGAGCGCGGGGCCGGCCTCCGCCGGAAGGGCCGCGTGGCCATGCCGTTCGATGAAGTAGGCCTTGCTGCGGGCAGAGGGGTAGAGCGTTCGCGGCACGCGGCCGGGGTTGCGGATATGGCTTGGGGCGAACTGGTGGAACACCAGCGCCTCGGGCACGTAGACGATGCGATGGCCGGCATCGACGAGGCGGAGGCACACTTCCGTCTCGTCCAGCAAGTAGGCGAAGGCGTGGTCGAAACCGCCGATCTCGAGAAGCGCGCTGCGGCGGAAGCTCGAATTCGTGCCGAGGAGGCTGGGATAGACCGGGCTGCCGGGGCGGTTGAGCGGGCCCGTGTCGAAGAACCGCGAGACGTGGTGGGCGTTGCCGAACCGGTCGCACACCGTTTTGCAGACCTGCCAGCGCACCCCGGTATGATCGATGGTGAAGCCGCCGGCGCCGCCGGTGCGCGGGTCCGCATAGGCGCGGGCGAGGGCGGTGAGCCACTGCGGATGGGGCACCGCGTCGTCATCGATGAAGGCC
>JBCBEP010000269.1:0-2467 GCA_038528605.1 Pseudomonadota bacterium
CGCGCCTTTGCTGGCCGACCAAAGCTGGTGGTGGCGGACGAGCCGGTCTCCGCGCTCGATGTGTCCGTGCAGGCCGCGGTCACGAAACTGCTGACCGACATTCAGCGCGAGAGCCGGACGACGATGCTCTTCATCAGCCACGACCTCGGCGTGGTCCGCTACCTCGCCGACCGGGTGGTGGTGATGTATCTGGGCGAGATCATGGAGCAGGGGCCGACGGAGCAGATCTTCGCGCCGCCCTACCACCCCTATACCGAGGCGCTGCTCTCTGCCGTGCCGGTGGCGGATACGCATGTGCAGAAGCGCCATGTGGTGCTGGAGGGCGAATTGCCGTCCCCGCTCAAGCGCCCGCAGGGCTGCCCGTTCCAGACCCGCTGCAACTACGTGATGCCCGGCGTCTGCGACAAACCCTTGCCCGAGCGCCGGTTTGAGAGCGGCCATGTCGTCCGCTGCCACCTGCCGGCTGAGGAACTGGAGAAGATGCAGCCCGTCATCGTCGTGGAGCCCGAGGACGCAACCGCCAGCTGAGGCAAGCCCTTCGACACACCGCTAGGGATAAAGCTGCTTCCTTTCGGGCCCTGAAGTTGCTACCTTACAACTGTGGGTAGTAAATCGGGGTTGCCTGATATGTTTTATTCGCGTTTGGGTTGGGCAGCGGCAGCGCTGTGCGCATTCGCGCTTCATGCCGCAGCGTCGCATGCTGTCGTGATCGATGATTTCAACTCCGGCAACGCGGCCGACCGGAACATCACGCAAACCGGTGGGAACCTGTCATCGGAGGTCGCTCCCATCGGGACGGGTGGCTGCTCGCTGTTTTCCGGCGGTTCCGGCGGAGCGCTGTGCTTCAATGGTGACTCGACCGGCGGGGCCGACAGCATCACGCTCGTCTACGAGGACGTTGTCTTCGATCAGAATGAGCAGCTTTCGTTCACGATCGCCTCGGCAGCCACGGCGGCGTTCGAGCCGGCCGACTTTGTGCAGATTTCTGCTGAGTTCGACACGATGGCCCCGCCGGGGAACGATCAGTTCGTGGAGATCGCCAATCTGATTGGCGTCGCAAACACTCAGACTTTCATTCCCGATCCGAGCGGCAGCGGTCTTGCGAGCTTCGGTCCCACAAGCCCGACTTTCCAGACGATTTCGCTCCCCGTGACCGAAATTCTCAACAATGCGGGCATAACAAGCACGAGTTTCATGGGCGATCTGACATTCGTCGTCTCAATCTCCACGCAGAATGAGTTCTTCGCTTTCGACAACATCCAGACCAGCGTGGTGCCGGTACCTCCTGCGATTGCTCTGATGCTCGGCGGGATCGGCCTTCTGGCGTGGCGTGCACGGCGTGGTGCCCGCTCGCAGCGCTCTGAATGAGCGGCACTCGGCCGAGACTGCGTGAGGATATCGGTCGGATCGTGAGTGCCGTACGCACTTGGCAGTCAAACGCACACGCGCAGAGTGCGGTGAAGCCGTTTTGAAACGCGATTACTGACACGCAACTGCGCATAGTTCAGCGTTATTCACGTTGCTACACTGAGTTCGTTGAACCATCACCTTTCAAGGCGGCGCGCAGTTCGCAGGGGACCGTCGGGATCAGGGGTTAACGGGCCAATGTCATGGTGCCGTCTGCGCATGCAGCTACGCGTGATCGCTCCCTGAGCGTGCATAACCGGCGCGCCCTCTCGTTGTCCCGCGGCCTTCCCGATACACCTGCCTCTCGAGTACGGCGGCGACCGAGGCCGTCCAACAACCGGGAGGAAACCATGTTCGATGCCACCATGAAGTTCGGTCTGGGCGAGGAGATCGAGGCGCTGCAGGAGACGGTGCGCCGCTTCGCCGCCGAGCGCATCGCGCCCCTGGCGGACGAGGTTGACCGAACCAACGAGTTTCCCATGCATCTCTGGCGCGAGATGGGCGAGCTCGGCCTGCTCGGCGTCACCGTCTCCGAGGAACTCGGGGGCGCCGGCATGGGCTATCTTGCCCACACCATCGCTGTGGAGGAAATCAGCCGCGCCTCGGCCAGCGTGGGCCTCAGCTACGGCGCGCATTCGAATCTCTGCGTCAACCAGATCAAGCTCAACGGCACGCCCGAGCAGCGCGAGAAGTACCTGCCCGGCCTCATCAGCGGGGAGCATGTGGGCGCCCTCGCCATGTCCGAACCCGGCGCGGGCTCGGATGTCGTGTCGATGAAGCTGCGGGCGGAGAAGCGGAACGACCGCTACATCCTCAACGGCAACAAGATGTGGATCACCAACGGTCCCGACGCCGATACGCTGGTTGTCTATGCCAAAACGGACCCTGAAGCCGGTCCCAAGGGCATCACCGCCTTCCTCATCGAGAAAGGCTTTGCCGGCTTCAGCACGGCCCAGAAGCTCGACAAGTTGGGCATGCGCGGCTCAAACACCTGCGAGCTGGTCTTCGAGCCCCGACATCAGCACGGCAACGCCGCGGCCCTCCTCGCCCAGCACGTTCT
>JBCBEP010000270.1:0-2464 GCA_038528605.1 Pseudomonadota bacterium
CGGTGCTTCTCGCGCTGGCACTGATCCTCATCTGGATGATCTTCGCGGTGTGGCCGGCCTGGCTCGTCGATCTGATCGGCCGCAAGAAGATTTTCCTGAACGCGCTCTTCAACGGCATCACACTCGGCGGGCTCTACTTCCTCGTCGCCTCCGGCTTCACCCTCATCTTCGGGCTTATGCGCAACGTGAACCTCGCGCATGGCTCGCTGTACCTGCTCGGCGGCTACATCGGGTATGTGTTCGCGGACTGGACGGGGTACTGGCTCATCGCGTTTCCGGCGGCGTTCATCGTCGTCGGTGCCGTCGGTGTCCTGCTGCAGCTCTTCGTCTTCCGGCGGATGGAGGGGCAGGACCTGCGCCAGACGCTGGTAACCATCGGCATCTCCATCGTGCTGGCGGACCTCATGCTCTGGATCTGGGGTGGGGACTTTTACAACATCGCCGCCCCCAGCTGGCTGAGCGGGCCCATGGAGACCTTCCTCGTCACCGGCGTGAAGCGCTCCTCGGGCGAGCTCATCTACCTCAAATACCCGATGGTGCGGATCGTGATCTTCGCGGCCTCCGTGGTCGTGGGTATCGGGATGTGGCTGCTGCTGAACCGGACCCGCGTGGGCATGCTGATCCGCGCGGGCGTGGACGACCGGGAGATGCTCTCGGCCTCCGGCGTGCGTATCCAGCTCGTGTTCCTCGGCGTCTTCGCCTTCGGGGCGGGCCTTGCGGGCGTCGCCGGTGTGGTGGGGGGTACCTTCCAGTCCGTCGCGCCGGGGGAGGATGTGCGGTTTCTGCTCGCCTCGCTGGTGGTGGTAATCGTCGGTGGCATGGGCTCGATCCCGGGTGCCGCGCTCGGCGCGCTCCTCATCGGGCTCGCGGAGCAGTTCGGCTCGGTCTACTTCCCCACATACGCGGTGGTGCTGACCTTCCTGATCCTCGTCGTCGTCCTCGCCTTCCGGCCGCAGGGCCTGCTGGGGCGGAGCTGATGGCGGTGTCCGACCCCACACGCGGCTTCGAGAGGGCGCCTGACCGGGTGGAGACGGGTATCCGCGCGCCCATGCAGATCTGGGTGCTGGGGCTCATCCTGCTCACCATGCCCGCCTTCGCGTCGGACTTCGTGATCTTCCAGATCATGGGCTGGACCTTCATCCTCGGCATGATCGCGCTCAGCCTCACCTTCCTCGCGGGCTATGGCGGCATGGTGAGCCTCGTGCAGATGTCGGTCGCGGCAATGGCCGGCTACATGGTCGCGATCTTCGGGGACAGTGCGATCGACACGATCAGCCAGGGTTGGCCCTGGTATGTCGCCATCCCCCTCGCACTCATCGTGGCGATGATCTTCGGCACCCTCTCCGGCTGGCTCGCGGTCCGGACCGAGGGGATCTATACGATCATGATCACCCTCGCGCTGGCTTCGGCCTTCTTCTACTTCACGCGCCAGAACTACGTGATCTTCAACGGCTTTACCGGGTTCAATGGCGTCCTGCCGCCGGCGCTCTTCGGTGTGGACTGGCGGGGGCCGCAGGCCTTCTACTATCTCACGCTCTTCTGGGCGGTCGTGTGCTACCTTGCGGTCCTCTACGTCTCGCGCGCGCCTTTTGGCCTGGCGCTGCAGGGCGTTCGGGACAATGCGCGGCGCATGGCGGCGCTCGGTTTCAACGTCACCGCCCATCGGGTTGCCGCCTACACGGTCGCCGCGCTGATCGCGGGTATCGGTGGCATCCTCCTCACCTGGCAATCGGCGCAGATCTCGCCCGGCACGGCCGGGATTGGCCCGGTTATCGACATCCTCGTGATCGCCGTCATCGGCGGGATGCGCCACCCGATCGGCCCCTTCATTGGCGCTTTCATCTATGTGCTGCTCAAGACCTTCGCGCTCGACGCGCTCGTGGCCGTGGGCCTCTCCGGCGAGCGCTTCCAGCTCCTCATCGGCCTCGGCTTCCTGCTCATCGTGTTCTTCTCGCCTGACGGCATTCTCGGCCTCTGGCAGAAGCTGCGGGAGAGCGGGCAGCGCGATCCCCTGCGCGACGGTGGGGAGGGGCCGCGATGAGCCTGGCCGAAAGCGTTACCGACCGTCTCCACCGCACGGGCACCGCCAACGCGCTCGAGCTGCGCGGCGTGAGCAAGATGTTCGGTGCCCTCGCGGCCCTCTCCGACATCACCCTCACGGTCCGCCCCGGGGAGCGGCGGGCGGTGCTGGGCTCCAACGGCGCTGGCAAGACCACGCTCTTCAACTGCGTGACCGGGGACTTTCCGGCCACCACCGGCACCATCTCGTTCTTCGGGGAGGATGTGACGGCCTTCCCCGCCCATGAGCGCATCCGCCGCGGGCTGCGCCGGACCTACCAGATCTCGCTCCTGTTCGAGGGGCTGAGCGTTCTCGACAACATCTACCTTGCCTGCTGCGGCGTCTCGCGCTCCCGCTTCTCCTTCCTGCGCCCGCGGCGGGACGATGCGCTGATGGCCTCGGCGG
>JBCBEP010000271.1:0-2448 GCA_038528605.1 Pseudomonadota bacterium
CTGAGATTGACACTACCGCTGTCAGCCGCTTAGCCTCCGGTCACGAGTAAGCCCGTCAGAGGCCCGAGGATGCGCACCAGCCGAGCGATAAGCCCTTGCCCCCAAAGGGCCCACGAAAGGGCCCACCAAAGGGCGACCAGACCCCTCTATACGCCCGAGGAGCGCCGGCGCCGTGACGCGACGGCGTGGACCACGGTTCAGGGCGTCCTCGCGCCCCTGCAGTTCGCTGTCTTCCTCGTCAGCCTCGTCCTTGTCCTGCGCTTTCTCGCAACGGGCGAGGGTGAGGCGCTGGCCGCAGGCTCCATCGTGCTCAAGACGCTGGTGCTCTACACCATCATGATCACTGGCGCGATTTGGGAGAAAGTCGTTTTTGGCCAGTATCTTCTGGCCCCCTCCTTCTTCTGGGAAGACATGGTGAGTTTCGCGGTGATCGCGCTGCACACCGCTTACCTGGTCATGCTCCTCGGCGGCTATGGCAGCGCGGGCGAGCAGATGGCGGTCGCCCTCGCGGCCTACGCTCTCTACGTCATCAACGCTGCGCAGTTCCTGCTGAAGCTGCGGCGCGCGCGCCTCGATGCAGCGGCGCCCGCGATGGCGGGGGCCGCCTGATGGCGCCGGACGATCATATCCGCCCCACCGTGCCTGCGCTGGCCGGGCGCCGCGTGCTGCGCGAGCAGGGGCAGCGGGAGGTGTTCTGCGGGCTCACCGGCATCATCTGGCTCCATCGCAAGATCCAGGACGCCTTCTTCCTCGTCGTCGGCTCACGCACCTGCGCGCATCTTCTGCAGTCCGCTGCGGGCGTGATGATCTTCGCCGAGCCGCGCTTCGCCACCGCGATCATCGACGACCGGGACCTCGCGGGCCTCGCGGACGCGAATGACGAGCTCGACCGGGTGGTGGGTGAGCTGCTGGAGCGGCGGCCCGACATCAAGCTCCTTTTCCTCGTGGGCTCCTGCCCCTCCGAAGTCATCAAGCTCGACCTCAGCCGCGCAGCCGAACGCCTTGGGGTCGCACATCATCCCCGCTGCCGTGTCCTCAACTACTCCGGCAGCGGCATCGAGACGACGTTCACCGAGGGCGAGGACAGCTGCCTCGCCGCCCTGGTGCCGGAGCTGCCGGAGACCGACGCACCGGGCCTCCTCGTCGCCGGCGCGCTGGCGGAGGTGGTGGAGGACCAGTTCGCCCGCCTCTTCGCCGAGCTCGACATTCCCGTGAGCTTCCTGCCGCCCCGCCGCGCGGGCGACCTTCCGGCGGTCGGTCGCAACACGAAAATCCTTCTTGCTCAACCCTTTCTGCCCGAGACCTGCCGGCGCCTCGAAGCGCGCGGGGCCGAGCTTCTCGAAGCGCCCTACCCCCTCGGCGCCGAAGGGACGACCGCCTGGCTGCGCGCCGCATCGGAAGCCTTCCGCGTGCCCGAGGCGCGCTTCACGACGGTAACTGACGCGCCGCGCGCCCGCGCGGAGGCCGCCGTCGCACGCCGGGCCGCCGATCTCGCAGGCCGGCGCGTCTTCTTCTTCCCGGACAGCCAGCTCGAACTCCCGCTCGCGCGCTTCCTCTCGCGCGAAGCCGGGATGACACCGGTCGAGGTCGGCATGCCTTATCTCCACGCCCGCCACCACGGCGCCGAAATCGCGCTTCTCGGCGAGGATGTGCTGCTCTCCGAGGGCCAGGACGTCGACCGCCAGCTCGCCCGCGCGCGCGAGGCCAGGGCGGACATCACGGTCTGCGGCCTCGGGCTCGCCAACCCGCTCGAGGCCGAGGGCATGACCACAAAGTGGTCCATCGAGCTCGTCTTCACGCCGATCCAGGGCTACGAGCAGGCCGGGGACCTCGCCGAGCTCTTCGCCCGCCCGCTGGAGCGCAAAGCGAGGCTCAAGATATGAAGCTAACCCTCTGGACATACGAGGGTCCGCCCCATGTCGGCGCCATGCGCATCGCAGCCTCGATGGAGGGGCTGCACTACGTCCTCCACGCGCCGCAGGGGGATACCTACGCCGACCTCCTCTTCACGATGATCCAGCGGGACCGGAAGCGCCCGCCGGTCACCTACACCACCTTCCAGGCGCGGGACCTCGGCTCGGACACCGCCAATCTCTTCCGCCGCGCGCTGGAGAGCACTGTCGAGACCTTCCAGCCCGAAGCCCTGATCGTCGGCAGCTCCTGCACCGCGGAGCTCATTCAGGACGATCCGGGCGGGCTGGCGGAAGGCGCGGGGCTCGACCTGCCGGTGGTGCCGCTCGAGCTGCCCGCCTACCAGAAAAAGGAAAACTGGGGCGCGGCCGAGACGCTCTACCAGCTCGTCCGCCGCTTTGCCGCCGCCGGCGCGGATGGCCCCGTGGAGCGGACCTGGGACCGGCCCCGCGCCAACATCCTCGGCCCCACCTCGCTCGGCTTCCGCAACCGGGACGATGTGGCGGAGGTGCGCCGGATCCTCGACGCCCTCGGCAT
>JBCBEP010000272.1:0-2434 GCA_038528605.1 Pseudomonadota bacterium
GACCGGCTGATCGGCTTTCCATTCGAGATGCTCGGGGCCTTCGCGCTCGTCGCCCTCGCAATCCTCGCGGCCACCAGCCACGATTTCTGGCTGAGCTTCCTCGGCGCCCCGCTCTGGAAGCGGCTGCACCTGCTCATCTATCCGGCCTATGTGGCGCTCATCGGCCATATCGGCCTCGGCGCGCTGCAGAGCCAGGAGAATGCGTTCTTCGCCGCCACCGCCATCGTTGCAGCCGGCGGGGTCGCGGCCCTCCACCTCGCCGCCCTCGGCCGGCCCGCCCCCGCGATGCCGGGGGACTGGGTGGCCGTGCCCGGTGCGGAGGCGCTTGCGGAAGGCCGCGCCCGCATCGTGCGCTTCGCCGACGGGACACGCGCTGCTGTCTTCCGCCATGAGGGCCGTCTCGGCGCGCTCTCGAACGCCTGCGCGCACCAGAACGGCCCGCTTGGCGAGGGGCGGATCCTCGATGGCTGCGTCACCTGCCCGTGGCACGGTTTCCAGTACCGGCTGGTCGATGGCTGCTCCCCGCCCCCCTTCACCGAGAAGGTGCCGACCTACAACCTGCGCCGCGGCGCCGATGGCGGCGTGGAGGTCTCCGCCACGCCGAACCCCCTCGGCGCCCCCGGCACGCAGCTCGATCTCCGGGAGGGCGCGCTGTGAGTGATGAGCCGCGTGATGAGCCCTTCTTCGTCGGCTATCTGCCGCTGCCCCGCGCCCTCCGCCCGTTCCTGGCGATCGCGGGCGGCGCGCTCCTCCTCGCCGCGGCCATCCTCGGCTACTGGGTCGCCGCCACGATGCCGGACCCCGGCCCCGCGCGCTTCCGGTTCGACATGGGGCGGCAGACCGTTACCGGCGTGCTCATGGAAGGCGCCTACCCGGTCCTGCGCGTGACCGAGGGCAACGACGCCATCCCCGCGGGCCATACGCTCATGCTCTCCGGCGGCGGCAAAAACGGCGTGCAGGAGCGCGCAGCCCCCCATATCGGCGGGCTCGTCACCGTCTCCGGCGTCCTTCTCCAGCGCGGCCCGCTCGACATGCTGCAGGTGCGCGGCGCGGCGGACGGGTTGCAGCCTGCCGATGGCGAGGCACCGGCCCTCAGGCCCGCTGAACCTCTCGGCCGCTGGCGTCTCACGGGCGAGCTTTGCGACGGCAAGTGCTACGTCGGCGCCATGCGCCCTGGCCGGGGCCTCAGCCACAAGGCCTGCGCGAACTTTTGCGTCGTTGGCGGGGTGCCCATGGTCTTCGTCGCCACCGCGCCCATCCCCGGCGCCGGCCCCAATGCCGATTTCTTGCTTGTCACCGGGCCGGAAGGCGGCACCGTGCCCCAGCGCCTGCTCGACATGAGCAGCATGCCCGTGGCGCTCGAAGGCACGGTCGAACGGCTCGGCGATCTCCTGGTGCTGCGCGCCGACCCCGATAGCCTGCAGCCCGCCGGGAGCGCGTGGTGAGCGCTCCGGAACAAACCAAGGGTGGCCCGCTCACCTTCATCGCCGCCCTCCTCGCCGCCGCGCTGGCGTTCGGCGTGCTCACGCTCGGAGACTGGCTGGCAGGCGAGGTCCCGGGCCTCGCCGCGATGCTGCCCGGCGGCGCGCGGCGCACTCTCTCGGTCCTGCGCTATCCCGCCGCCTTCGTCGCCCTCCTCCTCGCGCTCTCCACACTCGCGCCGCTGATCGACGCCGCTCTCCGCCGCCTGATCGCGCGACGGTAAAGCGGCGCGGTTCACACGATCTTAGGGCAGCGCCGCCTAGCCTCCATCCGGCTCCGGAGGTGGGTGGATGACCGCGATTTACGACTTTCTGTTTTCAGCAGGCGGTTATTCGCCGCATGGGTACTGCCTGGCCTGGGAGCCGGGGCTCCTCTGGCTCCACGTTCTTTCCAACGGCCTGATCGCCCTCGCCTATTTCAGCATTCCCATCGCCATCTTCCGCTTTGTCGCCCGGCGTCGGGACCTGCCTAGGCGCGAGCTTGCATGGCTCTTCGCCGCCTTCATCCTCTCCTGCGGGCTCACCCATGTCTCCGCCGTCGCCACGCTCTTCGTGCCGGTCTACGGGCTCGAAGGCGTCCTGAAGGCGGTAACGGCGGCGATCTCCCTCACGGCAGCGCTCGGCCTCTTCCTGCTGATGCCGGAGCTTCTGCGTATCCCCAGCCGCTCCGCGCTGATGGAGGCAAATGCCAGGCTGGCGAACGAGGTGCGGGGCCGCACCCGGGCGGAGGATGCGCTACAGGCGGGCAAGGCCGCGATCGAGCAACGGGTGGCGGAACGCACGCGTATCCTTAGCGAGAGCGAGGAGCGTCAGCGCCTCGCGCTCGAGAGTGCCGGCTACGGGGTGTGGGACTGGCAGATCGGGCAGGACACGGTGTACTGGGCCGAGACCAACCGTCGCCTCCTCGGCTATAGCCAGGCGGAATTCCCGAATGTGCTGAGCAGCTGGCGCGA
>JBCBEP010000273.1:0-2432 GCA_038528605.1 Pseudomonadota bacterium
TCGACCTTTCCGTGATCGACGGGGCTGCCGCCGGGGGCGGGGACGAAGGGCAGGGCGGTGGCTCGGGCCTTGCCGGCTTCACCATGGCGCCCTTCGTCGCCCTCGCCGCCCCGGAAACCGTGCGCGCCCTGGGCGGAACAGGCGCCGAGCCTGCGCTCGAAAGCGGGCGTTCGCTGCCACCGCTCGAGGCGCGCGCGGGGCTCGCGGCCCGTCTCGTCGTCGTTGATATCGGCGTGGCGCAGCGGCTCCTCGGCGCCGAGGGCCAGCTCTCGGCGCTCCTCCTCGCCAGCGACCAGACCAGGGCGCGTCCGCTCGCGGAAACCCCCGGCGCCGGGCTCGAGCGCGTGGTGCCGGAGGAGCCGCCGGATCTCGGGCGGCTGACCGACAGCTTCCACATGAACCTCACGGCCTTCGGGCTGCTCAGCTTCCTCGTGGGCCTCTTCATCGTGCACGCCGCGATCGGCCTCGCCTTCGAGCAGCGCCGGGGGATCTTCCGCACCCTGCGCGCCATGGGGGTCTCCGCGCGTCTCCTCACCGGCGCGCTTCTCGCAGAGGTGGCGTTGCTGGCCGTCCTCGCGGGCGGGATGGGCCTTGTGGGGGGCTGGGTGGTCGCGAGCCTGCTGCTGCCGGACATGGCGCTCTCGCTCCGCGGCCTCTACGGCGCGGATGTGCCGGGCAGTCTCTCGATCCGCCCCCTCTGGTGGGCGGGCGGCCTTGCCATGGCGCTGGCGGGGGCGCTGGCGGCGGCGGGGCAGAGCCTCTGGCGCGCCTACACGATGCCGGTGTTGGCAACGGCCGGGCCCGAAGCCTGGGCGGCGGCGCAGCGCCGCTGGCTGCGCCGGCAGGGCGCGGCGGCAGTGCTCCTCGGCGCGGCGGCCCTGACGATCCCGGCGCTCACCGATGGCCTCGTGGCGGGCTTCGTGACACTCGGCGGCCTTGTCTTCGCCGCGGCCCTCGCCCTGCCAGTGGTCGTGGCCGCGCTCCTATCGCTGGCCGAACGCTTCGCGCCCCTTGGCCTCGCGCGCTGGTTCTGGGCGGATACGCGCCAGCAGCTCTCTGGGCTTTCCCTGGCACTCATGGCGCTCCTCCTCGCGCTCTCGGTCAATATCGGCGTGGGCACCATGGTGGAGAGCTTCCGGCTGACCTTCACCGGCTGGATCGGCAACCGGCTCGCCGCGGATGCCTACTACCGGGCGGATACGGCGGCGCAAGCGGCAGAGATCGCCGCCTGGCTCGAGACGCGGGAGGAGGTGGAGGCGGTCCTGCCGAACTGGAACGCCGATACGCAGCTCTCGGGGTGGCCCGTGGAGGTCTACTCCTTCGCCGACGATCCGCGCTATCGCCGCACCTGGCCGCTGCTGGAGGCCGAGAGCGGCGCATGGGACCGATTGCTGAGTGGCGAGGGCATCTTCCTCTCCGAACAGCTCGCCCGCCGGCTCGAGCTTGAGCTGGGCGACCGTGTCGACCTGCCGGGAGAGGAGGGGGCCGCCCCCCTCATCGTCACGGCCATCTATGCAGATTACGGCAATCCGCAGGGGCAGGTCCGCGTCGCGCTGCCTGTGCTGGAGCGTCTCTTCCCCTCGACCGAGCAGCTTCGCTTCGGCCTCCGGATTGCGGAGGGGGAGACCGCCGCGGTTGTCGAGGCGCTGAGGGAGCGGTTCGGGCTCGGCCAAAGCCGGCTTCGCGACCAGGAGAGCCTGGAGCAGCTCTCGCTCGCGATCTTCGACCGGACCTTCGTGGTCACCGGCGCGCTCAACAGCCTGACGCTCGGGGTCGCGGGCGTGGCGCTCCTCACGGCACTCGTCACCCTGTCCGGCATGCGCCTGCCGAGCCTCGCGCCGGTGTGGGCACTGGGGATGACGCGGCAGAAACTGGCGCTGCTCGAACTCGGCAAAATGCAGGCGCTGGCGCTCGTCACCGCGATCTTCGCCATTCCCACGGGGCTCGTCATCGCGTGGATGCTGGTGGCGGTGATCAATGTGGAGGCATTCGGCTGGCGCCTGCCGCTCCATCTCTTCCCGGTGGACTGGGCGCGCCTGGGGCTGCTGGCACTCGTGACCGCGGCGCTCGCCGCGCTGCTCCCCGCCTGGCGGCTGGCGCGCATGGCGCCGGCCCGGCTTGTCGCCGTCTTCGCCGCCGCCCGGTAGCCTGGCGGCAGCGCGGCGGAACGTCAGCCCTTCTTCGCGCTGCCCACATAGATGATGCCGGTCATGGGCACGATGCCGAAGGTGAAGTCGAGCCGCCGGTTCAGACCCGTCGGGGCGAGGCCCTTGAAGGGCGCCACGGCAAACCCGCGTTCCTCAAGCATCGCGCGCAAAGCGGCGGGCTTGATGAAGAGGGCGGGATCGTGCGTGCCGCGCGGCAGCAGCCCCAGCACCCGCTCCGCCGCCGTCACCACCACAAGGCGCGCGAGCAGCGTGCTGTTGATCGTG
>JBCBEP010000274.1:0-2432 GCA_038528605.1 Pseudomonadota bacterium
GCGATCCGCCGAACGGTGGCCAGCACCCGCCGGAACGCCTCGAGCTCCTGCTCCATCGCCGCGTCGTCGGAGCCGAACCCGCTCCGCCCCGCCGCCCAGACCACCGTTAGCCGGGCATCCGGGCGCGTGGACAGCGCCTCAAGGGCCGCGGCCTCCAGCGCCGCGGCTTCCGGTGCTGCCTGGCTGGTCCAGGTCCAGTTCAGCCGCCGCTGGCGCGCCGTTCCGATCCGGCTGGCGATCGCGCGCACCGCCGCGCCGCCGATCAGGCCCGTTCCGAAGACCAGCACCGTACCCGGCGCGTACCGGGCGGTTCGGTCCCAGTCGATCAGGATCATGCGGCGTCGCTCGCGCTATCCTCCACACCCCGCTGGGCGAACCATGCCGCGAGCGCCGCGTCGCCCGACCGGTCGATGGTGAAGAAGGTGGGCCGCCCATGCGCCTTTAGCACCAGCGTCGAGAGGTATTGGAGGCAGAGCCCGACCATCACCGAGAGCAGGCCAGCCGACAGGGTCACGGCGACGAAGAGCGAGGTCCAGCCCTGCACCCCGATGGTCTCGGGCGAGACGATGCGGACGATGAGGAACGAGATCCCCGCGAACACGGAGATGACCGACAGCGCCACGCCCACCCAGAGCCCGAGGCTCAGAAAGCGGAGCTGGCTGCTGAAGAGCATGCGCTGCGCGTGGGAGACGAGGCGCTTCAGATTGTACCCGCTCTTGCCCGTGCGCATGAACCGCTCGTCCTTCAGCTCCATCTCCACGGCGCCGATGCGCTGGGTGAACCAGAACAGCGCGATGTCGAAATAGGTGCTGTGGCTGCAGACGCTGGCGGTCGCACGGGCAATGGGGCCGCGCAGGAGGCGGAAGCTGTTGACGAAGCGCAGCGTCGGGTTCCCCGTCAGCCACTCCATCAGCCGCTTGAAGAAGCGGGAGGCGCCGTCGCGCCAGGCCTTGCCGTGCACGGCGGCGGTGGCGGGGCGGGCATAGACCACGTCGACATGCTCGGTAACCGCATGCTCCAGCAATGCCTCGATGCGGGCGGGCGGGTGCTGCAGGTCCTCGTCGAGGGTCACGATCCAGTCCCCGCTCGAATGCAGGATGCCGGCGATGGTGGCCGCGTGCTGCCCGTAGTTTCGCGAGAGATGGAGGGCGATGATCCAGGGTTTCTCGGAGGCCAGCCGATCGATCACCGCCTCGGAGCCGTCGATTGCAGCGTCATCGACCAGGATCAGTTCGGTCAGGGCAGCGGCCGCCCCCTCGCCTTCCCAGCCTTCGCGCACAGCCTCCACAGCCTCGACCAGCCGCTCGAGATACGCCTCGCCGGAATAGACGGGGACGACCACGCTGAGATCGACACGTGCTGTCACGGGATGCTGCCTCCGTTCGCCTCTGTCCGTCCTGCGCTTCTACCCGCCAAAAGCAGGTAAATCTGTGACGTCTCTTGGTAAACGGCTTCTGCCATCTGCGCTATGCCGGGCGACACGCTCGCCGCGCCTAGCGCCTTGCAATCGCCCCCGGTGGCGCCTATCCGACGCGACGGGGTCTCGACGCCAAGGCCTCACCACCAGGGCCCCTCAGGCGGGGGCGGGGATCGGAGCGTAGCGCAGCCTGGTAGCGCGTCGGTTTTGGGTACCGAAGGTCGCGAGTTCGAATCTCGCCGCTCCGACCATTCTTCGAGGCTGCGCCCGGCGCCGCAGCCCCGCCATAACTCAGACCCGCTTGCCGAGCGCCACCGGCGCCACATGCCCGGCCGCGGGTGCCGCCGCGCGCCCCGGGGGCGCAGGTGGGGCGGATTTCACGGTGCCTGTGCCCGGATCGGGCCGCGCGCCGGGGCCGCTCGAGGGCGCGCCCCGCTCGCGATAAGGCGTGCGGTTGAAATGCGCCCGGTAGCATTTGGAAAAATGCGAGGGCGAGGTGAAGCCGCAGGCGAGCGCCACGTTGATCACGCTCATATTGGTCTGAAGGAGGAGCGACCGCGCCTTCTCCAGCCGCAGCTCCATGTAATACCGCTTCGGCGAGCGGTTGAGGTAGCGCCGGAACAGCCGCTCCAGCTGCCGCGTCGACATGCCCACACCGCGCGCCAGCTCCGCCGGGCTGATGGGCTCCTCGGTCGAACGCTCCATGGTCTGGATGATCTCGATGAGCTTCGGGTGGCGCACGCCGATGCGCGCCGGCACCGAGAGCCGCTGCTCGTCCTGCTCCCCGCGCACGGGCATGTGCAGGAGCGTGTCGGCCACCGTCGCCGCCATGTCCTCCCCATGATGCTTGCCGATGAGGTGCAGCATCATGTCGGCCGAGGCGGTGCCGCCCGCGCAGGTAAACACGCCGTCGGACACGACGTAGAGTAGGTTCTCGGCCTCCACCTCCGGATAGTCCTCGGCGAAGGCTGCGAGGTTTTCCCAGTGGATGGTGCAGCGCTTGCCGTCGAGCAGC
>JBCBEP010000275.1:0-2425 GCA_038528605.1 Pseudomonadota bacterium
CCATCCGCGAAGGCGGCCGCACCGTCGGCGCAGGCGTCGTCTCCAAAATCATCGAATAACGCGAGTACGAGACCCGCGCGCGGCGGGAGGGCCCGCCGCGCGCTCTTTTATTCTCCGGGATGGGGCGAAAGCCCACGAGAGGCGGACGAGATGCAAGGTCAGAACATAAGAATCAGGCTCAAGGCCTTCGATCACCGCGTGCTGGACGCCAGTACGCTGGAGATCGTGAACACGGCCAAGCGGACCGGCGCCCAGGTGCGCGGCCCCATTCCGCTGCCGAACAAGATCGAGAAATTCACGGTCCTTCGGGGCCCGCATATCGACAAGAAGAGCCGCGAACAGTTCGAGATCCGCACGCACAAGCGGCTCCTCGACATCGTGGACCCGACGCCGCAGACGGTGGACGCGCTGATGAAGCTCGACCTTGCTGCCGGTGTCGACGTCGAGATCAAGCTCTGAGGAGGCGCAGATGCGTTCCGGCGTGATCGCAAAGAAGCTGGGGATGACCCGCCTCTTCATGGAGGACGGCAAGCAGATCCCTGTCACGGTGCTGCAGATGGAGCAGTGCCAGGTGGTGGCGCAGCGCACCGCCGAGCGCGACGGCTATTCGGCCGTGCAGCTCGGCGCGGGGGCTGCGAAGGCCAAGAACACCTCGAAGCCCATGCGCGGGCATTTCGCGAAGGCGAATGTCGCGCCCAAGCGGCGGATGGCGGAGTTCCGGGTGAGCCCGGAAAACCTCATCGGGGTCGGCGAGGAGATCACCGCGGACCATTACTTCGCGGGGCAGCTGGTCGATGTGGCCGGCACCTCGATCGGTAAGGGCTTCGCGGGTGCCATGAAGCGGCACAATTTCGGCGGTCTGCGCGCGTCGCACGGCGTGTCGATCAGCCACCGCTCCCATGGCTCCACCGGCCAGTGCCAGGACCCTGGCCGGGTCTTCAAGGGCAAGAAGATGGCCGGCCATCTGGGTGCCGCGCGGGTGACCGTGCAGAACCTCGAGGTGGTGAAGACCGACAGCGAGCGCGGGCTCATCATGGTAAAGGGCGCCGTCCCCGGTTCGAAGGGCGGCTGGGTCACCATCAAGGACGCGGTGAAGAAGCCGGTTGCGGAAGGCGCGATCTTCCCGGCGGCGCTCAAATCCGCGGCCGAGGAGGCCCGGCGTGCGGCCGAAGAGGCAGCGGCAGCGGCGGAGGCCGAGCGGCTCGAGGCCGAGCGCCAGGCGGCGGAAGAGGCTGCGGCGGCGGAGGCCGAGGCGCTGAAGGCGGCCGAGGCCGAGATCCAGGCCGACAAGGCCGGGGATGACGGCGCTGCGGGCGGCGAGACTCCGGAAGGGGACGAGCAGAAATGAAGATCGATGTGATCAACATGGACAGCGCCGCGCAGGGCGAGGTCGAGCTGCCGGAGGCGCTGTTCGGCGTCGAGCCGCGGGCCGACATCCTGCACCGCGTCGTGCGCTGGCAGCTGGCGCGCCGTCAGGCCGGCACCCACAAGGTGAAGAGCCGCGGCGAGGTCAGCTACTCGACGAAGAAGATCTATCGCCAGAAGGGCACCGGCGGTGCGCGGCATGGCGACCGTGGCGTCGCGCAGTTCCGCAAGGGCGGCCGCGCCTTCGGGCCGAAAGTGCGTAGCCATGCGCATGATCTGCCGAAGAAGGTGCGCGCGCTCGGGCTGAAGATGGCGCTTTCGGCAAAGGCTAAGGCCGGCGAGATCGTGGTGATCGACGAGGCGAAGCTCGCCGAGGCGAAGACCCGCCAGCTCGCCCAGAAGGTCGACAGCCTCGGCTGGAAGACCGCGCTGGTGATCGACGGGACCGATCTCGACACGAATTTCGAGCGGGCGGCGCGCAATCTCGACAGCGTGCATCTGCTGCCGGGCGAGGGTGCCAATGTCTACGACATCCTCAAGAACCAGACGCTGGTTCTGACGAAGGCCGGCCTCGCGGCCATCGAGGCGCGCTTCGCCGAGAAGGCGAAGGTTGAAGCAGAAGGGGCGGAGGCATGACCGAGAAGGCCGAGCTCTACGAGGTGATCCGCAGGCCGATCATCACCGAGAAGGCGACCATGGCCTCGGAGGCCAACGCGGTTGTGTTCGAGGTGGCGATCGACGCGACGAAGCCGGTGATCAAGGAGGCCGTCGAGGCGCTCTTCGGCGTGAAGGTGAAGGCGGTCAACACGCTGCGCACCGACGGCAAGGTGAAGCGCTTCCGCGGCCGGCTTGGCCAGCGGAAGGAAGTGAAGAAGGCGTATGTGACCCTCGAAGAGGGCCATGCCATCGACGTGACGACCGGGCTCTGACGGTGGGGTAGAACCCCACCCTACCGGCTAGCGGTAGGGTGGGTTTTCAACCCACCGCCGGGCTTGGCGGAAACTGAAGACGGAAGACAGAAACCATGGCGTTGAAAACATACAATCCGACTACGCCGGGC
>JBCBEP010000276.1:0-2409 GCA_038528605.1 Pseudomonadota bacterium
CATTTCTGCCCTCCAATTCGGCAACCCTTGCCAAGAACCTAGGCACCACCGGGGCCTATGGCAATCTGGCGAGGAAACCGCGGCAGGGGAGGGCCTCTGGATGGGAGGGACAGGGCCTCGCCGATCAGCCCGGTGCCGGGGCGGCTCCGGCGAGGTGCTCGAAGAGGCGGGCCACGGCCTCGGCACCGGGGTCGTTATGCCCCGCGAGGTTGGCTTCCGCGAGGTATGCTGCCCGGCCCGCGCGGGCCCGAGTGATAGCAGCCGTCGCATCCGCTCCCGCCCGCGCCGCCGCGGCCGCGCTTGCGAGCCCGTTCGGCAGCGCCTCGAGCGCGGGGAGGAGCGCGTCGATCATCGTACGATCCCCGGGGCGCGCGCCGCCGACCTGCTGGATCCGGTCGAGCCCGGCCTTCAACGCGCCAATCGAGCCCTGGCCGCTGGCCGACGCATCGCCCGCCGCGGCGAAGAAGATCGCGAGCAGGACGCCGGAGGAGCCCCCCATCGTCTGGCTGAGTTCCAGACCGATGGCGCGGTAGAGCTGCGTATGGTCCGCCAGCGGCAAACGGTCGAACGCATCGACCAGGGCGCGCGCCGCAGTGGCGAGGGTGCTGCCCGTATCCCCATCGCCCGATTTGGCATCGAGGGCATTCAAGTCGGCCTCCGCGCCGATCAGGACGGTGCAGCATTCCTCGATGAAGGCGCGCATCCCGTCATTCTCCGAGGGGATCGGCTGGATCGGCGCGAGGCCATCCGGCAGGGCCAGCACCTCGACCTCCCCCACCTGCAGGCAGCCCGGCCAGGCGACCGGGGCCACCGGCGCCAGCAGCGCGGCCTCATCCGCCTTCGTTGCGGGGAAGAGCGAGACGGAGAACCCCTGCATGTCGAGCGATGTCATCAAGGGCGCCGGCCCGATCAGCCAGCGCACCTGCTCGCCGATGCGAGACCGCGTGAGTTCCTCCGCGAGCACCGCCATCTCGAGCGGCGTCGCACTGCCGAGGTTGTTGAGGAGCGCCACATGCGGCCCGGGCGCGAGATTGGGCGCGAGCCGGTCCACCACCATCTCCATCGCGTCGCGGGCATTCGAGAAATCGACCTGTTCGATGCCCGGCTCGCCATGGATGCCGAGGCCGAGTTCCGCCTTGCCCGCGCCGATCCGCTCCTCCTTCGGCGAGCCCGGGATGGTGCAGGTATCGAGCGACATGCCGATGGAGACGACGGTCTTCACCACGCGATCCGCGGCTTCGGTGACCGTGTCGAGATCGGCGCCCTGCTCGGCGAGCGCGCCGGCGATCTTGTGCACGAAGAGCGTGCCGGCCACGCCGCGCGCCTGCGGCAGGTCGGGCAGGGCAATGTCGTCGTCAACGATGACCATCGAGACGCGCAGGCCCTGGGCCCGCGCCCGCTCGGCCGCCAGCCCGAAATTCAGCCTGTCGCCGGTGTAGTTCTTGACGATCAGCAGGCAGCCCGCCTTGCCCGTGACGGCGAGAATGCCGGCCAGAACGGCGTCGACCGAGGGCGAGGCGAAGACCTCGCCGCAGACCGCCGCCGTCAGCATGCCCTGGCCAACGAACCCCGCATGGCTCGGCTCATGGCCGGAGCCCCCGCCGGAGACGAGGGCGACCTTGGACTTGTCCCAGTCCGTGCGTACGACGACCTTGATATGCGGGTAGCCGTCGAGCCGCGCGAGGCGCCCGCCGCCCGTTCGCAACGTGCCGTCGATCGCCTCGGTCACCAGCGTCTCGCGGGTGTTGATGAACTGTTTCATGGGGCCTCCTCCTCAGATCCGGGCGCCAGAGGCGTCGAAGTACAGGGCGTTGCGGGGCTGGATGGCGACGGTGTCTCCCGGCTCGAGGCCGGTGTGGACGTCCGTCAGGGTGACGATCTCGTGGCCGTCAAGCGCGAGATGCAGCCGGGTCTGGTCGCCGAGATGCTCGATCCTGACCACGCGCGACGGCCTGCCGTCGCCATGGGCGATGTGCTCGGGGCGCAGGCCGATGGTGGCGGCGCCCGCAGGCGCACCGGCGAAGATGCTGGCGGGCAGGGCGTTGATCCGCGGCAGGCCCAGCCGGCCGGCGACGTAAAGGCTGACCGGGTCTTCGTAGATCTCCCGCGGGGTGCCCACCTGCACCAGACGGCCCTGATCGAGCACGCCCACATGGGTCGCCATGGTCATCGCCTCGATCTGGTCGTGCGTGACGTAGAGCATGGTCGCGCCGAGGCCCGACTGGATGCGCTTGAGTTCAACCCGCAGATCGGCGCGCAGCTTCGCGTCCAGCGAGCTCAGCGGCTCGTCCATGAGGTGGATCTCGGGATCGCGCACCAGCGCCCGGCCGATCGAGACACGCTGCATCTCACCGCCGGAGAGCGCGGTCGCCTTGTTGTCCAGCTTGTGGGCGATCCGCAGCACCTCCG
>JBCBEP010000277.1:0-2401 GCA_038528605.1 Pseudomonadota bacterium
GCGCCCACCCCGCTGCGAAACCCGAAATTGCCGGCAGAAGCAGTCGGGCCCGGCGCGACGATCACGAGGCCGAACACCGCCGCGAGGAGCGCGGCACCGAGAAGCAGACGACTAACCATAACGCTAGGATCGTGCGTTTGCCGGGCGCTTTCAATCTTTTGGCGCGCCGGCGCCGTTCACTTCTTCCCGCACCGCACCGCCACCGCCACCGCCTCAGCCGTCGGCCAGTACCACCAGCAGGTCCTTCGCCTCCACCTGAGCGCCCGCGCCCTGGACCACGCGCTCGACCACGCCGCCCTTCTCCGCGCGGATGGCCGTCTCCATCTTCATCGCTTCGAGCGTGAGCATCAGGTCGCCCGCCTGCACCTTCTTCCCGGGCTCCACGGCGACCGAGCCGATTACGCCGGGCATGGGGGCCGCCACGTGGTTCGGGTTTCCTTCCTCGGCCTTCTCGGACTTGGCGGCGGCGGAGGACACGCGCCGGTCCATCACGCGGATCGTGCGCGGCTGGCCGTTGAGCTCGTAGAAAACCTTCACCTCGCCCCGGTCGTCCGGGTCGGACCAGGTCTGCAGCCGGATGACCAGCGTCACGCCGGGGCGGAGATCGACAGCGACTTCTTCGCCAGCCTCCATGCCATAGAAGAAGGTGGGCGTGGGCAGGACGCGTACGGGCCCGTAGTCCCGCCGCCGGCCCATGTAGTCGAGATAGACCTTCGGATACATCAGGTACGACGAGAGGTCCTCGTCATCGACTGTGTGGCCATCCATCTCGTCCATGGCTTCCTGGCGCTTCGCCTCAAGATCGGCCGGCGACATCAGGCTCCCGGGGCGCTCCGTGATCGGCGTCTCGTCGCCCACCACCTTGGCCTGCAGCGCCGGCGGGAAGCCGCCCGGCGGCTGGCCCACGGCGCCCTTGAAGAAGGTCACCACGCTGTCCGGGAAGCTCACCTCGGTGCTCGGGTTCTCCACATCCGCACGGCTGAGCCCGGCTGCCACCATGCTCAGTGCCATGTCGCCCACGGTTTTCGCGATGGGCGTGACCTTGATGACGTCGCCGAACATCTGGTTCACGTCCTGATACGTCCGGGCGATCTCGGGCCAGCGGTCCTCGAGCCCCATGGAGCGCGCCTGGGCACGCAGGTTCGTGACCTGCCCGCCCGGCATCTCGTGGAGGTAGACCTCGGAGGAGCCGGAGCGCAGGTCGCTCTCAAACCCTGCATACATCCGCCGCACACCTTCCCAGTACCGCCCCACCTCGCGGATCGCGTCGAGATCGAGCCCGGTGTCCCGCTCCTGCCCTTTCAGTGCTGCGACGATGGAGCCGAGCGGCGGCTGGGAGGTGAGGCCCGAGAGCGGATCGACCGCCGCGTCCGCCGCATCGACCCCCGCCTCCGCCGCCTTCAGGACAGAGGCGGCGGAGATGCCGGAGGTATCGTGCGTGTGGAAGTGCACGGGGATGCTGATCTCGCCCTTGAAGGCCTCGATCAGCTTCTTCGCGGCATAGGGCTTCACCAGCCCGCCCATGTCCTTCAGGCACAGGATATGCGCGCCCGCGGCTTCCAGCTCCTTCGCAAGGTCTACGTAATACTGAAGCGCGTACTTCGCCCGGTCCGGGTCGTCGATATCGCCGGTGTAGCAGATGGCGGCTTCGAGGATGCGGTCCTGCTCCAGCACCGCATCCATCGCCACGCGCATGTTCTCGACCCAGTTGAGCGGGTCGAAGACGCGGAACACATCCATGCCCGTACCCGCCGCCTGGGCGATGAAGTGCTGCACCACGTTGTCCGGCAGGTTCGTGTAGCCCACGCCGTTCGACGCGCGCACCAGCATCTGCGTCAGCATGTTCGGCATGGCCGCGCGCAGCTCGCGCAGCCGCTGCCAGGGGCATTCCTGCAGGAAACGGTAGGCGACGTCGAAGGTCGCCCCGCCCCAGCACTCCACCGAGAAGAGGCCGTTCAGATGATGCGCATAGGCGGGTGCCACGCGGATGAGGTCGAGGCTCCGCATGCGGGTGGCGAGCAGGCTCTGGTGCCCGTCCCGCATCGCCGTGTCGGTCATCAGCAGGGCCTTGGAGGCGAGCATCTCATCCGCCACCGCCTTCGGCCCCTTGTCCTCGAGCAGCTGCTTCCACCCCGCCGGCGCCGGGTCGTCCGGCACCTTCGGCGGCGCGGGCGGGCGGGCATCGGCGGGCGGGCGCGGGCGGCCGGCGGTCTCCGGATGCCCGTTCACCGTGATGTCCGCGATGTAGGTAAGCAGCTTCGTCGCCCGGTCCCGCCGCTTCTTGAACTCGAAGAGCTCGGGCGTCGTGTCGATGAAGGTGGTCGTATACTCCATCGACGTGAATTTCGGGTGCTGCAGCAGGTTCTCGACAAAGACGATGTTCGTCGCCACACCCCTGATC
>JBCBEP010000278.1:0-2367 GCA_038528605.1 Pseudomonadota bacterium
CTTCATCATCCCCTACCCGCCGGGCTTCCCCATCCTCGTGCCCGGCCAGGTGATCAGCGCAGAGATCCTCGCCTTCATGCGCGCGCTCGACGTCAACGAGATCCATGGCTACCGCCCGGATCTCGGCCTCCGCGTCTTTACCGAAGCCGCCGTCTCCGGCAGCGGCGACAGCATCCGCACCGCCGCCGAGTAAGCACCGCCGGCGCCGGTACCACCCCCTCCCCCTCAGCGGGGGAGGGCCGGGGAGGGGGTCATGAACCCCACCCCCAAACAAGACAGGGACAGGGAGACCCGCATGAAAACCCTCAAGAACATCTCCGAGATCCGCCGCTTCTTCCACCGCAACGACAAGCCGATCTACTTCATCTCGGCCACCAACTTTAACCTGCTCGGCATCGATGAGTGGGTGAAGAACTTCAAGTATGTCAACTACTTGGACTGCTTCGACGGGCGGCACCCGAACGTGATGGTGCCCGAGGAAATCCCGCATGAGGAGTTCCAGTCCATCGAGGACATCAACAACTACCTGCTCGCCCACAAGCAGGTGGTGGACTTCGTGCAGACCCGCGATCCGGATGCCAAGTTCGTCTTCCTGATGTTCGACGACAAGACCGAGGAGCTGGCGAAGGAACTCGGCGCCGAGGTCTGGTTCCCGCCCGCCGCGCTCCGCGAACGCGTCGACAACAAAATCGAGACCGTACGCATCGGCAACAAGGCGGGCGTGCCCTCGGTGCCGAACACCCTCGCCGTGGTCGAGGATTGGGACAGTCTCTGCAAATCCGCGGCGGAGGCCGGGCTTGGCGACGACCTCGTGCTGCAGTCCGCCTTCGGCGACAGCGGTCACACAACCTTCTTCATCGCCTCCGAAGACGACTTCCGCCGGCATGAGCACGAGATCGTCGGCCAGGGCGAGATCAAGATTATGAAGCGGGTCAATGTCCGCGGGTCGGCCATCGAGGCCTGCGCGACCTCCAAGGGCACCATCGTCGGTCCTCTGATGACCGAACTCGTCGGCTTCAAGGAACTCACCCCCTATCGCGGCGGCTGGTGCGGCAACGAGATCTTCGACAGCGCCTTCACGCCCGAGCAGCGCGACAAGGCGCGGGAGATGACCTTCCGCTTCGGCGAACAGCTCCGAGAGGAAGGCTATCGCGGCTATTTCGAGCTCGACTTCCTGCTCGACCAGGACACCGGCGACATCTGGCTCGGCGAGCTCAACCCGCGCATCACCGGCGCGTCGTCGATGACCAACCACGCCGCCTTCGCCCATGCGGACGCACCGCTCTTCCTCTTCCACCTGCTCGAGTTCTCGGGCCAGGAGTTCGAGCTCGACGTGGATGAGCTGAACGCCCGCTGGGCCGACCCGGACATGATCGACAGCTGGTCCCAGATGGTGATCAAACACACTGACGATACGGTTGACATCATCACTGAGGCGCCCGAGAGCGGCATCTACCGCATGGTCGACGGTCGCGTGCATTTCGACCGGTTCGACTATCACCGCCGCGCCGTCGAGAGCGAGGCGGAGGCCTTCTTCCTGCGCATCCTCAAGCCCGGGGATTATCGCTACGAGGGCGCTGATCTCGGCATCCTCGTCACCCGCGGCCGCTCGATGACCGAGGATTTCGAGCTGAACGACCGGGCGAAGATGTGGATCGAGGGCATCAAGAACCAGTTCGCCGCCAAGCCCCTGCCGGCGGCCGAAGCCGCACCTGCGATGTCCGACCCCGCCTTCAAGATCATGTAAGGCGCATGTCGACCACGCTCAGGACCCCCACCCCAGCCCTCCCCCTCGAAGGGGGAGGGCGCGTCAGCTCTCCGGTCAGCGCCAGTCCGGCCAGCACGGCGCTGGCGGCTGCGGCTATCGCCTCCTTCCCCTCTGAGGGAGAGGGTCGGGGTGCGGGGCTGCCCCGGTCGTGCATACCGCGATGAGCCTGCTTTTCCGCGCCGTGTCAGAGCCCCAGCCCGGGGCGAAATGGGCGGCGCTCTTTCAGGAGCATTGGCCGCATTACCGCCGCTGGTGGGCGCGGGAGGGGGTGACGGCCCGCCCGACCTATCTCGACAGCCGTCGTGCCCTGAAGCAGCACATGCCTGAGATGCTGGGTCTCTACGACCGGCTCACCAGCCTCGCCGGCGGGAAGGACGAGGCGGCGCGCTTCCTCAGCTTCTTCTGCCCGCCCCCCTATCTCTCGGGCTGCAGCCAGGCGCTCTGGCCCGGGGCCGAGCCGGTGTTGGTGCGGAACTACGACTACAGTCAGAAGGCCTTCGACGCGCTCGTGCTCCACACCGAATGGGATGGCCGGCGCTTGATGGGCATGTCGGACGGGCTCTGGGGCCTCGTGGATGGCATGAACGATGCGGGTCTCG
>JBCBEP010000279.1:0-2273 GCA_038528605.1 Pseudomonadota bacterium
GCGGACGACGTAGATATCGGTGCTGTCCGTCCAGTCCTCGATACGCAGATGGTCGATCTCGGCGATGGCGACCTGCCGGCGTTTCCCGCCTTCGTCCCAGGAGATCGCGTCATCGTCGATCCGGAAAAGGGCATCGCGCCCGCGAATGAGGGTGACGGCCAGCGGCAGGATGAAGAGGCCGAGCGGGATGAAGAACCACCAGTCGGCGCCGTAGGACGCGGCGAACGCGGCGAAGGCGAGGCCGAAGAGCAACGCGCCCAGATTGAGGGCGGAGCGGGCACGGCGCGTGCGCTCGTAAGGCGGCATGGTCAGGGCGCCGGGGGCAGGGCGATGGCGGCGACGAGGCGGCCGTAATCGGGCTCCCCGGCCTGCCGGCTGCGTCGGTAGCTGTAGAAGCGCGCGGGATCGCTGTGGGTGCAGTGGCCGGTCCAGCTTGCCTCGGCAATGCCCGCGGCGCGGAGGCGGGCGAGGGAGTAGGATGGCAGGTCGAACTGCGCGCGGTCACCCTCGGGATGGGCGCGGCCGGCGACGAAGAAGCGGGCGTTCTCCGGGTCCTCGTCGAGGAAGCGGTCGACGAATTCGGGGCCGACCTCGTAGGCGCGCTGCGAGATCGTTGGGCCGATGACCGCGGTGATCCGGCCCCGCGCCGCGCCTAGGCCGAGCATGGCGTCGATCACGGCCTCGAGCACGCCGGCGAAGGCGCCGCGCCAGCCCGCATGGGCCGCGCCGATGACCTGCGCCTCCCGGTCGGCCAGCAGGACCGGGGCGCAATCCGCGGTCAGGATACCGAGGGCGAGGCCGGGCGTGGCGGTGGCCATCGCGTCGGCCTCCGGGCGCGTTCCCTCGAAGGGCGCGTCGAGCGCGATGGCGGTCGGCGAATGGACCTGGCCGACGGAGACGAGGCTCCGCGCGCCGAGGTGGCTGGCGATCCGGCCCCTGTTGGTGGCGACCGACGCGCCATCGTCCGCCGAGCCCTGGCCGCCGTTGAGGCTTTCGTAGAGGCCGGTCGAGACCCCGCCAGCGCGCGTGAAGAAGCCATGGGGCAGGCCCCGGAGCGTGCGATCTTCAATGGGCTGCAGCGTGTCGGTCATCGGCCTTCCCTCATGGCGCGGCGAAGCCCGGAGGGTGCTGCCCCTCGGGCGTGATGGCGAGGGCCTTGAAGCGGCTGCCCATGGCGCCGGGGCTGCAGAGGCGTTCGAGCGCGTCGGCAACCTCGTCCGCCTTGGCGGGCGTGGCGCGCGCGAGGCTTGCGGCCCGCTGGCCAATGCCGAGGGCGGCGAGAAAGGCGCCCTGCTCGGCGAGGTGGGTGGCGACGGGTGCGGCATTCCGGGCGATGCGCACGAGCCGGTCGAAGTCGGGCAACCAGGTGATGTCGGCCGTGCCGGGGGCTTCCAGGGGGTCGGCCTTCGCGTGGTTGCGCAGGGCCTGCAGGGTGGGGCCTTCGGGCCGGTCCTCCGCGCGGTAGCCGTAATCGATGAAGAGGGCGGCGCCCCCATGCTCGCCGATCCGCCCTGCGATACTCGCCACGATATCCTCGGCAATCGGGCTTTCCTCGGCCCATGCGCCGGCAGGGGCGGGCGGGCGGCCGGGGAGGGGGGTGGAGAGGCCGAAGGAGAGGCCACCGCCGCCGCTGCCCATGCCGACGCGCACCTCCCGCCAGGCCGCGCCGTCCGAGAGGTATTGGTGGACGGGCAGGGCATCCAGGAACTCGTTGGCGACGAGCAGAAGGGGCCCCTGGGCGACCTCGCCGAAGCTTCCGGTATGCCGCGCTCCCGGCAGGCGGGCCGCCTGTTCTGCGCGGAGCGCGGGCGAGGTCTCGACCAGGGTAAGGGGCAGGTCGCGGAGAGATGCGGCGGCGCGGCGGGCATCTGCCATGAGCGTGCCGCGTCCGGGCCCGAGCTCCACGAGTTGCGGCTGTGCCGTGCCGGGGGGCAGTGCCGCCAGCCGATCCGCCAGCCGATCAGCCAGCCACAGGCCGATCATCTCGCCGAACATCTGGCTGATCTCGGGCGCTGTGGTGAAGTCCCCCGCCGCCCCCAGCGGATCGTGGGTGATGTAGTAGCCGTGCTCGGGATGGCCGAGCGCGAGCCCCATATACTCGGCAACGCTGATCGGCCCCCGCGCCGCGATCTCCGCCCGGATGATCGCCTCGAGGGTCGCAGCGGGCTGTTCCACGGCGGCGGTCATGCCGCGCCAGTCGCCCCGTCGCGCCCCTTGCGGCCCCAGGCATAGAGGAGGAAGGCGAGGCCGATGGCGACCATGGGGAGCGAGAG
>JBCBEP010000280.1:0-2216 GCA_038528605.1 Pseudomonadota bacterium
CAGCCCGAGAGCCCGGACTGGGGCACGATGATCAACCACGGCCGCCCCTTCGTGCGCCTCGCCGAAACCGCCCACATCGCCCTCTTCCCCGCCGTGGCCCTCATGTCACTCGTCCTGGGCCTAAATCTCCTGGCCGACGGCATGCGCGAAGAAAGCCTGAAGGACTGATGATGCAGTGGCAATCGCGCTCGAGTGGGACGAGAAGAAGCGGCAGTCGAACCGCGCGAAGCACGGTGTCGACTTTGCGGATCTCGCTCGCTTCGAGTGGGAAACGGCGCTTGCGTTTCCCGATGACTATATCGATGGCGAGCGCCGCCATCGCGAGCTCGGCCTACTCGATGACCGTATCATATTCGTCGTGTATACTGAGCGGCCAAATGCGATCCGCATGATCTCGGCCCGCGTGGCAACACGGAGAGAAAGAGACTTCTATGTCCAGTATGCCTGAATACGGCACACCAGATGACGAAACGCCGGAGTTGACCAATCGGGATTTCGCGCTTGCCCGTCGGCGCGACAATACACCGGTCGATCCCATTGCGTCCGGACGGCAACGTCTCGCCGACGCGATCAACGATCTCGAGACAGTGCGCGACGACGCTCGCATCGAGGAGGCCATCCGCACGATGCGGGGCGTACTCGACCGTCTCGCGCGCGCCAGCTGACAGGAGAGCCAGCCCATGACCGAGCCCATCCTCGAGATCGAAGACCTCAATATCTCGTTCTACACGCGGAAGGGGGAGATCCCGGCCGTGATGGACTTCTCCATGACCGTCATGCCGGGTGAGACCATGGGCCTCGTGGGCGAGTCCGGGTGCGGGAAGTCCACCGTCTCGCTCGGGATCATGCGGTATCTCGGCAAGAACGGGCGCATCAAGTCGGGCAAGATCAAGTTCAAGGGCCGGGACATGGCCGAGATGTCCGACGAGGAGCTGCGCGACCTCCGCGGCTCCCAGATCTCCATGGTCTACCAGGAGCCCATGGCCTCGCTGAACCCCGCCATGAAGATCGGCAAGCAGCTCACGGAAGTGCTCACGATCCACGAGAAGGGCATCTCCGAGGCTGACGCGGCCAAGCGCGCGGCGGACATGGTGGCGAGCGTGCGTCTGCCGGACCCGGACCGGATCATGGGCGCCTACCCGCACCAGCTCTCGGGCGGGCAGCAGCAGCGCGTGGTCATCTCCATGGCGCTCCTCAGCCGCCCTGCCCTCCTCCTCCTCGACGAGCCGACCACCGCGCTCGACGTGACGGTGGAGGCCGGGATCGTCGACCTCATCAAGGAGCTCGCCTCCGAGATGGGCACCTCGATGATCTTCGTCTCCCATAATCTCGGCCTCATCCTCGAGACCTGCGACCGGATCACGGTGATGTATTCGGGCGAGGCGGTGGAAGAGGGGAACATCGACACCGTCTTCAACAATATGCGCCACCCCTACACCAAGGGCCTGCTGCGCTCGATCCCGGTGCCGGGGGCGGACAAATATGCGAAGCCCCTCGTCGCGATCCCCGGCCAGCTCCCGCTCCCCCATGAACGGCCGCGGGGCTGCAATTTCGGCCCCCGCTGCGACTGGTTCGAGGACGGCACCTGCAACGTGCAGGACGTGAAGATGCACGAGGTGGGCACGCCGGAGGACCGGCACCGCAGCCGCTGTGAGCGCCTCGACGCCATCGACTGGACGAAGGAGCCCGATGCGGGCGAGGTCGGCGCGCCCATCGAGCCTGGCGACGTGGTCCTCAGCGTGGACGATCTCACCAAGCACTACTCCGTCTCGACCGGCATGTTCGGCGGGGGCGACACGCGGACGGTCAAGGCCAACGAGAAGCTGACCTTCGACGCGCGCGAGGCCGAGACCGTGGCCATCGTGGGCGAGTCCGGCTGCGGCAAGTCCACCTTCGCCAAGGTGCTGATGGGCCTCGAGACGGCGACGGACGGGTCGGTGAAGCTCGGCAACCTTGAGCTCGGCGACAAGGCGGTGGAGACCCGAGGGCCGCAGACCGTCTCCCAGGTCCAGATGGTCTTCCAGAACCCCTTCGACACGCTCAACCCCTCCATGCGCATCGGCGACCAGATCTGCCGCGTGCTGGAGATGTTCGAGATCGGGGAGAGCGACGAGGACCGCTGGAACCAGATGCTGGAACTGCTCGACCTCGTGAAGCTGCCGCGCGAGTTCGCCGTGCGCATGCCGCGCCAGCTGAGCGGTGGGCAGAAGCAGCGC
>JBCBEP010000281.1:0-2207 GCA_038528605.1 Pseudomonadota bacterium
CGGACGAGCCCGGACGCCCGCTCGAGGGCCTCGTGATCACCCGCTACGGCCATGCCCGGCCGTGCGCGCGCATCGAGATCGTCGAGGCTGCCCACCCTGTGCCGGATGCGGCGGGCATGGCGGCGGCCGAGCGCATGCTCGCGCTGCTGGAAGGGCTGGGGCCGGACGATCTCGTCATCGCGCTCGTCTCTGGCGGCGGCTCGGCGCTCCTCACTTTGCCGGTGGCGGGGGTAAGCCTTGCGGAGAAGCAGGAGGTGAACCGGCTCCTGCTCGCGTCGGGTGCTGCGATCGGGGACATGAACGTGGTGCGCAAGCACCTCTCCCGCGTGAAGGGCGGGCGGCTGGCGGCAGCGGCGTATCCCGCACGCCTGGTGGCGCTCCTGATCTCGGATGTGCCGGGGGACGATCCGGGCACCATCGCTTCGGGCCCGACCGTTGGCGAAGCGTCCACCCCCGCCGATGCGCGCGCGATCCTTCAGCGTTTCGGCATCGCCCCGCCCGAAAGCGTGGTGCGCCACCTGGAGACCGCGGAGGACTGCCCCTCCCCCGGCGATCCCCGGCTTGCGACGGCGGAGAACCGGCTGATCGCTGCGCCGCAGCTGAGCCTCGAGGCGGCGGCCGCCGCGGCACGGGCTGCCGGCGTGACCCCGCTCATCTTGGGGGATAGCCTCGAGGGTGAGGCGCGCTTCGTGGGTCAGGTCATGGCCGGCATCGCCGCGCAGGTCCTGCAGCATGGCCAGCCGGTCCCCCGCCCTTGCGTGCTTCTTTCCGGCGGGGAGACGACGGTGACCATGCGCGGCAATGGCCGGGGCGGGCGCAACGTCGAATGCCTGCTCGGCATGGCCATCGCGCTGGCGGGCCGCCCGGTCTGGGCGATGATGGGGGATACGGACGGGGTGGACGGCGCGGAGGAAGTGGCCGGTGCATTGCTCACGCCCGACACGCTCACCCGCGCCGTGGCGGCCGGGCGGGACCCTGCCAGGGATCTCGCCAACAACGACGCGCACAGCTTTTTCGAGGCGCTGGGCGACCAGGTGATCACCGGCCCGACGCTCACCAATGTGAATGATTTTCGGGCAGTCCTGATCCCTTGAGCGGGAGCAATCAGGCGCGCAGCCCTTCCGGAGCGGTGGCCAAGCCGCCATAGGCCGCGTCGCCCACCGGCTCACCGTTCAGCCGGGCGCGGTGGTTGTACCAGGCCATGGCGCAGTGCCCGCGCTCCCCGCGGAGCACGAAGCAGCCGAGATCGATCACCCCGGCCGCCGCGGCCCAGCTGAGGCGTGAGAGCCCGCGGCGCTGGCGCGTTTTGCTCAGATGGCAGCGGGCAGAGAAGGTCATGCCAGGCTCGCCGCCGAGGACGAGGTTGAGCACCCGGGAGGAGCGGAAGAGGACCTTCACGGTCACCTCGCGCTCCAGCACGTCATCCGGCAGTGTCTCGAACAGCACGGTGTGAAGCGCGGCGGCCTTGCTGGCGAAGCGGCGCCGCGTGGCCAGCAACCTGGCCTGCCTGTCGTGACTGTGGCGCGGGCCTCTTGGCCGCGCGTCCCATCTGATCACTGCCATGCCCGTGCCCCAACCTAGGACTGACGGATTTTCTCCGTTCTGGTGCAGACAGTTACACGGTGAAGAGCACAGCTTCGCGGCGAGGCCGTTACGCTCCGATGACACCGCGCACAGAGCTGTGATGATCCGGCAACACCGCCAGATGGCGCCGACGCTTGACCCGGAGGGTGGCCCGGCGGTATCCGCGTGATGTGGTGATTTGTCTGACCGGATTGCGGGCCACGGTAAAGAAGCCGCTAAAGAGGTCGGTAAGGAGCGCAGAGGCGTTCCGACCGCTCCCGCTTCCGGTCGTTCATCGATGCGCTCCCCGCGACGATGCAGGGTTGCGCGGGAGAGATGCGATATGGACGACAGCACCCACAAGCCCGGCGGCTTCCGCCCCCGTACCCGTCTCGTGCATGCGGGCAGCCGGCGCAGCGCTTACGGCGAAACCTCCGAAGCGCTCTACCTAACCCAGGGCTTCCTCTACCCCGATGCGGAGGCGGCGGAGGCCCGCTTCAAGGGCGAGGGCGGGGCGCGCGGGGCGTCGGACGAAGGCTTTATCTATGCGCGTTACGGCAACCCGACGGTTGCGATGTTCGAGGACCGGATCGCCGCCTTCGAAGGGGCGGAGGCGGCCTTCGCCACCGCGTCGGGCATGGCGG
>JBCBEP010000282.1:0-2170 GCA_038528605.1 Pseudomonadota bacterium
CGGCAGGGCGGCGGAGAAGCCGAGGAAGCTCACGAGATAGCGCGCCCCGAAGGCGCGGGAGCGTGACTTCTGGGATGCCGTGGTGCCGATCAGGAAATCGTTCACCGGCACCTGCCCGAAGACGCCCAGCATCGCGCCAAGCGCAGCGGCGAAGATCGCCGCGTCCGTCAGCCCCGGCATTGCCAGGAACGCCACGATCTGCACCGAGGTGACCAGCGCCAGCGTCGGCCGGGCGCCCACACGGTCGAGCATATAGCCCGTGAGAAGCTGGGCGAGCGAGGCGGCGGCGAAGACGATGAAGGCAAGCGCCCCGATCACGGAGGCGGACTGAAGCTGAAGGAAGGTCAGCGTTGCCGCAATGGCGTCCGCGAGGCCCACGAGCCGCTCCTCGAAGATCTCGGGCAGGGCGACGGTGGTGGCCTGGAACACGATGCTCCCAAGCGTGGCGGTGAGATAGACGCAGAGCAGCACGCGCCAGATCGCACCGTAATTCGCCGGCTGCGCGGCGGCAGCGCCCCCTGTGGGCGCCACGGTCTCGGCGCGGATCTCGCGCGATACGATCAGGTAGGGCAGCGCCACGGCCATCGAGACGAGGCCGGGCAGGATGAAGGCGGCACGCCAGCCGGCAAGGTCGATCATGATGCCGGTGACGAGCGCTGCCGAGCCCACGCCAAGATTGCCCCAGATCCCGTTCACCGCGAGCCGCATGCCCGTCTTGCGCCAACGGGCCGTTACGATGGCGAGGCCGACGGGATGGTAGATCGCCCCGAAGATGCCGATCAGCAGAAGGCCAGCGCCGAGCTGCAGCGGCGTCTGCGCGAGGCCCGTGAGGATCGAGGAAGCGCCGATGCCGAGGAAGAAGACAACCATCATGCCGTCCCTGCTCCACCGGTCGGCGAGCATGCCCATCGGCAGCGCGCAGAGCGCGAAGGCCGCGAAGCCCGGCGCGCCGTAGGGCAGGAGCTCGGCGTAGCTCATTCCCCAGCCGGCACTGAGGGCAAGGGCCGCCACTGTGGCGAAGATCAGCATGAAGTAATGGTCGAGGAAATGCCCGACATTCAGGAGCAGGAAGTACTGGGTGTCACGGCTCGGCATCATGGACGGCGCATTACCATCCTTTGGATGTCAGGCACCACCGTCGGGCCACTTCGTCAGGCCCGAAGCCGAGCATCCTCGCCAGCACGCCATCATCCCACCGCCCCTCGCTGACGCTCGCCAACCATGCGCCATCCTGAGCTCTGGCGCGTCCGGCATCGTGGTCGGCTAGGGGTCGGGCATTTCAGGGTTCTCTCGCGCGTTTACGTTATGGTGAAGCTGGTGAAACAGGCCGTGCGCGCCCTCGCCCTCACGACCATCTGGCTGCCGTAGAGGCGGCGCCACCCCACCCTTCGTGGCGACCGGCACAGCATGGTCATCGAGAGGAGACCACCATGACCGACACCACGGCCCTTCGCCCCGGTATGGGCATGAACGTCACGCGCATCATCGTCACAACGCTGGTCGCCGGTGCGATTGGCCTCGCCCTTTGGGAGCTCTGGATCCGCTTCGGCGCGCCGGTGACCACGGGCAAGTTCCCTCTCGAGGGACCGATCGGCCTCGCTCAGGCATCGCTAAACAAGCTCTTCGGCATCAGCGCCTACAAGGACGACAACCTCTTTCTCGGCCTCCTTTCCGGCCGCGGCATCGCCGAGATCGCCCATTTCTCCGCGGCCTTCATCGGCTACCCGCTGGGGTTTCTGATCGCCGCGCGGCCGATCGGCCGCGCCGTCCTCGGCCGCATCGGGGACACTGGCGCTGATGCTCTGACGGGTCTCGTCTACGGCGCGCTGCTCTTCGTCTTTGCCGGGTATGTGATGGGTCATCTGGTGGCTGGCTTTCCGCCCTTCTTCGGCTGGAAGTCCCTCACCGTCTGGACCGGCCTGCCGCCCGGCTCCTTCATTGGCCATGTCCTTCTCGGTCTCGGCATCGCCCTGGGCGCCACGCTGGCCGACCGGCTCTTCGCACGAGGCCCTGTCGCCAGAAGCGCCTGACCACCTGTCGCCTTCGCCCACGCCAGAGGCCCGCCGGCCGCAGCCCCGCGGTTGCACCGGCGGGTCCGCACGTGTACACCGCCGCTCGACGCACCCGTAGCTCAGCTGGATAGAGCGCTGCCCTCCGAAGGCAGAGGCCA
>JBCBEP010000283.1:0-2092 GCA_038528605.1 Pseudomonadota bacterium
GTGACGCTGCAGACGATCGCCATGCCCGCGGACACCAACGCCAATGGGGACATCTTCGGCGGCTGGCTCATGGCGCAGATGGATCTCGGCGCCAGCGTCCTCGCCCGCCGCCGCGCCCGCGGCCGGGTCGCCACCGTCGCCGTCGAGCGCATGACCTTCCTCAAGGCCGTCCGCGTCGGCGATGTCGTCTCGATCCACGCGGTGATGGAGCGCGAGGGCCGCAGCTCCATGCGCATCGCCATTGAGGTCTGGATCACCCGCCAGCCCTCCGGCGAGCACCTTCAGGTCACCGAAGCCACCTTCACCTTCGTCGCCATCGACGAGAACGGCAAAAGCCGCCCGCTCCCCTGACCCTCCTCAGCTCGAACAGATCCGCAGCATCCGGTAGAGCGGACAGAAGCGGATCGAGGCCGTCGCGATCAGCACCACGCCGATCCCGCCCGACACCCATTGCACATCGGCCCCCAGCGTCGCGGCCCAGGGGCAGAGCGTCCCGAAGCCGAGCAGCGTGAAGCCGAGAACGAAGCGCAGCAGCCGATCGATGCGACCGACGCTGCCGTGATAGCCCGCAGGCACCATGACATTTCTCCGAACGATTGCATGATGCCCCAGCTTCACCGCGCGTTGCGCCCCGCGCCTTGAGCAGTGTCAAATCGGAACGGAAGACCGGGCGCTGCGCCATGTCCCGCTGGACGCCGGCTCCGCGCAGAGCTACACAACATCTATGGCTGATGATGTGCTCGACGACGATATGAAGGCAGGGGAGCCGGAGGCGCATGAGCCTCTGGATCGCGCCCTTTCCGAGCGGTACCTGACCTACGCGCTCTCCACCATCATGCACCGCGCGCTGCCCGATGCGCGCGACGGGCTGAAGCCCGTGCATCGCCGCATCCTCTTCGCCATGCGCGGCCTGCGCCTCGATCCCGCCGCCACCTTCCGCAAATGCGCGAAGATCGTCGGCGAGGTGATGGGCAACTATCACCCCCATGGCGACGCCGCGATCTACGACGCGCTGGCCCGCCTCGCGCAGGACTTCAGCGTCCGCTATCCGCTGGTCGACGGGCAGGGGAACTTCGGCAATATCGACGGGGATAACCCCGCCGCCCAGCGCTACACGGAAGCCCGCCTCACCGCCTTCGCCGCCGCCATGATGGAGGGGCTGGACGAGGACGCCGTCGCCTTTCGCCCGAACTACGACGGCTCGGAGCAGGAGCCCGAGGTGCTGCCCGCCGCGGCCCCCAACCTGCTGGCCAACGGCGCTGCCGGCATCGCGGTGGGCATGGCGACGTCGATCCCCCCGCATAACCTCGGCGAGCTTTGCCGCGCGCTCTTGCACCTCATCAAGCACCCGAACGCCAGCGTCGAGAAGCTGCTCGAATTCATGCCGGGCCCGGACTTTCCAACGGGCGGCGTGCTGGTCGAGCCGGCGGAGAGCATCCGCGAGGCCTACCGCACCGGCCGCGGTGGCTTCCGCCTCCGTGCGGCCTGGGAGCAGGAGGACCTCGGCCGCGGCACCTGGCAGATCGTGGTCACCGAAATCCCCTACCAGGTTCAGAAATCCAAGCTGGTGGAGCGGCTTGCGGAGCTCGTGACCTCCAAGAAGGTTACCGCGCTCGCGGATGTGCGGGACGAAAGCGCGGAGGATGTGCGCCTCGTGCTCGAGCCCCGCAGCCGCAGCATCGATCCCGCAGCGCTCATGGAAACCCTCTTCCGCCAGTCCGATCTGGAGCTCCGGTTCAGCCTCAACATGAACGTGCTGATCGACGGGCGCACCCCGCGCGTCTGCTCCCTGTCGGAGGTCATGCGCGCCTGGCTCGACCATCGGCGCGACGTGCTGGAGCGCCGCTCGCGCCATCGCCTCGCCAAGATCGCCCAGCGGCTCGAGGTGCTCGGCGGTTATCTCATCGCCTATCTCAACCTCGACCGCGTGATCGAGATCATCCGTTACGAGGACGAGCCCAAGCAGGCGCTGATGGCCGAGGACTGGGCCGTAGTCGAGGGCGCGGGCCCCGCGCGGCTCACGGATGTACAGGCCGAGGCCATCCTCAACATGCGCCTCCGCTCGCTCCGCCGCCTCGAGGAGTTGGAGATC
>JBCBEP010000284.1:0-2082 GCA_038528605.1 Pseudomonadota bacterium
CCGCGACCCCCGGCGTGACAGGCCGGTACTCTAACCAACTGAGCTACAACCGCTCGCCCACCAGGGCATCGCCCGGCGTGCGCGGGGTGATAAAGGAGCGCCGCGTCCCCCGTCAAGCGCGATCGTCAAGCGCCATCGTCGAGCATCATCGTCGGGTTCTTTCGCGGCCGGTCCGGCGCGGGCCGGGGCCAGGGCGCGGTGGTGGGCGGTGAGAGGCTCGAACTCCCGACATCCTCGGTGTAAACGAGGCGCTCTACCAACTGAGCTAACCGCCCGCGGGCCACGCAGAGGCAAGTCCGGCGCGACCGAGCGCGATAGGTAGAATGCCATGCCCTCTCCCGTCAACGCCGTCGCGCCCCCGTGTACCAGGCTCAAGAAACACGTGAACGGCGCACAGGATGACACTGGCCGGCAAAGGCTTAGCTAGAGGTCACACCCGCAGCATCCCTCGCGGAGGAGACCCCCATGACCGACACCCCTGAAAAGCCCGCCAACCAGCCACCTGGCTACGAGCCTCCCGCGGTCTGGCGCGCCGATAGCGCCAGCGGCGGCACCTGGTCCAAGATCAACAAGCCCACCGCCGGCGCCCAGTTCGAGCGCGCGCTGCCCGTGGGCGAGCATCCGCTCCAGCTCTACTCCCTCGGCACGCCCAACGGCGTGAAGGTCACCATCATGCTCGAGGAGCTCCTCGCCGCGGGCCATACGGGCGCGGAATACGATGCCTGGCTCATACGCATCGGGGAGAGCGACCAGTTCGGCACGGGCTTCACCGACATCAACCCGAACTCCAAGATCCCCGCCATGGTCGACCGTTCCGGGCCGGAGCCCGTGCGCGTCTTCGAGTCCGGCTCCATCCTCCTCCATCTGGCCGAAAAGTTCGGTGCCTTCCTCGCGCCAAGCGGGTCAGAGCGCACCGAAACGCTCAACTGGCTGATGTGGCAGATGGGCGCCGCCCCGTTCCTCGGCGGCGGCTTCGGGCATTTCTACGCCTATGCCCCCTTCAAAATGGAATATCCGATCGATCGCTACGCCATGGAAGCCAAGCGCCATATGGACGTGCTCGACCAGACGCTGGCCACCCGCCCCTTTATCGCAGGCGAGGCCTACACCATCGCCGACATGGCCATCTGGCCCTGGTACGGCAACATGGCCCTCGGCCGCCTCTACAACGCCGGCGAGTTCCTGGACGTGAAGAGCTACACCCATGTCCTCGCCTGGGCGGAGAAGATCCTCGAACGACCCGCCGTTCAGCGCGGCCGAATGGTCAATCGCCTCTCCGGCGATCCGTCCGAACAACTCCACGAACGCCACCACGCGTCGGACTTCGAGACGAAGACCCAGGACAAGATCGCCGCGGAGTAACCCGCAAGGTCCCGTCAGGGGGGCGAAAGGCTGGCGGGCGGGCTCGCCCGGGGCGCCAGCCCCGGGCCGAGGGCGCCGGCCAGCCGCCCCCCAAAACGAAATGCGGCCCGGGGTCTCCCCCGGGCCGCGATCCTTCAGCGCCGCTCCGCGTCAGTGCGCGAGACCGGCCTGCGCTCCATCATCCTCGGCCGCCGCCTTCGCCGGATCAGCCGCCTCGAAGCAGTTCTCGTCCCAGTCGATCGGTTCAGGCGCCTCGACCAGCGCCACCTTCAGCACCTCGGACACGCTCTCGACCGGGATAAGATCCAGCCCTTCCTTAACGTTATCAGGGATTTCCGGCAGGTCCTTCACGTTCTCCTTCGGGATCAGCACCGTCTTGATGCCGCCCCGGAGCGCCGCGAGCAGCTTCTCCTTCAGCCCGCCGATGGGCAGCACATTGCCCCGCAGCGTCACCTCCCCCGTCATCGCCACATCGCGGCGCACCGGGATCTGCGTGAGCACCGAGACGATGGAGGTCACCATCGCGATGCCCGCACTCGGCCCATCCTTCGGCGTCGCGCCTTCGGGCACGTGCACATGGATGTCCATCTTCTCGAACATCGGCGGCTGCACGCCGAAGAGCGGCGCCTTGGCGCGCACGAAGCTCGCCGCCGCGTCGATCGATTCCTTCATCACGTCGCCGAGCTTGCCGGTGGTCTTCATCCGGCCCTTGCCCGGCAG
>JBCBEP010000285.1:0-2034 GCA_038528605.1 Pseudomonadota bacterium
GCCGCACGATGCCGCCGAGATGGACGGAGCCCGCGAGCTTCGGGTTCATCGGGTCGGTCACGTCGTACTGCCGCATCTCGCCCGTGCCCCAGCAGGCGACGTAGAGGTAGCGGTCGTCGAGGCTCAGGTCGATATCGGTGACGAGCGGCGGGACAGCCTCGAAACCCTTGAGGAGCGGCGGCAGGTCGTCCGCCTTCGCGGGCTCGGGCGGGATGGTGGCGGTTTTCTTGGCGTGGAACTTGCCGCCTTCGCGCCACCAGGTCCAGATCGAGCCCTCGAGGTTCGTGGTGTCGACCACGACGCCGCAGAAGCCGTACTCCTTCACCGGGTCGTGCGCCGGCCGGATCTCGAGCGCCATCTGGTGGTTCGCACCGAGATCGATGGTCTGGACGTTGCGCCGCTCGCGCAGGTTCCAGAAGTGCAGCCGGTGGCCGTATTTGTTGGAGAGCAGGTCCTCCGGGACGATGCCGTTCTCGAACTGCGGCGGGAGACCCCATTCGGAGCTGACCATGTAGTCCCGCGGCAGGTTCCACCAGAAATCGTACTGCTTGTCCTGCGGGCCGCGCTCGATCTCGTAGCGGCCGATGATGTCGAAGGTCTGGCAGTCCATGATGAAGATGCCCGGGGGGCCATCGGTCCCGTCCGCGCCGCCGCCGCCGAGGGTGGAGACATAGATGCCCTCAGGCCCGCAATGGATGGTGTGGGGACGCGAGTAGCCTGTCTTGGCGAACACTTCCTCGGGCTCGATGATCTTGTGGATCTTCGCGTCCTTCGGCCCGCCCTTCGTGTCGATCACATAGATGCGGGAGGAGCGGATGCCCGGGATGATCAGGTAACGCCGCTCAAGGAAGGCGTGGCCCGTGAGGGGCGAGAGGGAGGACGAACAGGCGTTCCAGCCGAAATGGTGAAACTCGTCGCCTTTGTTCGGCATCATCACTGTGTGGACGATCTGCCCGAAGGTGCTGGAGGTCGGGTTCACGTCGACCACCGCGAGGCCGTCCGGCTGCGAGCCATCGGGGCTTAGCATGAGCGTGTAGGCGAGGGTCTCGGCCGGCGCTTCCATGGCCAGCTTGGCGGATGGATGGAATGTCGGATCGGGGCGCAAATTCATTGACGGGTCCTCCCAGTGTCTTTGTCGTTGACCTGACGATAGCTGGCTTTTCCATCCTTCGCTAACGATGAATTCATCGGTCGAGAGCATGTCGCACTCCCGCTGCTCGGGGCTTGTGCAACCGCTTTCATACATCGTCGAAAGCCGTGCCTTTCGAGATGTTTGAGGGCTGGTTCAGGCCTCTGCGGACGTGTCTAGACAGCTCTTAGGACCGTTCGAGAAGCCCCTGCCTCAACAGCTAAATCTTTGTTTCTAATCCATTATTGCGTGACGCGCATCATGCGCGGGGACGTCGTTAAACAGTCACTAAAGTGAGGCGCCGTTGTTGCCGATCTCCTTCAAAGGACGCGGCGAACAGGAGGCCCTCTCGTGCGCGCAGTCGATGTCAGCAACGTCAACAAAACCTTCGGGAATGCGCGCCGCGCGTTGATCGATGTGAGCGTGTCGATCGAGCGGGGCGAGATGGTCGCCCTGATCGGCGCCTCTGGCTCCGGCAAGTCCACGCTCATTCGCCACATCGCAGGGCTCATCCAGGCCAATCGCGGGAACGACGGCGGCGAGATCCGGGTGATGGGCGAGACCGTGCAGGCGCGCGGGCGCGTGTCGGGCAAGGTGACTGAGACGCGGCGCCGGCTGGGCGTGATCTTCCAGCAGTTCAACCTTGTCCCGCGGCTCTCGGTGCTCACCAACGTGCTGACCGGCCGGCTGGGCCGTATCCCGCGCCTCCGCGGCACCTTCATGATGTTCACGCATCAAGAGAAGCAGGTCGCCATGCACGCGCTTGCGCGGGTGGGGATTGCAGAGACGGCGCGGCAGCGCGCTTCCACGCTCTCCGGCGGTCAGCAGCAGCGCGCGGCCATCGCCCGGTGCCTGGTGCAGGAGGCGGAGGTGATCCTGGCGGACGAGCCCATCGCCTCGCTCGA
>JBCBEP010000286.1:0-2029 GCA_038528605.1 Pseudomonadota bacterium
GTGTTGTTGCCGACCGGCAGTTTGCGAACAATCGCTATCTATTCGTCTATTCGTCTTCAACGAAGTACCGTGGCGATGGTTGCAAAACGAACTTCGAGAAGTGCGACGGTAACATCGTCATGCGGTTCACGGTCAGCGAAGACCTGACCAGCGTCTCCGACCGCACGGATATCGTCACCGACATCCAGTACAAGCCCTTCGACTCCGATCAGCCTTTCGGCGGCCCGGGCGCTCACAATGGCGGCCGCCTCCGGGTCGGGCCGGGTGGATATCTGTGGGTCACCGGCGGCGATCGCCACATGGGTGTCTGCCCTCAGGATGGGACGATGCTTTGCGGGAAGGTCCTGCGCGTCGATGCGGACGGAAATGCGCACCCCGATAACAATCCGCCGGAAGGGTTCGACAAGCGTATCTACACCTACGGCCACCGAAATGTTCAGGGCATCGATTTCCGCCCGAGCGACGGTAAGGCGTTCACCGCAGAACACGGCCCCTGGCATAACGACGAGATCACGGCTCTCGTGAATGGCGGCAATGCCGGTTGGGATCCTGCGCAGAACAGAGGCGGCCGCGGTGAATGCCCCGACCAGTATTGTGGCTACGAGCCCAACCAGAAGGACGCGATGGACCCGGCCCTGCGTGCCGCCTACACCCCGATGAGCGACACGCGCTTCGAAGATCTGATGCCCCCTACCTGGAACAACAACGGGTATTCACAGGGCACGGGCTCTGCCGCGTTCCTGAAAGGGAGCAACTGGGGGATCTATGAGGGCCACCTCGCGGTGGGCATCATGGGCATCGCGTTTGGCGACACGCCGGAGGGCGCGAGGATCGACCTGATCAGCATCACGCCGGATGGGCTGGGGATCAACGGCATCACGCGGATGCCCATCGGTTTCCCGGCGAGGTTCCGCGGTCTCGTCATGGGCCCGGACAACGCGCTCTACGTCGCGACTGACGAAGGCGACATCCACAAGGTCACTGCGGAAAGCGTCCAGTAACGCTCCAAATCAGACGCCCGCGCCACGGAATTGGCGCGGGCGTTCCTTCAGGTGCTTATCACCGATCACGAAGGCCGATCTCGACCTTCTACTTCTCGCACAGAACCCCCGAGAGATGTGCCGCCGCCGAGCCCTCGGCGATGGGGCGCGTCGGTTTCGCCGTCATGTCAGTGCTCATGGCCGGCTCTTCCCAATGCCTGTCGGAAAAGAAGGTTCTCTGGAGGGTTCTTTCTGTGCGTTGAGCGCAGTCGATCTCCACCAAGCCTTCGTAGCTCGACGCTCCCATGACGGAGGTCTTGTATCGAATTCGCGTCCAGACCGTATGGGTGTCAGAGCGCGTCTCCACTCTTTCCGAGTCAAAGAAATGCGTGTTGCCATTTCCCTCCTCGAAATAGACGTCCCAGCCTTTTGCTTGATCGGCCAGAGAGGCGCTCCCCACAGCAGCGAGTGCCAGAGAGAAGAACAACAAGAACTCCCTGTTCTTTGTCATCTCTATTCCCCGTGACTGGACCAAAACGAAGCCCGCGCGTGTATCCCTAAGAACGAATTTTACCGTTCCGGCTCCCATAACCTGCTCGGGCAAAGCAGTAGTGTAAAGCACCGATCCAATCCCGCCTGCACCGGTGCGCCGAGAGCATGCGAGAGAGCGTCGAACACCGAGAAGTCGGTCGCTAGCCGGTCGCGTTCCCGGTAGCGTTTCCGGGCGCGGTCGGCTTCCGGACTTCGGAGCCGAGGATCATCCGGTCGTTGAAGCGGGCGGGGAAGAGGCGGCGGGCGAACACCATCGCCCAGGTCGGGAAGGTCACCGGGTAGTGCAGCCGCGGCACCGGCGCCTCCAGCGCGTGGATCACCTTCTTGGTGGTCGCCGCGCAGGTCAGCTCCCCGAAATCCTTCTCTTCGCTCGTATCGTAGAGCCGCGGCTCCAGCTCCTCGCGGTAGAAGCTGCCCCAGGCGCCGTCCTTCCGCGTCCAGCGCTTGTAATGCGTGGCCGCGTTCTGGCGGATCGCGGTCTTGATCGGCCCGGGCTC
>JBCBEP010000287.1:0-2003 GCA_038528605.1 Pseudomonadota bacterium
CGGTACGGCAACGGCATCCTGGAGGTCACGAGCCGCGCCAGCCTGCAGCTCCGCGGCGTGAGCGAAGCCGGCCATGCCGCGCTTCTCGACGACGTGGCCGCGCAGGGCCTGCTCGGCGACACGCCCCAGAACGGCGCCGGCATCACCCTCCACCCCTTCTGGCAACCGGGCGACGACACGGCAGCACTCACCGAGCAAATCGCCACCGCCCTCGCCCAACTCCCTGCCCTGCCAGCAAAATTCGGCGTTGTGCTCGACCACGGCCCTGCGCCCGTCCTGACCGATATCTCCGCCGATATCCGCGTCGAACGCGACATCGAAGTCGGCCTGATTGTCCGGGCGGACGGCGCCCCGACGGGCTGCTCCTGCGCGGCAAAGAGCGTCGCGCAAACCGCCTCCGCCCTCGCCCGCTGGTTCCTCGACACAGGCGGCGCCGAGCAGCGCCGCATGCGCCGCCACCTCGCCGAAACCCCGCTTCCAGCATCGTTTCAGGGCACGCAACCGGCGCCCGCACGCTCAACCGGCATCGGCCCCACGCCGCTCGGCCCCGTTATCGGCATCCCCTTCGGCCAGAGCACGGCGGCGGAGATGCGCCAGCTCGTCGAGACCATGGCACCGGCCGCCCTGCGCCTCACCCCATGGCGCGCGGTCCTGCTGGAGGGCGCCGCCGCAACCGCGCCACCGCCCGGCTTCATCGCCGAGCCGAACGACCCGCTCCGCCGCATCGAGGCCTGCCCCGGCGCCCCCGCCTGCCCTGCCGCAACGGTCGAGACCCGCCCGCTCGCGCGCCACCTCTCCGGCCGGTTCCCTGGGCGCGTGCATGTTTCCGGCTGCTCCAAGGGTTGCGCTTGGCCACGCTCGGCGGAACATGTGCTCGTCGGCCGCGACGGCGCTTTCGACCTCGTGCTTTCCGGCACGGCTTGGGATACGCCCACGCGCCAAGGCCTCACGCCAGAGGAGGCCGTCGCGCTTGCGGGCGCAAAGCTGGGAGACGCCTGAGCCATGCCCTACGCCTACGAGAAGGACGGTGCAGCGATATACGCCACCTCCTTCGCCACGATCAGGGCCGAGAGCGACCTCGCGCGCTTCGATGCGGAGGAGGAGCCGGTGGCCGTGCGCATGATCCACGCAGCCGGCGATGTGGGCCTCGCGCGATACATCCGGTTCCACCCCGGCATGGCGGCCACGGCGCGCCGCGCGCTGGCCAACGGCGCGCCGATCTTCTGCGATGCGCGCATGGTGAGCGAGGGCGTCACCCGCCGCCGCCTGCCCGCGGAGAACGCGGTGATCTGCACGCTGCAGGACCCGGAGACCCCACCCCTCGCCGCCCGCCTCGGCACCACCCGCAGCGCCGCCGCGCTCGAGCTCTGGCGGGAGCGGCTGGCGGGCAGCATCGTCGCCATCGGCAACGCCCCCACGGCCCTCTTCCACCTTCTCGAGATGCTCGAGGACCCGTCCTGCCCGCGCCCCGCGGCCATCATCGGTTGCCCGGTGGGCTTCGTTGGGGCTGCCGAGTCGAAGGACGCGCTCTGGGAGGCTGCCTCCGCCCCCTCGCTCATCGTGGAAGGTCGGCTCGGCGGCAGCGCCATCACCGTCGCCGCCATCAACGCCCTGGCGAGCCGCGAGGAATGAGCGGACCCATGGACCAGCACGCCGCAAACGGTACCGGCACAATCTGGGGCGTGGGCCTCGGCCCGGGCGCGGCGGACTTGATGACGCTGCGGGCGGACCGGCTGATCCGCACCGCCAGGCACATCGCCTTCTTCCGCAAGGCAGGGCGGAACGGGCGGGCGCGCGCGACGGTCGAGGGCATGCTGCCCGCGGGTGCTGTCGAGCACGCCATGGAATACCCCGTCACCACCGAGATCCCGGTCAGCGACCCCGGCTACAACGCCTGCCTCGCGTCCTTCTACGAGGACTGGGCGGACCGTCTCGCGTCCCTTGCCGCCGCGGGGGAGGACGTGGTGGTGCTCTGCGAGGGGGACCCGTTCTTCTACGGCTCC
>JBCBEP010000288.1:0-1963 GCA_038528605.1 Pseudomonadota bacterium
CATGCGCATCTCAACGCGCAAGCGCGGCAACCGGCAGAATGGAATGCAGCGCCAAAGCAAAGATGTGTAGATCGCGACGTCCGCTTCGGTGAATGAGAGCGCTGCATATGCCCCATCTGTGAACGTCTCTTCTGGGCCGCTCGTGTCGTGCGGGCGACCTGAACTCCAGCAGATGCGGCATCGCAGAACATGGCGGGAACTCGCCCCGTCACGAGAGTTCACTTCTGCGCTGTCATCCAGCTTGAGTGCCTAATCATGAAATCTTGCATTGCCCTTGCTTCAGATCTCTTCGGAAACAGCCCTACTCGTCATACAGTCGATATTTCAAGTTGTCCTCTGTGAGCCGCTCAATTTCTTCCAGCGGGGTTTCCAGCGCGCCGTGCGCCTTCAGGGCACGCCCGTAAGTTGGTAGGCCTTCAACTGATACAGCTTTTTCCGGCTCCCAAAGCCTGGAGCGGATCACGGCCTTGCCACAATGGTAGAACGCCTCTTCGACCTTCACGACGATTGCAAAGTCAGGGATCTTGCCCTCGACGGCCATGCGTTCGCGCAGGCCGGCATCGCGCACCACTCGCGCCATACCGCTCACTCGCACGACCTCCAGTCGATTTGGGACCAGAAACATGAGGCCAATCCGACCGGTCTGGAGGATATTGAGGAAGCTATCGAAACGATGGTTGCCGGGGCGGTCGGGGATTGCCAACGTCTTCTCGTCGAGCACCTTTACAAATCCAGCCGGATCGCCCTTGGGCGAAACATCGACGGCTCCGGAGGACGAGTAGGTCGCCATGGTCATGAACGGCGAGCGTTCGATCCAGATGCGCACATGCTCATCGATGTGATCAATGACCTTTCGGACCTGCCGCTCGATCGTGCCAGGAATGACGGCCCTGATCTCGACCTCCGACGTGACGATGTCGCTCGGTTCGTACATGTTCTCCACCCTACCGGCGGACCTGCGCCTTCAGGACCGATACTGAGGATGATCGCAGCGTCGACCAAAAGGCAACAAATGTCAGCTTTGCCCGCACGCCGACCGACCTGCGGGTAGGTGAGCGCGCACGTGCAGCGAATGGCGGGTCCCGGGGACCGCGTCGCAGCATCGGCGAACCTTACGGAGGTCCGGAGAGGGCCGTCCGCGTCGATCAGCCAAGGGAGCGCCTCTGCTTCACCTACTCAGCCGGAAGCGGCTCCAGCACGCGCGCCAACGTGACCTCCGGCCCCTGTGTCCCGTCCAGGATCGCCTCGACGATGTCGGGTGCGAGCAGCGTGAGCCGCAGGACGCGGGTCATATAGGAGGGCGCGATCCCCTCGCGCTCGGCCAGTTCGGCGATGGTGGCGAGCTCGCCCGACTCCAGCATCCGCTTCCAGCGGAAGGCGCGGGCCAGCGCCTTGACCAGTGTGTTGTCCGTCCGCCGCGGCTGCACGGCTCCCTCCGGCAGCTGCATCTCCTTGCGCCCGCCGCGCTTCACGACCCGGAAAGGGACGTGCAGCGTCACGGTGTCGGGGATCGGCGCCCGGCGAGTCATGCAGCTTCTCCGATGTCGCCGGTCAGCATCTCGCGGGCCAGACCGCTGAGCCCGTTGACGCGGAGCCTGACGTTCAGGCCTTCAGTACTGACATCAACGCGCTCGACCAGGAGCGCCACGATGCGCGCCTGCTCGGCGGGGAACAATTCGTCCCACAGCGGGTCGAGTTGCTGCAGGGCCGCACGGGCGTCGGCCTCGGTGACGCCGTCAGCGTGGACGCGTGCGGCTTTCCATGTCCCGGCCACGATGTCGGGTTGGCGGAACACAGCGCGCAGCTGGTCGATGACGGCGGCCTCGATCTCGCCTGCAGCCACACGACCGACCGGGCAGGATCCAGCGCCATGCTTCAGCACCGTCTGGCTGACATAGTAGCGGTAGATGTATCGACCCACCGGAATCTGCTCAGGTTAGGCCGCTAATTCGAACGCGGCGGC
>JBCBEP010000289.1:0-1936 GCA_038528605.1 Pseudomonadota bacterium
ACCTTTCGCTTTCGGTCTGGCTCCTGAAGGGGTTCATGGACGAGATCCCGCGCGAATACGAAGAGGCCGCGCTGATCGACGGCTACACGCGCTTCCAGGCCTTCTACAAAGTGGTGCTGCCCCAGGCGGCCACGGGCATCGCGGCCACGGCGATCTTCTGCCTGATCTTCGCCTGGAACGAATACGCCTTCGCGGTGCTGCTCACCTCCGGCACGGCGCAGACAGCACCGCCCTTCATCCCCACCATCATCGGCGTCGGCGGGCAGGACTGGCCGGCTGTGGCGGCGGGCGCCACGCTGTTCCTGCTCCCGGTCATGGTCTTCACCATCCTCCTGCGAAAGCACCTGCTCCGCGGCATCACCTTCGGCGCGGTGCGGAAATGAGCTTTCTCACCGGTCTCCTCCGCCTCCGCCGCGGGCCCTGGGAAATGGTCGCCTCGGTGACAATCGCCATCGGCGTCGTGATGCTGATGCAGCCCTTCGTGCTCTGGGCCTTCACCTACTCCTTCATCGTCACGCTGGTGGGCACGGTCATGTTCATCATCGTCAGCCACTTCCCCGAGGGCGACTGATGCTCGAACAGATCTGCCCGATCCTGCCATCGCGCGATTTCGATGTGACCGAGGCCTTCTACGCGCGTCTCGGCTTCAAGCGATGGTATCGCGATGACGGCTACCTGCTGATGAACCGGGACGATGTGGAGGTGCACTTCTTCCACCACCCCGATCACCGCCCGGAAGAGAGCGATCACGGCGCCTATGTCCGGCCGGCGGATGTGGATGCCGTCTCTGACGCGTTCGCAAAGCTCGGGCTCCCCACCGATGCGGGCTTTCCACGGTTCCGGCCGGCGGAGGACAAGCCCTGGGGCATGCGCGAAGCGACGCTGTGGGACCCGGACGGCAACCTCTTGCGCATCGGGCAGGAGATATCGCGCCGTGGCTGAGATCGTGATCAACAACCTGCGCAAGGAGTTCGGCGCCTTCACCGCCGTGCAGTCCTCCTCCTTCAAGGTGGAGAACGGGGAGTTCTTCATGCTCCTCGGCCCCTCGGGCTGCGGCAAGACGACGACGCTGCGCATGATCGCGGGGCTCGAGCTGCCGACCTCCGGCGAGATCTACATCGACGGCGAGGAGGTCGGGCAGATGCCCGCCTCGAAGCGAGATATCGCCTTCGTGTTCCAGATGTTTGCGCTCTATCCGCACATTAATGTCCGCCGGAACATGAGCTACCCGCTCGTGAGCCAGGGCATGCCGCGGGCGCAGGTCCGCGAGAAGGTGGCCGAGGTCGCGCGTATCCTCGGGATCGAACATATGCTCGACCGTCCCGTCAGCGGGCTTTCGGGGGGCGACCGCCAGCGCGTAGCCCTGGGCCGGGCTATCGTGAGAAACCCCAAATGCTTCCTGATGGACGAGCCTCTGGGCGCGCTCGACGCCGAGTTCCGCGAGCGGATGGCGGAAGAGCTCCGCGCCCTGCACGACCGGATGGGCGCGACCACGGTCTACGTCACCCACGACCAGCTGGAAGCCATGCAGATGGGCGACAAGATCGTCGTCATGAACCATGGCGTGATCGAGCAGTTCGGCACACCGCAGGACATCTACGACAAGCCCGCCTCCCTCTTCGTCGCCGAGTTCATCGGCTCGCCGCACATGAACTTCCTCAAGTTCCACGGCAGCGTCGCGGCGGGCGACACGAGCGTGAACCTCCACCACGAAACGCTCGCGGTGCCGACCCTCCATGTGCCGTTCGAGGGGGACATGGTCTACGGCGTGCGCCCCGAGCATGTGCGCCTGTCGGATGCCTCGGGCTATCGTGGGGAGATCGTCGCCGCCGAGTATCTCGGCACCACGCAGATCCTCACGCTCAACACGCTGAATGGTGAGGTGAAGGCGCGCGTCCCTTCCGATCAGCCGGCCAGGGTGGGCGAGACCGTGGGG
>JBCBEP010000290.1:0-1909 GCA_038528605.1 Pseudomonadota bacterium
CTCTTGGCACCAATCCTGGCTTTGGCCTTCGCGCCACCCGCGGCGGCGCAGTGCCGCCTCGCTCTCGTTCTGGCACTCGATGTTTCGGCGTCGGTCGACGATCGGGAGTATGGGCTTCTCACTTCCGGCACCGCCAATGCACTCCGCAGCGATGAGGTGCGGGCGGCCCTCAAATCGCTCGGCGGGGTCGATGTTGCGGTGTTCGAGTGGTCCGGCCGCTTCCAGCAGCACGGCATCGCGCCCTGGATGCGGCTCGATAACGACGCCGCAATCAACGACATGGCGGGCCGGATCGAGCGGCACCCGCGCACCACCTCCGAATATCCCACAGCCTTGGGCGCCGCGCTTGGCCATGCCTCCACGCTCCTCCGTTCCTCCGCCCAGGGCTGTGCCCGCAAGGTGATCGACGTGGCGGGCGACGGGGAAAACAATCACGGTTTTGAACCGCGCCACGCCTACAACGCGTTCGATTTCCAGGGCGTCACGGTGAACGGGCTCGTCGTCGCGTCGGACGAGGCGGGCAAGGGCATCGCCGCTATCGACTACTACACTCAGGAGGTGATCCGTGGCCCCGAGGCCTTCCTCGAGATCGCCGCGAGCTATGACGATTTCGAGGAAGCCATGAAGCGCAAGCTCCTGCGCGAAATTGGCGTGATGTCTCTCGTCGAACGGAACTGAAGGTGCCCCCTAGCCGTTGCGACAAAACGCCACCACATGAGGATGGCAGCAACGACAGAGGCCTCTGCCCGATGGATACGACCCTGCCTGCCCGCAGCCTCGCGGCGCTCGCCCTCCTCATGCCATTCACCGCCGATGCGCAGGAGCCGCGATACCTGTGCTCCGGCATCGGGCTTGAGCGGGAGGAAGAAGAGGCGAATTTCCGCCATTCCCTGAAGCTCGTGTTTGCGCAGACGGATGGTCATTACATCGCGGATGTGGCGGCCACGATTACCTCCGGGAGCGGCGCCGTTCTCGCCGAGACCTGCCCCAGCCCCTGGCTGCTGGTCGACCTTCCCGCCGGCTCCTATACCGTGACGGCGAGCTATGGTGGCGAGACCAAGAGCGCGACGCTCCAGGTGAGCAACACGCGCATTCGCGAGTACACTTTCGCCTTCAGGCCTTGATGTGGAAGTGAGGCGCGGGGGCGGCTTCCGACAGCCCGCCGCCCCCCGCGCCCGCCCCACGGTCGCGCCCACCACGACGCCCGCAGGGCCTGCCCGCGCCCAGTATAACCGGTCGCCGGTGCAGCGCTTGCCGGCCCGTCAGCCCTGATAGAGCTCCGCGCGCAGGCCGAGATAGTTGTCCCAGGCAAACCAGTAGGCGATGTGGCCGGCGACGCGCGGCAGGCGCGTGTTGCCGGGACCCAAAAGCGCCTCCTCCGTGATCTCCCAGCGCTCGTCGCCGTCGCGCAGCTCTCCAGCGCGCCCCGCCTCGAAGCGCCGCGCGCCCCGCTCATAGGCGCGCACGGTGCGGCCTGCCGCGTCGCCCACCAGCACCACGGCCATCTCGCCCACGGCATCGTTGATCACGCGGCCACCCGCAAAGGCGCCGAGCGGCCAGGCGCGCGCCACGCCCCGCTGACGAATGCCGAAGATGTAGTCCTTCTGCTTCAGCACCTGCTGGTTCACGAGCGCCGGGAACATGAGGCCCTCGCTCGAAAAGTAGTCGTTGTAGACGACGCCCGAGCCATAATCCCGCTCATGCCCCGTATCGAGGCTGAGCACCTTCGTCTCCGGGTTTGCCGCCCGCCATTCGCCCCAGGGCTGGATCGTCACCGGGCGCCGCTTCAACTCCAGCCCACTCTCCACCAGCGGGCCGATGACGGGCTTGCCGGTGAACTGGTTCCAGAGGCTGTGCGTCTCACGGTCGAACATCAGTTTGTTGGAGCGGTAGAGGAACCCGGAGGAGC
>JBCBEP010000291.1:0-1876 GCA_038528605.1 Pseudomonadota bacterium
TCTGGCCGTTCTTCACGCGGTAGGCCTCGGTGCAGGAGAAGACGAACTTGCCGTTAGTGATGTCGACCTGGCCGCCGCCGAAGTTCACCGCGTAGATCCCGTCCTTCACGGCGGCGACAATGCCCTCGGGTTCCGCATCGCCCGCCAGCATGATGGTGTTGGTCATGCGGGGCATGGGGAGATGCGCGTGGCTCTCGCGGCGGCCGTTGCCTGTGGCGGGTACGCCCATGAGGCGGGCGTTCTGGCGGTCCTGCATCAGCCCGGTGAGGATACCGTCCTCGATCAGCACGTTGCGGGCGGAGGGGGTGCCCTCGTCGTCGACCGTGATGGAGCCGCGCCGGTCGGGGATCGTGCCGTCGTCAATGACCGTGACGCCCTTGGCGGCGACCTCCTTGCCCATGAACTCCGTGAAGACGCTGGTTTTCTTGCGGTGGAAATCGCCTTCGAGGCCATGGCCGACGGCTTCGTGGAGCAGGATGCCGGGCCAGCCGGGGCCGAGGGCAACCTCCATGACGCCGGCAGGCGCGTCGTCCGCCTCGAGGTTCACGAGCGCCTGGCGGAGGGCTTCTTCGGCGAGGGCCTGCCAGCAGGCGGGCTCTGTGAGCCGTGCAAGGTCGTGCCGCCCGCCCGTGCCCGCATAGCCCTGCTCGCGCCGGCCGCCCGCGCCCTCGGCGATCACCGCGATGTTGAGGCGGGCGAGGGGGCGGATATCCGCGACCGATCCGCCCTCGGGCCGCAGGATTTCCACCTCCTGCAGGCTGGCGGAGAGGGTGGCGGAGACCTGGACGACTTTCGGGTCCTTCGCGCGCAGCCAGGCGTCGATCTCGGCGAGGAGACCGATCTTCTGGGCGAGCGGTGCTTCCGAGACGGGGTCCTCCGGCCGGTAGAGCTGACGATTCGTGCCCTGTGGCGGTGCCGCGAGCGCGCTGCCGCCATGGGCGCGGGCGGCGAGGCGCGCGGTTTCCGCAGCGCGGCGCAGGGCTGCCTCGGAAAGTTCCGTTGCGTGACCGTAGCCGGCGACGGGGCCCGAGACGGCGCGCAGGCCAAAGCCCTCGGCACTGTCATAAGAGGCTGTACGCAGCCGGCCGTCATCGAAACTTACCACTTCCGAGCGCGAACGCTCGAGAAAAAGCTCCCCATCATCGGCGCCGGCGACCGCTTCCTTGAGGATTTCCAATGCCTTGGCCCGGTCGAGATGGGTCTCGAAAGGGCGGAAGGGGGCGGCGAGATCGGCCATGAACGTCTCCGTCAAAAGTGCCGCACCGTGGAACGTGCAGCCACCGGGCGGCTAGATGCCGCGTGCGAGAGCCTTGAGCTATGGCGCTCATTATGCTGTTTGCATCGCAATCGACAACGAATTGCCGCGCGAGACTTACGCGCGCTGCAGCAAGAGGAGCGCAGTCATGCGTCTTGCGGGAACCATCAGCGGGCTTGCCCTGGCCCTCGCCACCACCGGCGCCGCTTTTGCGGAGGACGTGGCAGGTAAGCCGGTGCCGGGCGGCATCAACTTCCAGCGCGCGGTCACGCCGATCATGGAAGAGATCGTGTGGATGGATAACTTCCTCCTCGTGATCATCACGCTGATCACGATCTTCGTCACCGCGCTCCTCGGCTACACGATCTGGAAGTTCCGGGCGGAGAACAACCCGAACGAGCCCCAGCGTTTCACGCACAACGCGAAGCTCGAGGTTGTCTGGACCGCGGTGCCGGTGCTGATCCTGCTCATCATCGCCGTGCCATCGCTTCGGCTGCTCTTCAACCAGCTCGACATCCCCGAGCCGGATGTGACCATCAAGGCCACGGGCTATCAGTGGTACTGGGGCTACGAGTACCCGGAGCACGATATCGAGTTCACCTCGATCATGCTCCAGAAGGA
>JBCBEP010000292.1:0-1868 GCA_038528605.1 Pseudomonadota bacterium
CGGGTCATACCCCGCGAGCAACCGGCCATTGCCATCTGCGTTGATGTTCTGCGCGAAGGTGGCGCTGCTGGAAAGCGCAGCGCAGGCGAAGCCGATCAGGACCGTTCGTCTCGAAACCATGCACCCACCCCCGCGCGGTAAGACGCCGCTAACCTACACAACTCGGCCAGGCGGTGGAACCCGGCGGTAATCTTGTTGCGCTCAGGATTGGGCGCTCAGAGCTCTCTGATCGGCCGCCCGGCATGCCAGGCCTCAATGGCCTCGACCGTCTCGCGGTAGAACGTGCGGTAGGTCTGCTCGCTGACATAGCCGGTATGGGGTGTCAGCAGCAGGCGGCCGGCGTCGATCAGGGCGCGGTCCCGCAACGGATGGTCGGCCGGCAGCGGTTCCCCATCATAGACATCGACCGCCGCCATGCCCGGCCGCCCCGCGTGAAGCGCGTCGAGCAGGGCACGCCAGTCGACGATGGGGCCGCGGGAGGTGTTGACGAGGAGCGCATCCGGTTTCATGCGCGCGAGGGCATCTGCCCCGATCAGCCCCCGCGTCCGGTCGGAAAGGAGGAGGTGGATGGAGGCGATATCCGCCTCGGCCATCAGCGCCGCCAGGCTCTCCATGCGGCGCACGCCGCCAACCTCGCCGCAGCGCTCGTCCGTGAGGTTCTCGCTCCAGGCGATCAGGTTCACGCCGAAGGGCCGGGCCAGCGCGGCGACCTGCGCGCCCAGGCGGCCGAGGCCGATCAGGCCAAGCGTCAGCCCGTCAAGGTCTCGCCCCAGGCCACGCTGCCAGCCGCCTTCCGCCATGGCATTGCCCTCTGGCAGAATGCGGCGCGTGGCGGCGAGAATGAGCGCCATGGTGAACTGAGACGTTGTCGGCCCCCGGCTGGCGGTGCCGGAGACCGTGATGCCCCGCGCCCGCGCTGCGGCCGTGTCGATGGAGAGATTGCGCGCGCCCGTGGTGACGATGAGGCGGAGCTTCGGCAACGCCCCGATCACCGCCGCCGGGAACGGCGTGCGCTCGCGCATGAGGCAGACAACCTCGAAGGGCTGCAGGCGTTCGATCAGCGCGTCACCGCCGATGGTGTCGTCGAAGACGGTGATCTCGGCCCCCTCCGCCTCGAGCTCCGACCAGTCCGCCAGGTCCAGCGCCACGCCCTGATAATCGTCCAGCACCGCGATGCGCATCCCGGCCATGTCCCCACCTCCTGCCCACAAATCCATCAAACGACGCCGGGCTGTCGCTTTCAGTAGCGTTTCCTGCTCGTGTCACCAAAGATTATCATGACTCACATGGAAAGTTGCGCAAACGGTTGCGCGGGGGACGAGGAAATGAGCGATGGGTGGCGCGGTATGAGTAACGAGGCGACGAAGAGCATGGCATCCCGCCCCCTGCCCCAGCAACCGCGCCCGCGCCCGACAATCCGGGACGTGGCGGCGGCAGCGATGTGCTCGCCGTCCACCGTCAGCCGCGTCCTCAACGGCGTGGGCCGTTCGAGCCAGGAGACGAAGGAGCGCGTCTGGGCCGCCGCCCGTGACCTCGGCTTCCGGTTCGATCCCATCGGCCGATCCCTGCAGAGCCGCAAGAGCCGCACCATCGGCGTCCTCACGCCCACGCTCTCGAACCCCGTTTTCGCCGATGCAACGGGCGGCGTGCAGGCCGAGGCGCACGCGCGCGGCTACCAGGTCCTCCTCGCCTGCTCGAACTACGATCCGGAGGCCGAGGAAGCGACGGTGGCCAACCTCATCGCGCACCGGGTCGACGGTCTCGTCCTCACGGTCTCGAACGCTTCCAGCAGCGCCGCGCTCGAACTTGTGCTGAACGCGGGCGTGCCCTTCGTGCTGGTGTTCAATCATCCGCCTCACGCCTTCCCC
>JBCBEP010000293.1:0-1827 GCA_038528605.1 Pseudomonadota bacterium
GGGCTTCGGCGCGCGCACGCTTGTCATCTACGGCCGGGCGAACGCGGAGGGAGACACGGCGCTCGCCCATTGGCCCCTCGCCTCGCTGAAGGCCATCGGCGGCCGGGGTGCCGCGGAGATGACGCTCAGCCCCAGCCACGATGCCGATGAGCGCCTGGTGCTCGACGACCCGGTGATGATGCGGGCGATTGCGAAGGTCTGCCCCGACCTCTATCGCCGTCCCGTCAGCGGCCGGAAGCTGGGTGTCGCAAGCCTGTGGGGCCTTGGCGCCGTGGGCTCCGTCCTTCTGCTCATCTTCTACATCATCCCCGCGCTCGCCGTGCAGCTTGCCCCGATGATCCCTTACGAACGCGAAAAGGCGCTCGGCGATGCCGTGGCCGGTTACATCGCGCAGTTCTTTGCGGATGCGGAGGAGGAGGAGGACGCGCTCTGCCGCCAGCCGGAGGGGGTCGCCGCCCTCGAGCGGATGATCGAGCGGCTGGAGGTTCATGCAGACCTGCCCCTGCCCATACGGGTCGATGTGTTCGACCATGAACTGGTGAACGCCCTCGCCATGCCCGGCGGCCGCATCTTCCTCTTCCGCGGCCTCATCAACAAGGCGACGACGCCCGAGGAGGTCGCCGGCGTGCTGGCCCATGAGATGGGGCATGTGATCCACCGCGACCCGACAGTCGGCGTTCTCCGCGCCGCGGGCACCGCGGGCATCTTCAGCGTGGTGCTGGGCGACATCTTCGGCGCGGGCATCCTGGCCGCTGCGGGGGAGGCCATGCTGAACGCGGACTACCAGCGCGAGGTCGAGACCCGGGCGGATCAGGAAGCGCTCAAGATGCTCGCGGCCGCCGGGCTACCGAGCCAGCCCTTCTCCGCCTTCTTCCTGCGCCTTCGGGCGGAGTACGGCGACACCTCCGCCGTCATGGCCTATTTCGCCTCACACCCCTCGCACAAGGAGCGTGCCGAACGGGCGGCAGGGGCCGACACCGTGGGCAGCACCTTCGAGCCCGTGCTCAGCGACCGGGATTGGGTGGCGCTGCAGAACATCTGCGCCACCACAGGGTAGCCGTCCGCCTCCGGCAGCTCGACACCACGGCAATCATTCACCGGCCCGGCCGCGATCGCTGCCGGACGCCGGCTCCTACGGGGCTGCGGTCAACCGGAACGCTGCATCCGCCGAAAGCGGGCCGACCGGCTCCGCCGCCCCCTCCGCCGCCAGCTGCAACAGCGTCGCCAGCACGTTCCGCGCGGCCGCCGGCATCAGCGCAGCGGGCGTGTCAGTATAGAGCCGCGCTGCAAGCGACGATGCCGATGCGGGCCCTTCCGCCAGGGCGGCCACCAGCGCCGCGCGCCGCGCCTGCCGATGCGCGATGTGCTGCGCGAGGAGCGCCGCCGGATCGGCCACCGCGGGCCCATGCCCAGGCAGGAAGCAGGCGTCCAGCCCGTCCCCGGCCATCTCCGCCACCAGGGCCCGCAGGCGCTCGAGGGTCGCGACCTGTGCCGCCATGTCCCCCTCGGGTGGCGACACCAGCGTGGTCGACCACCCCATCACCGCGTCGCCCGTAAAGACCGTCCCGGTCCCCGCCAGCCGGAACGAGAGATGGTTCGAGAGATGCCCCGGCGTGTGGAGCGCAATGAGCCGCCGCTCGCCGAAGGAGACAGCATCCCCATCCGCCAGACAGCGGTCCGGCGCGAAGCCCGCATCGGCCCCTTCGCCGCCGGCGAGCGCCACCGCCCCCGGCCCGGCAGCCAGCGCCTGCATCTGCGCGCTCATACCCGCACCATGGGGCCCGAAGGCCAGCACGGGCGCGCCGGTCGCCGAGGCGAGCGCCGGCG
>JBCBEP010000294.1:0-1826 GCA_038528605.1 Pseudomonadota bacterium
ACGAGGCGGCGAAGGCGGAGACACGGGCGACGGCCAACTGGGCGCTCGGCCAGATCGTGGCGGCCCTCCACCCCATCATGCCCTTCATCACGGAGGAGCTATGGAAGGGGATCGGCCGTGAGGGGCTTTGCGCCCACGCGCCCTGGCCGGTCCTGTCGCCTGATCTCGTCGACGAGGCGGCGGATCAGGAAATCGGCTGGACCATCCGCCTCATCGAGGGGATCCGCTCGCTCCGCGCCGAGATGAACGTGCCTGCGGGGGCGCAGATCGAGCTGGTGCTGACGGGGCATGATCCCGCCACGGCCATGCGCCTGCTTCGGAATGCCGAGCTGGTGCAGCGCCTCGCGCGGCTCCGCGAGGTTGCGGTCGCGGAGGAGGCGCCGGAGGGCTCGGTCACCTTCGCGATGGAGGACTGCGCGGTGAACCTGCCGCTCGCGGGCGTCATCGACGTGGGCGCCGAAAAGGCGCGGCTCGACAAGGAGATGGGCAAGCTCGGCAAGGAGATCGGCGGCCTGCAGGGCAAGCTCGCCAACGAGAAGTTCCTCGCCAAGGCCCCGGAAGAGGTGGTGGCGGAACAGCGCGAGCGGCTCGCCACGGCGGAGGCGGAGCGGGCGCGGCTGGCCCAGGCGATGGAACGGCTGGCCACTCTCGGCGGGTGAGCCCCTGCGCCGGCACCAGCCTCAGCCTCAACCCCGGCCTCAGGGCGCGAGGGTGATGCGGTAGAGATCGTCCCGGGGCCCGAGCGTGGTGAGCGGTTCGGCCCCGGCGAGCATGCCATGGCGTTCGAGCTCCTCGATGGCCCAGAGGCTATGCGCGATGACCGGGCGGCCCTCGGCCTCCGCGATGCGGATCATGGCGCGGGCACTCTCGTTGAGCGTCAGCTCCTTGTCGTTCCCCTGGATCGTCAGCATGCCCGGCTCGTTCAGCCGCATGCCGAGGCGGTGCGCCACGAAGGTGATCACCACCGCCTCGCGCGGCAGCTTCTCCACCTCCGCCGCCACGGCCATGTTGAGGCGCCGTTCGGTCTGGCTGATGCCGAGATCGAGCATCCAGCCGGAGACCGCGGCGGTGGCGACCGAGACGATGAAGGTGGTGCGGAGCGCCTGGCCGGCCTTGGCGCGCAGCCCCGCCCACCCGGCGAGGCCAAGGCGGTGGGGCAGGGCCGGCGGCAGGATCACGACAAGACCGAGCAGCACGAGGGCGACCACCAGGGCCCAGGGCAGCCGGTTCTGGGTGATGAAGCCCGGCCGCACATCGAGCAGGAAGGGCACGAAGACCGCGACGATGGCGATGGAGAGGAAGACGAAGGTTCCCGAGCGGTCGCCCTCCCGCCGCAGAGGCGCGATCTCCCGCCACGCCGCGGCGGCGAGCAGGGTTAAAACCGGCATGATGGAGAGGAAGTAGCGCATCTGGTTGGCCGCCCCGCCATGCCAGGTTTTCAGCGCGTAGGGGCCAATGCAGAAGGCGGCGACGAGGAGGCAAAAGGCGAGCGCCCTCTGGTCCGGCCCTCGCCACAGGCGCGGCAGCAGGATGATGCAGGCCGCGAGATACGGCATCGAGTGCAGCAGCGCCTTCTTGACCACGCCGAACATCGTGATGACGCCGTCCTCCTCCAGCCGCGCGCCGTGGGCATTGGCGGGGATCGACTGGAAGTCGACGACGAGGGTCCAGAAGCCGGTAAGCAGCTCCGTTGCAGCCTGTCGCGACGGCGGCAGGAGGAGTGCGACGACAAGGGCTCCCAGGGCGGCAAGTGCGATAACCGTGGGCTGGAGGACAATCGCGCGCACCCGGCTCAATCCGAGGGCGAGCGAAGCAATGGCGACGGC
>JBCBEP010000295.1:0-1740 GCA_038528605.1 Pseudomonadota bacterium
GTGACCGTGTCGCTGACCACGCTCGACCCGAAGCTTTCGCGCAGCCTCGAGCCCCGCGCCGCTGCGCCCGGGCGGCGGCTGGCGGCGATCCGGGCGCTGGTGCAGGCGGGGGTGCCGGTGCGGGTGAACCTCTCCCCGCTGATCCCGGGGCTGACGGATCATGAGCTCGAGCAGCTGGCCGAGGCGGCGGCGGCGGCCGGGGCGCGGTCGGCGAACTACACGATGCTGCGCCTGCCGCTCGAGGTCTCGCCACTCTTTCGGGACTGGCTGGCGCGGGAGCGGCCGGAGCGGGCGAAGCGCGTGATGGGCCTCGTGCGCGAGATGCATGGCGGGAAGGACTACGATGCGGCCTGGGGCAAGCGACTGAAGGGCGTTGGCGTGCATGCGACGCTGATCGCCCGGCGCTTCGCGCTGGCCTGCCGGACGCATGGATTGGGCGCGCTGCCACCGCTGAGGACGGATCTCTTTGCGCCGCCGGCAGCGCCCGGGGACCAGCTCAGCCTCGGGCTGTGAGGGACGCGGGCTGACGCGTGCCCCGGCGCGCCGGCTGCGCCGGCACGCGGCCCACCCGCCAGCCACCCGCGTCCGATGGTGCGGCATGGCGCGCTTCGGGCTTGACCGCGGCGGCGGGGCGGGGCGTGGTCGGGGCATGGTCGGGAGAGCCGCGATACCGCCGCCTGCGCTCGATATGCGCTTGGCCGAGGGCCTGCCGGCCCCTGTGGCGGGGGTGGACGAGGCGGGGCGCGGCCCCTGGGCCGGGCCGCTGGTGGCGGCTGCGGTGGTGCTGGCTGCCGAGGCGGTGCCCGAGGGGCTCGACGACTCCAAGCGTCTTTCGGCGCGGCGCCGCGCCGCTTTGGCGGCGATGCTCGAGGACCTCGCGGGCGCAGGGCAGGCTGCGATCGGCCTCGGGATTGTGGAGGCAGCGGAGATCGACCGGATTGGCCTCGGTCCCGCCAACGACGCCGCCATGTGCCGGGCGGTGTCGTCGCTTGGGCCAGGGGCGCTCGGCCGGCCGGCGGCGCTGGTGCTCGACGGACGGCGCGTGCCCCCTGCGCTCAACCTGCCGGCCCGCGCCATCGTGGGCGGGGACGGGAAGGTGAGCGCCATCGCCGCCGCCTCGATCCTCGCGAAGGTGACGCGGGACCGGCTGATGGACGCGCTCGATGCGCGCCATCCGGGCTATGGCTGGGCCACGAACCGCGGTTACGGCACCGCGGAACACGCGGCGGCGCTGGCACGCCTCGGGCCCACGCCAGAGCATCGGCGATGTTTTCGCCCCGTTGCGCGCATCGCTACGGAGCGCGCGGTATGACGATGCGCAGATATAGTGGTTGAAAGAAGTCTGACAACTAACTGATTCAATTGCCACTTGACCCATCGAATCACTCCCGGCACCGTCTGCCTTGGGGGCACGCCAGGGAGCGATGAGGGAGGCCGACCATGCAGAGCACGCCGCGCGATACAGTGCTGAACGGGGATTGCATCTCGGTGATGGAGGCGTTGCCGGAGGGCTGCGCCGATCTCGTCTTCGCTGATCCGCCTTACAACCTGCAGCTTCGGGGGGAGCTCAGGCGGCCGAACCACAGCCGGGTGGATGGCGTGGAGGATGCCTGGGACCGCTTCGGCAGCCTCGCGGAGTACGATGCCTTCACCCGTGCTTGGCTCGCCGCCGCGCGGCGCTGCCTGAAGCCCGATGGGGCGATCTGGGTGATCGGCAGCTATCACAACATCTTCCGCGTC
>JBCBEP010000296.1:0-1665 GCA_038528605.1 Pseudomonadota bacterium
CGTGGCGGGCGCGTCTCGGCATGCGATCTCTCCCGAAAACGGTTTTTCTTCGCCAGCGCAGTATTCGGCCCGCTCCGACCGTTCTATCCTTCGCAAGTGCGATAACGCCAGCCCGATTATTTTGACGAATATCACGGGAATGGCATTGCTCGCGCTGCGCACCCCTCTAGCTCGCTTCAAATGACAATGATGGGGAGAACGGTCGCCATGTGGATCGCTGCGGCGATACTGGGAGGCGTGGTCATCGTAGCGGCGGTCTGGATCTTCGTGCTCCAGGACGTGGAAGTGCCGGCCTACAAAGTGGAGCGGTCGGAAGGGCCGTTCGAGCTTCGGCGCTATCCGCCACTGGTCGTGGCGGAAGTGCGGAAGGAGGGGCCGCGACAGCGTGCGATCCAGCGCGGTTTCAGGCCGCTCGCGCGGTACATCTTCGCAAGCGAGCGCGAGGGGGACCGCATCGCGATGACCGCGCCCGTCACCCAAACGCCCGTAAGCGCGATGACCGTCAACGGCGCCTCCCAAGCCCAGCACGCATCTCCCTCCGGCACCTGGGCCGTGCGGTTCATCATGCCGTCGGACCATCAGCTCGAGGACCTTCCCGCACCCGCGGCGGGCAGCGATATCCGCCTGCACCAGCTCCCCGCCGCCACGCGGGTGGCCATCCGGTTTTCGGGCGTCGCGACCGATGCGCTGTTCTCGGAGAAAGAGGACGCGCTGCGGGCCTGGATTGGCGCACAGGGGCTGACCGAGGCGGGACCGCCCGACTATGCCTATTACAACGATCCGATGACGCCCGGCTTCCTGCGCCGGAACGAAGTGATCATCGAGGTGCTGCAGTAGGCTTCAAAACAGAACGCCACCGAGCAGCCGCTCAAGTGGCGTTCATGGCCCGCGCAACGCCGGACCAACTCTCACGCTGGGACGCGGGGCGAGGAACCTGAAACCGATATCGATCGGACCGCGTCGGGACCCAGTGTACCGGTCCTCCGTATCCCCTGCCACGCCTGTGAGAGCGCGCGGCACTTCCTTCTTCGTGTGGCATCAATCCCTCAGCAATCTGTCACTTTTCCGGCACCGATTGCTGTGTTGGCATCAATCTGCGGGAATTCGACACTGGAGTCGTGGATTTCGCAAAAGATGCAATGTGAATTGCCCCAACTAGGGACAGGTATGGCGCAATCGTGATTCGAAGGGGTCAGCCCCAGAGTCAGATCAGGCCGTCATAGCTGCGAGCGGGGATCTCCACTTCGATGATGGTGAAGGTATCGGCCGCGAGCGCCTCCGTAAGCGCCGGCCCCGCATCTCCCGGCGCCGAGACGCGCACGCCCCGCCCCCCGAAGACAGCGGCAAGGGATACGAAATCGGTGCGCTGTGCAAAATCCACACCCGCATTCTGCAGGCCCTCGCGGCGCTGCTTGAGCTCGATGAGGGCAAGCGAGCCGTCGACGAAGACCACCACCACCACCGGCAGGCCGTTGTCGCGCAGCGTCGCCAGCTCGCCCAGCACCATCTCGGCGCAGCCATCGCCCATGAAGGCGACGGCAGGGCGGTCCGGCTCCGCGATCTTGTGGCCGAGGGCGAGCGGCAGCGCACAGCCCATGGTGCAGAGGCCGGTGGATTGCAGGAGCGTGCGGGGGCGCTTGGCAAAGGGAAACTGGCTGAGGAGAA
>JBCBEP010000297.1:0-1648 GCA_038528605.1 Pseudomonadota bacterium
GATCTACGTTGCGAACACCCCGGCAGAGAAGCTGGAGAACAGCCCGGTGGTGAGCGTTGCGACCGGCCTCCTCGGCCTTGGCTACATCGCGGCTTACACGATCGAGACGGGTTACGCCCTCAACCTCAACATCCTGAACTTCACGTTCCTCTTCCTCGGCATCCTGCTGCATGGCACGCCGCGGCGCTTCCTCGACAGTGTGAGCGAGGCGGTGAAGGGCGTGGGCGGCATCCTGATCGCCTTCCCGTTCTATGCGGGCATCATGGGCATGATGATCGGCTCGGGCCTTGCTGCCTCGATGTCGGAGTGGTTCGTGAGCTTCGCGAGCGACACGACGCTGCCGGTGATCACCTTCATCGCGGCTGGTGTGGTCAACGTTCTCGTGCCCTCGGGCGGTGGTCAGTGGGCCGTGCAGGGGCCGATCATGATGCCGGCGGCCATCGAGCTTGGTGCCGATCAGGCGCGCGTTGCCATGGCTGTGGCCTGGGGCGATGCCTGGACCAACCTGATCCAGCCTTTCTGGGCGCTCCCGGCGCTTGCGATCGCCGGCCTCTCGGCGCGGGACATCATGGGCTTCTGCCTTGTCTCGCTGCTGACGACCGGCGTGGTGATCGGCCTCGGCCTCACCTTCCTGCCGTAAGCCGAAGCGCTTTGACTGAAGGATCGGGCGGCGCCTCCGGGCGCCGCCCTTTCTCGTTTCAGAGCGTGACGTAGAGCGCGATCACGCCGACGAGGACGAGGCTGCCGGCCCAGACGCGGTCGAGGTCGAACCAGCCCATGCGCAGGAACTTGAGGCCGAGCCAGCGGTGGACGGCATAGGCGATGGCGCCGCCCGTGCCGATCATCGCGAGGGTGTGGAGGAAGGCGACGGCGATGGCCGTGAGCACGCCTTTCTGCATGAGATCGCTCGCCGCCTGGGCCGTGTGCTCAACCTCCCCCGGCGCGCAGAGGCCGAGATAGACGGGTACGAGCATCAGTCCCGCGCCATGGGCAACCGCGATGAGGAAGGACCAGAGCATCAGCCGCGAAGGCGGGATGCGCGCGAGGAACCGCGGGTGGCGCGGATTGATGAGCAGGTAGAGGCCGAAGCCGGTGAGGAGCGCGGCGGCACCGATCTGGATCTCCCGCTGCCACTCCACGAGGAAAGTGAGCATCGCGAAGGGCAGGAGCACACCGAGCATGGCGAGGAGATGCCCCACCGCGAGCGCGGTGAGGGCCTTGGGCAATGCCTCCGTCCGACGCTCGAAGAGCGCGGCGGAGACCGCGAGGGGCCAGCCCATCCCGGGGTTTGCCCCGTGATAGAGCCCGCTCAGGATCACCGCCGCCCACAGCGCGGCGACGCCGTCGAAGGCGCCGGTCACGGGTCAGACGTTCGGGTAGCAGAAGCTGTCGGTCGAACAGTCTCCGCCTTCAAGCCGGATCTGGTGGGCACGCAGGCCCGCCGGGAACGAGGGGTAGAAGTTCGGGTCGAGCGTGAGCCCGCCATTCGCCCCGACATCCGCCTTGACCATCGCCGCCCCGCGCTCGCCCGGGTAGAACTGGTCGTCCCAGGTCGAGTAGAGCGAGTTGGTCCAGTAGACGCGCTTGCCGTCACGGCTGACCTCCACCATCTGCGGGCCGTAGCCGAAGTCTTGCCCGTTCGGGTGCT
>JBCBEP010000298.1:0-1648 GCA_038528605.1 Pseudomonadota bacterium
GGCGGCGGCTGCGCCTCCGGCACGCTCTTTACCGTGGGCGGCGGGTCGACGCGGATGGTCGTTACGCTGGCCTTCTTCATCGCGGGCAGCGTGATCGCGACGGCCCACATCCCAAGCTTCTGGAACCAGCTCGACGAGATGACGGGCATTCCCAACATTCCCGGCTTCTCCGCCACCGCGATGTTCGGCCCGTTCGGGGCGCTGGCGTTCCTGATGGCTCTCCTCGGCAGCATATGGCTGGCGTCGGCCTGGCTCGAGCGCCGGGCCCATGGGGCGCTGGAGCCCGTCCGCGAGACGCGCAGCTTCACCGCCGGGCCCTGGTCGCTCGCGCTTGGCGCAGGCGTGCTGGCCGTCGTCTCCATCGGCTGCTTCCTGCTCTTCCAGCGCCCCTGGGGCGTGACCGCGGGCTTCGCGCTGTGGGGCGCGAAGATCGGGGAGGCCGCGGGCCTCGGCGTCTCTTCCTGGACCTATTGGTCGGGCTGGCGGGCCGGGCCGCTCGAGGCGAGCGTCTTTGCCGATCGGACCTCGGTGATGAATTTCGGCATCGTCTTCGGCGCGCTGGCGGCGGCCGGGCTGGCGGGCCGTTTCGCGCCGGTGCGGCGACTGACGGGGCGGGAACTGTGGACAGCGGTCCTCGGCGGTCTCCTCATGGGATACGGCGCCCGCCTCGCCTATGGCTGCAATATCGGCGCCTATCTCGGCGGCATCGTCTCGGGCTCGGCACATGGTGTGTGGTGGCTCTTCTGGGGCTTCCTGGGCTCCATGGCTGGCACCTGGGCGCGGGCGCGCCTGGCGATGGACCCGCCCTGGCCGCGCCTCGCCGCAGCAGCGCGCGGCGGCACCTGATGACGTGCCCCAGCCTCAGCCCCGGCCCCAGCCCCAGCCCCGGATCGAGTAACATGACGGAGCGAGCGATGCCCCCTGCCTCGACCACCCCATTCCTCGCCCGCAAGAGCCCGCGCTGCCTCAGGGCGCGACGTAGCATCCGCCAGCGTTCCCGGATGATCGGCGACGCCGCCGCGCTGGCCCTCGCGGTCGCCCTCGCCGGTGCTCAGGCGACAGCCGGGCCGATCGCACCACGCGCCGGCTGGGCCATCGCCGAAAGCGGGAAGGACTACGCCACGCTGCTCGACGCCCTGAAAGCCGCGATCAAGGCGGAGGGAATGTTCAAGGTGACCGAAGCGGGGCCGACGGAGGCCGCCAAGCGCCGCGGCATCACCATTCCCGGCAACCGCGTGATCGGCGTCTATCGCAACGATTTCGCCGTGCGGGCGCTCGAGGCGAGCACACCCGCAATGATCGAAGCGCCCATCCGCTTCTACGTGACCGAGGCGCCGGACGGGAAAGGCTGGCTCAGCTACAAGACCCCCAGCGCCGTCTTCGCGCCCTACGCGGAGGACGGCGGGGAAGCGCTGGCGGCCATCGGCGCCGAGCTCGACACGATCTTCGCCGCCATCGCCGCCCGCGCGCTCGCCGAGTGATCCCATCAGGGCCGCGCAGGAAGCGGCTCGACAAAAGCCACCCCTTCGCCTCTGGACAAGCCCCGCCTACATCCCTTAGAGCATCGCGCCATGCCGCGATGGCCCGTGCCCAGGTAGCTCAGTTGGTAGAGCAGCGGATTGAAAATCCGCGTGTCGGTGGTTCGAAT
>JBCBEP010000299.1:0-1554 GCA_038528605.1 Pseudomonadota bacterium
GCCAATGCGCCCATGGTCCAGATCGGCAAGGACTATTACGAGGACCTGACGGTGGAGAGCTTCCGCGGCATCCTGGATGCGCTGGCGCGGGGCGAGACGCCGGCGCCGGGGTCGTACAAGGGCCGGTTCGCGTCGGAACCCAAGGGTGGGCTGACCTCGCTGACCGACCAGACGGTGATCCACAAGGGCAACGCCTCGGTCGAGATCGCGGCGGTGGTGGGCGACACGATCAAGCGCATCGATGGACAGGAGCCGCTCTACAAGGTCGGCGTGGTCGAGACGCTGCCGCCGAGGCCCGAGGCGGTGGAGGTTCAGGCGGGCGATTTCGAGCGCGTGGGCGAGGAGACGGAGCGGCGCAGCAAGGAGGCCAAGGCCTGGCCCGAGACGGGCAGCGTTGTGACGACTGAGCCTGAGGCCGCGCCCACGCCTGACCATTCACCTGCCAGGATGGTGGACCAGGACGGTGAAGAGGGCCCGGCCCCGGCGCTCTATACAGAGGCGCCGGAGGGCGGGGGCGACGACCTGCAGCGGCTGAAGGGCGTGGGCCCCAAGCTCGAGGGCGTGCTGCACGAGCTTGGCGTTTACACCTTTGCGCAGATCGCCTCCTGGGGCCCGGATGAGATCGCCTGGGTCGATACGAGGCTGAACTTCAAGGGCCGCATCGAGCGGGATGACTGGGTGGGGCAGGCCAAGGCGCTCACCGGCGAAGACAAGGGCTGAGGACAGGACCATGCTCGACGACAAGGACCGCATCTTCACCAATCTTTACGGCATGGCGGACCGGAGCCTGAAAGGCGCCAAGGCGCGCGGGCACTGGGACGGCACGGCGGACCTGATCGCCAAGGGGCGGGACGGGATCATCAACGAGGTCAAGGAGTCGGGCCTGCGCGGGCGCGGCGGGGCGGGCTTTCCGACGGGCCTCAAATGGTCGTTTATGCCGAAGGAGAGCGACGGGCGGCCGCATTACCTGGTGGTGAATGCGGACGAGTCCGAGCCCGGCACCTGCAAGGACCGCGAGATCATGCGGCACGACCCGCATACGCTGGTGGAGGGCTGCCTCATCGCCGGCTTCGCGATGGGGGCCAATGCCGGCTACATCTACATCCGCGGCGAGTATATCCGCGAGAAGGAAGCGCTGCAGGCGGCGATCGACGAGGCTTACGAGGACGGGCTGCTGGGGCAGAACGCGGCGAAGTCGGGCTGGGATTTCGATCTCTACCTCGTGCACGGCGCGGGCGCCTATATCTGCGGCGAGGAGACGGCGCTGATCGAGAGCCTCGAGGGCAAGAAGGGCATGCCGCGCCTGAAGCCGCCCTTCCCGGCGGGTGTGGGGCTCTATGGCTGCCCGACCACGGTGAACAATGTCGAGAGCATTGCCGTGGTGCCGACCATCCTGCGCCGCGGGGCGCCGTGGTTTGCGGGCTTCGGGCGGCCGAACAATGCGGGCACCAAGATCTTCGCGATCTCGGGCCATGTGAACCGGCCCTGCGTGGTCGAGGAAGCGATGTCGATCCCCTTCAAGGAGCTGATCGACCGGCATTGCGGCGGCGTGCG
>JBCBEP010000300.1:0-1534 GCA_038528605.1 Pseudomonadota bacterium
TCGTCAGGCTCATAACCTGAAGGTCGCAGGTTCAAATCCTGCCCCCGCAACCAACGCTTCATGATGAGAAAAGCCCTAATAACAGACGCTTAGGGCTACTACGCACAGCGCAGTTTGACGACTGATTCTCCCTAAACTACCCTCGGATTGAGCCACACAAAGCTCACACAAATCGCACATGTCGACCCGCCGGTCGGCGAAAGGGTATTATTTATGGAGATTCACCGGATCTGTGGAAACAAAGTCCGTCTCTACAGGCGCCGCGACGGCGGCGCCTGGCATTGTTCAACCTTCCTCAAAGGGCGCGAATGGCGCCGCACCACCAAGGAAAAGAGCCTCGGCCGCGCAAAGGACGTGGCCGAAGACTGGTTCCTCGAACTCACCGCGAGAGATCGCTATGGCGAGCTCCGCACCGGTAAGAGCTTCGCCGAGGCCGCGCAGACCTTCGCGGCCGAATACGAGGCCATCACACGGGGCCGCCGCAGCCCGAAATGGGTCCAAGGCCATAAGGACCGACTAAGACTCCATCTGCTTCCCTACTTCGGATCGAAGTTCCTCGCGGAGATCACCTCAGGCGCCGCGCAAGGATATCGTGTGCAACGCATGACACGGCCTGAAGAGGTGCCCGAGGAACGCTGGAAGCCGCCGGCTCGCAACACGATCCATAATGAGATCGTCACGCTCAGCATGGTGCTGAAGAGGGCGCAGCGCCACGGGTGGGTTGAGACGGTGCCGGACCTCTCAGATCCGTATCGCCGCGAGAGCAAGGTCGAGCATCGACCCTGGTTCACGCCCAACGAATATCGACAGCTCTATCGAGCGACGCGGGCAAACGCCAACAATCCCAAGAACACGCGTTATCGCTGGCACGCGGAGCAGCTGCACGACTTCGTGCTCTTCATGGCGAACACAGGGTTACGCCCGGACGAGGCGAAGAACCTCAAGTATCGGGACGTCACGATCGTCGTCGACGAATGGTCGGGCAAGCGGATCCTCGAGATCGAGGTTCGCGGTAAGAGAGGCGTCGGCTACGCCAAGAGCATGCCAGGGGCCGTGCGCCCCTTCGAACGCATGTGCGCTCGCAACACGCCTCAGCCGACGGATCGGCTCTTTTCGAACGAGTTCAAGAAGATGTTCAACACGCTCCTCGCGGAGAACGGCCTCAAGTTCGATCGCAATGGGAAAGCGCGAACCGCTTATAGTCTGCGCCACAGCTATATATGCTTTCGTCTCCTGGAGGGCGCTGACATCTATCAGGTCGCGAAGAACTGTCGGACATCCGTAGAGATGATCGAGCGGCACTACGCAGCGCATCTGAAGGACATGATCGATACGTCCCTGGTGAACGTCATGCGGCCGAAAAAGCCAAAGCCGCCGATCGCAGAAGAGCCCGCAAGCGACGCGTAGCTTCGGCGCGACGTGGCGAGAGTCGTCTGTTCACTGCGATTGAAGTGCCCCGGCGCCGCCGGCGAAACGCCAGAGTGGCCTGCCCCCGAACACGGATCCGGGTTGAATGTTAGTGGACGGTGGCATT
>JBCBEP010000301.1:0-1518 GCA_038528605.1 Pseudomonadota bacterium
CGCCGCAGCCGCGAAGGGCCTTCCGCGCCGCCCCGCCTTGCGGCTATGGAGCCCGCCATGACCGAGATGCCCGAGAGCAGAAATCGCCCCCTCGCCATCGTCGTGCTCGCTGCGGGCGCGGGCACGCGCATGCGCTCGGAGCGGCCGAAGGTGCTGCACGAGATCGCGGGCCGGAGCATGCTGGGCCATGTGCTGGCGACGGCGGCGGCGCTGGCGCCGGAGCGCCTGGCGCTGGTGACCGGTGTGGGCGCGGAGGCTGTGGCGGCGGAGGGCAAGGCCGTTCTAGCTGCGCTTGGGGTCCCGGCCCCCGCCATCTGCCACCAGGCGGAGCGGCGCGGCACGGGCCACGCGGTGATGCAGGCGGCACCGGCGCTGGAGGGGTTCGAGGGCGATGTGCTGGTCCTCTACGGCGACACGCCTCTGCTTCGGGCGGAGACGCTACGCGCGCTGCTCTCAGCCGAAGCGCCGCTTCGGGTTCTGGGCTTCGAGGCGGCGGATCCGACAGGGTATGGCCGCCTCGTGACCGGGCCTGACGGCGGGCTCGAGCGGATCGTCGAGCAGAAGGACGCGGATGCCGCGGAGCGGGCGATCACGGCCTGCAACTCGGGGGTGATGGCCGGCGATGCGGCGCTGATGCTGCCGCTTCTCGACCGGCTGACGCCGGACAACGCGCAGGGTGAGCTGCTGCTGACCGATCTCGTGGGCCTTGCCCGGGCGGAGGGCGCCCGCGTCGCCGCCGCCTTCTGCCCGGAGAGCGAGACCCAGGGCGTGAACGACCGCGCGCAGCTCGCCCGCGCCGAGACGCTGTGGCAGGAGCGGGCGCGCCTCGCCGCCATGCGGGCGGGCGCCACGATGCAGGACCCGTCGAGCGTGATCCTCTCCCACGACACGGTGCTGGAGCAGGACTGCTGGATCGGCGCCAATGTGGTGTTCGGCCCGGGCGCGCGGGTCTGCCGGCACGGCACGGTGCGCCCCTTCTGCCATATCGAGCATACGATGATCGGCTCGGGCGCCAGCGTTGGCCCCTTCGCCCGGCTGCGCGGCGGCACGGAGATCGGGCCCGGCGCCCAGGTGGGCAACTTCGTCGAGATGAAGAACGCCGATTTCGGGCCCGGCGCGAAGGCGGGCCATCTCAGCTATCTTGGCGATGCGAGCATCGGCGCGAAGACGAATATCGGCGCCGGCACGATCACCTGCAACTACGATGGCGTGGCCAAGCACCGGACCGAGATCGGCCGCGAGGCGTTCATCGGCACCGGCAGCGCGCTGATCGCGCCCGTGAAGGTGGGCGATGGCGCCTATGTCTCCACCGGCGCGGTGATCACGGAGGACGTGCCGGAGGACGCCCTCGCCATCGCCCGCGCGCGCCAGGTGACGAAGCCCGGGCGCGCCTCCCTCCTCCGCCGCATGCTGGCGGGGCGCAAGGCAAAGAAAGCCGCCGAATAACCGGGGACGAGAACCGGGTGGCGGAACCCAGAACGAGCAGCGAAAGAACACCGGAGTAACTCTTCATGTGCG
>JBCBEP010000302.1:0-1514 GCA_038528605.1 Pseudomonadota bacterium
GGGCGGGTAAAGTCTCAGCGTCTCGTCGATCACAGCCTTGAGGAAGGGCAGACGCTCCAGGTCCTGCAAGGAGGGCGGGCCATCGGCTGTGGCCGCCGAAGCCTCTTCTCGCGCCCGGGCCTGAGCCTCCGGGTGGTTGGCCAGGAGCCAAAGCGCCCATGCGAAAGTGATCGCCGTCGTTTCGAACCCGGCCGACATGAGCGTCTTCGCCTCAGCCTCCAGTTCCTCATCGGTCAGTGCTCGGTCGCCGTCGCGAATGGCGAGGAGACCATCGAGCATGTCTTCTCCGCCCTCTCTGCGGCTTGTCTGCGCCTCGCCATTCATGGCCGAGGCAGAGCGCCTCGCGCTGATCCTGGGGCGCACAAAGCCGTCCAGTGCCGTGCGCGCGCGGCGTATTTGCCGGTTGAGGGCCGTGGGCATCCAGTCGGGCAAGGGGAGCGCCCCGGTGTTCCGCATGCGCATGAGCAACAGCGAGCGTTCGAGGAGCGCCGCTAGCCGGTCGGCATCTCCGGGGGACATCTCTTCGGAGAACAGCGCCAGGCTCATCACCGAGAGGGAAAGCCGCCGCCCTTCAGCCACGGCGTCGATCGGCTCGCCCCGCGCGGCAGCATCTCTCCAGCGATCCTGGAGCCGCTGCCCGGCCAACAAGGTCGCCTGGCCAAGCCGCTCCATCCGATCCTTGCGGAACAAGGGGAGCATCTGGCTCCGCCGAGCCCGCCAGGGCTCTCCGTCCACATGGATCAGGCCGTCGCCATTGATGGCGCCCGCGCGCGCGTAGTGGAAACTGCGCTGATAGGCATGGTCGGGATCCGTCAGCACCTGACGCGCAGGCTCTGGCGCGCCGACAGCGAACCAGCGCTTAGGCCCCATGCGGAAAGGTGCGACGCCGGACCCGCCTCGCGTTCGATCCGCAACGAAGCTGTGGGGCGACGCCGCCAGCGCGCGGGCATGCCCGAAGAGCCAATGTCCTCGATCGGTGTTTGCCATGGGCATCCTCGTCACGGGTCCTCGGCGGTGGCGGGGGTGGGGGCGGGGCCGGGGGCGCCCTCAGTCAGCCCGTAAGCCGACCCCAGGAGCTGGCCGAAGGTTCGGCCGAACTGCGCGGCCGGCACACCATCCAGAAGCGCGTGGTCCACGGCCATGGCGACAGTCAGCATTTGTCGCCGTTCCGCACCGCCTCCGGGCGCAGGCATCATCATCGGGCTCACAGGCCCTATCGCTATGGTCAGCGTGTAGAAGTTCGGTGGCAGCGCGTAGTAGACCGAGGAAAAGGCGGGCACCTGCAAATTGGTGAGCCCGACGGTGCCGAAATACGCGCGCAGCAAATGCGGGTCATGCCGCATGCGCCAGCCGATCCAGGCCCGCCTCAACCAGGACCGTTCCGCCAGCCGGCGCCGCAGACGGCCGCCCTCGTCCTGCGAGACAGGCGTCCGCACGGCCGCGCGCAACTCCGTGTTGAGATTGAAGACGCTCTTGGTCTGAGCCGAGCGCAATGTGTAGGCACCGGCGACCGC
>JBCBEP010000303.1:0-1513 GCA_038528605.1 Pseudomonadota bacterium
GCAGCGCGGACAGGCCCCGGCCGAGGCCCTTGCGTTCCGGCTTGCGGGTCACGGCGATGCCTCCTCGAGCGCGGTTTCGGTTCCGGGTTGTCCGGCGATGACTTCCGCGGCGAGGCGGCGATAGGCCTCGCTGCCCGCGCAGGCGCTGTCATAGGCCGTCACGGGCTCCGCATGGCTGGGCGCTTCGGAGAGGCGAACATTGCGGGGGATGATGGTGGTGTAGACCTGCTGGCCGAGCGTCTCCCGCACGTCCACCGCGACCTGGGAGGAGAGGTTGTTCCGCCGGTCGTACATCGTGAGCAGGATCCCTTCGACCACGAGCGCCGGATTGAGGCGCTGCTGGACGCGGCGGATGGTGGCGAGGAGCTGGCTGAGGCCCTCGAGCGCGAAGAACTCGCACTGGAGCGGAACGAGGACGCTGCCCGCGGCGGTCATGGCGTTGACGGTGAGGATGTTGAGCGAGGGCGGACAATCGATCAGCACGATATCGTAGGCCTGGAGCGGGCTGTCCGGCGCATCCGGCGCGAGGGCGTCGCGGAGGCGCTGCGCCCGGTGGGGATCGTCGAAAAGCTCCACGTCGAGACCGGCAAGATCGGTGCTGGACGGGATCACGTCGAAGCGCTCGTAGCGTGTCTTCATGATGCAGGCGCGGGTTTCCGCTTCGCCGAGGAGAAGGTCGTAGGCGGTATGCACGCGATCGGCCGCGAAGAGGCCGACGCCAGTGCTGGCGTTCCCTTGGGGGTCGAGGTCGATCATCAGGACACGGCAGCCCTGCTCCGCGAGGGAGGCCGCGAGATTGATCGCCGTTGTGGTCTTCCCGACGCCGCCCTTCTGGTTGGCGATGGCGATGAGCCGCGTCGCTGATGGCTGCATGGCCGTCATGCCTCCCCCGTCGGGTTCTGAAAGGCTCATGCCCGCGCTCTAAACTGCCGGATGACGAGGACTGAACCGTCCGGGTCCGAGCGGCTCGGCACCCCGGTGGCGTCTATATGCCAAGCGGCCTCCGCCTCGGTCAATTCCGCGGGGGCGCTTCGGCCCTTGGGGAAGAGACAGAGTGTCTTTGCCGTCGCAAAAGGTGCTGCAAGCTGGAGCAGGCGGGGGAGTGGTGCGAGGGCGCGGGCGCTGATGACGCTGGCCTCGGCGGGTGCTGCGGCCTCGATCCGTTCGATTTCGACGGTTGCGGGAAGTGCGAGTTCGGCGATGGCGTGGTTCAGGAAGGCGGCTTTCCGGGTGTCTGCTTCGATCATGCGGACGGTGAAGCGTTTATCCTCCCGCGCCATGATGGCGATGATGATGCCCGGCAAGCCACCACCGGAACCGAGATCGACCCAGAGGCCGGATCGGTCGTGCGCGAGGGCGAAAAGCTGAGCGGAATCAAGGATATGACGTTGCCACGCTTCGCCGAGGGACCGTCGGGAGACAAGGTTGATGCGCGGGTTCCAGCGTTCCAGAAGGGCGAGGTAGGCATCGAACCTCGCCAGTGTTTCACGTGAAACACCCAGTGCCCCCTGGA